>CANBUA010000051.1 GCA_947372535.1 Burkholderiales bacterium
ACCTGGCCATGTTGCGGGCCGAGGGACGCACGCAAGACGCCGCTCAGAACTACCTCAAGGCGGCGGCCGAGTTGATCGCGCCCCTGGTGCAGGAGATGGGCGGCATCCTGATCTACCCGGCGGTGCCGACGGCGGTGCAGCGCGTGGCCAATGTCGAGCGGGCGCAAATGCTGATCGAGGCCAGCGCCCGGCCAGTGCTGCAACGGCTCTTGCAACGCGCCACTCCGCCATGGCTGGCGCTGGCGCAAAAAAACCGCCCGAATGGATTGATCCGTTGGGCAGTGGATGTGGACCCGCTCGCGATCTGACCGCGAGCCGGTTTGGGGGCGCGCTGGGTGTCAGCCGCCGACGAGGGCTTCCAGGCCTTCGCACAACTCGTTCATGGGAGGCATCTCTTTGAGGAAGCCATCCGCCGTCAGCCCCAGCTTTTTGAGCACGTCCACCGGCACGGTGGCCTCCAGTTCGGCCTCGTTCAGGCCGTGGTGCTGGGCACGGGCGCGCCAGGCGGCCAAGTGCAGCACAGCGGCCATCGGATCGAAGGTGGTGGCTGCCAGCGGTTCAGGAAACTGCTCGATGGCCTGGGCAAATGCGGGTGGAAACTTCCACTGACGCGCCAGTTCGCCGCCGACGGTGGCGAAGTGGTATCCAAAGGACTGGCGCTCCATGTCAAAGCGGCGCGAATCAAAGGGGCTGGCGATCTTGTCGATCTGCAGCATGGGCTCAGGCATGCCGGCATGCATCACCAGTTGGCCGATGCCATGCATCAACCCGACCGTGAAAGCCAGCTCCTGGTTCTGACCGGTGACCTTGGCCGTCCAGCGCGCGACGGCCGCCGCCTGCGAGCTGTATTTCCAGAACTTGCCCAGGTCCAGGCCTGGCATCGATTTGAAACCGGAAGTCAGGCCAGAGCTGATCACGAGGGTGCGCACGGTCACGAACCCCAGCATCATCAAGGCGTCGTCGACCGTGCCCACCGTGCGGGAGACATGGTAATAAGCCGAGTTGGCCAGCCTCAGCAGGCGGGCCGATAAGACGGGATCGGAGGCGATCCGCTTCGAAATGTCTTCGATCGAGACATCATCGTTGTTGAAACTGTCAATCAGCTCATGAACGACTTTGGGGACGGCAGGCAGGGCCTGGGGCTGTTTGAAAAGGGCTTCGAGCTGCATGAGTCAGCCTCCTCTAGGCGTTAGAACCAATGAACTGGCAAGGTCGGTCTGCGCGTCGTGGCAGATTTCACTGTTTATCGACGTGCCGGGGGACGACTTAAGGATCTCAGATGGCGGGAAATCCAAGCGTGTGAAATGAGGCCGCCTCGCCCCGTTGTTATTCGCTTGGCGTGACAATGTTCCTTGACTTGACCGCCAATCGGAGACCCTTTTCATGGCTGCTGCTTCGCCTTTCGACCTGCTCAACCAGGCCACCCGCGACCTGATGGGTAACATCGCCCGCGCAGGATTCCCGCCGCTGCACACCTTGCCCCTGGAGCAAGCGCGCCTGTCCTACCGCATGGCCGTGGGCGCCAGCACGGTCAAACCGGTGGCGCTGCCCCGCATCGAGGATTTCACCATCCCGGGCCCATCCGGCCACGCCATTCCAGCGCGTCTGTATGCGCCCAGCACCGACGCCAAGTTGCCAGTGATGCTGTACATGCATGGCGGCGGTTTCGTGATCGGCTCAATCGATACCTGCGATGCCATGTGCCGCTCAATCGCGCAGCAGTCGGGCGTGGCCATCGTGGCCATCGATTACCGCCTGGCGCCTGAGCACAAATACCCGGCCGCCCTGGACGACACCTGGGATGCGCTGCAATGGCTGGCCCGCGAAGGCCACAGCCTGGGGCTGGATGAGACGCGTTTGGCCGTCGGCGGTGACAGCGCGGGCGGCAACCTGGCCGTGAGCGTGGCCCTGATGGCGCGTGATGCGGGCATCCCCGTGCGTTTGCAGGCCGTGTTTTACCCGACCGTGCAGACCAGCCTGGCCACCGACTCCTTGAAGGCATTTTCTAAGGGCATGGTGCTGGATGCGTCCACCATGGCCTGGTTCGATGCGCAGGCGCGCATGAGTGGCGTGGCCGACGATTGGCGCCGCGAGCCGCTCAAGGCCCCCAGCCACGCAGGCGTGGCGCCAGCCTGGATCGGGTTGGCCGAGTGCGATCCCCTGGCCGACGATGGCCGCCTCTACACTGACAAGCTCAAGGCGGCCGGCGTGCCCACCGAACTGCGGGTCTGGCCCGGTACGGTGCACGATTTCATCAACCTGGGGCGTTTCCTCCCCCAGGCTGCCGAGGCCCACACCGCCTTGGCGACCGCCCTGCGTCAGGCCATGCAGGGCTGACCCGGCACGGCCCTTGCAGGGTCCTCAGCAAGTCTTGCGGCCACCGTGGCCGCGTGTGGAGAAGAACCTTGCTGAGGATCACCTTGCGTCTCGCCATTGAGCGGCCCCCGTCATGCGCCGCCTGATCGATACCCCCATGGACCAGGCCGGCCGCATCGCCCAGGACCTGCGCCCCTCCATTTTGGATCTCCAGGGCCTGTGGGTGGCGCTGGAGACCCTGGCTCGTGATTTCGCCCTGAGCAGCCAGATGGCCTGCCAATGGTCGGTTGACATCGTGCCGGGCCTCAAAGCCCCGGAAGGGCCGTTGGCCAACGCGGTGTTCCGCATCTTCCAGGAATTGCTCGACAACGCCGCGCGGCACGCCCGCGCCAGCGAGGTCGAGATCCGCATCAGCGCCACGCCCAGCGACATCACGCTCGTCGTCAAGGACAACGGTCGGGGCGCACCGCCCAGCGTGTTCGACAGCCGCGACGCCTATGGCGTGATGGCCATGCGCGAGCGCGCCGGCCAGTTCGGCGGTTGGCTGCACATCGACAGCCAGCTGGGCACGGGCACCACCGTGATCCTGACCATGCCGCTGTACCAGGGCGGGCGGGCATTGCGCTCGACCCCGGATGCGGCCTGATCCTCGTTGTTGACCTGTTTTGTTGAGTGAACAAGCTGAAGGAGCTGAGCCCCATGAACCGAGAAGACGTGACCGACCTCATCATCGAGACCAAGGTCCGCAAAGGCCTGAAGTGGTCGGACGTGGCCGCCAAGGTCGGCCTGAGCAAGGAGTGGGTGACCGCTGCGTGTCTGGGCCAGATGACCCTCAATGCCGAGCAGGCCGGCGTGATCGGCGAGCTCTTCGAGTTGCCGCCTGAGGCGCGGCTGTGGCTTCAGGAGACGCCCTACAAGGGCTCATTGCGCACGTCGGTGCCCACCGACCCGCTCATCTATCGCTTCTACGAGCTGATCAGCGTCTATGGCACGACCTTCAAGGCCTTGATCCATGAAGAATTCGGCGACGGCATCATGAGCGCCATCGACTTCAAGATGGACTTGCAGCGCGAGCCCCATCCCGCCGGTGACCGCGTGAGCATCACCATGTCGGGCAAGTTCTTGCCCTACAAGACCTACTGATCTTCAGCCCACCACGCCTTCGGGCGTGATGATGATCATCAACGGCAGGTCGTGCGCTTGCGGGGCCATCTCGGCCTCGGTGATCTCGGCCTCTGACCAGGCGATGCCCACGGCGGTCACATCGGGATGCGCCGCCAAGTAACGGTCGAAATAACCCGCACCATACCCAAGGCGGAAGCCTGCGCGCGTGAAGCCCACACATGGCACCAGGATCACGTCCGGGTCGGCGGGCCGGCTGTCCGGGCAGGCGATGCCGCACTCGTCACGCGTGGTGGGCTCGCTGCCATCCCACAGGCGATACGTCATGCCCGGCTCGCGGCCCGCGCCAGCCTTGGTCGCCCACGGCAAGGCCAGCGAGGCCTCATATTCGTCATTCATTGCCACCTGCCAGGCCAAGGCCGCGTCCCTTGGGTTAAATTCACCCCGGATCGGCCAATAAAGACCCAGACACTCGGGCTCCAACTGCCGGAGCAGGTCGGCCAGGTGCGCAGCCAGCTGCGATTGGGCCGTTTGAGCCTGCGGCCATTCAGCCCAGGTCTGGCGTGCTTGCAGGAGGCGTTGGCGCAAGGCGGTGCGAGTGTCGGACATGTGAAGTAGGCCCTCTTGAAAGGGTCGCAAGGAAAGACATCAAGGATGCGATTGTGGACTGATCTGGGTGGGCCTTGGGCCGCCCGTGTGCTGGCCTTTGGCGTGGCCTTGAGCGCCAGCGGCTCGGGGGAGCAACCGAGCTGGACGCCAGCTGCGGCCTGGGCTGGCGATGCCGCTGTCGTCGATGCCCGGGACGCCTACCGCGTACGCGACAAGCAGCGCCTGCTGGCCCTGCGCGATGGCCTCATCGCCGAGCGCCACCCGCTGGCGCCCTGGGCTGACTACTGGTATTTGCAAGTCCGCCTGGCCGAAGTCAACCCGCCCGAGGTCGATGATTTCCTGGCCCGCTGGGGGGATGCCTACGTGGCCGACCGCCTGCGCAATGACTGGCTGCTGGAGCTGGGCAAGCGCCGCGACTGGAGCACCTACCTGCGCATCCAAAGCGGCTTTCGCATGAACGATGACCGCGAGGTGATCTGCTTTGGTGTGCTGGCGCGCCAGCAATTGAACCTGCCCATGGAAGGCGTCAGCGACCTGCGCGAACAGGCCCGCCTGGCCTGGTGGAGTCAGAAAGATTCGGACAACGGCTGCGAGGCGATGTCGTCGGCGCTTTTTCAGGCCGGGGTGCTCAGCAGTACTGATGTCTGGAAAAAACTGCGCCTGGCGATGGACAACGAACGGCCCAAGGTGATCCCGCAAGTGGCGCGCCTGCTGGGCGATCCCACGGCCCAGGCCATCATGCGCCTGATGGGGCAGCCGCAGGCCTTCCTCAAGGCCGACACCGCCGTGCGTCCGAACGCAAGCGGCTCGACAGGCTCGACCGGCGCGGTGGCCCAGGCTGACGAGGCGCTCGGCAAGAAGAAAAGCAGCAAAGCCAAGGTGTCGGCGAAAAAACGCAAGGCCAAAGCTTATGTGCCGCCACCACCGCCGGTTCCGGTTGATCACGTTGGGCCGCTCAATGCCCTGGCGCTGCAACGCTGGGCTTCGCTGGACCCGCAATCGGCCGCCGATGCGCTGGCCGTGCCCACCGCCCCCGCTCGCTGGCACCTCAGCCGCGAAGACCAGGCCTGGGTCTGGGCCAGCATCGGCCGGGCGGCCGCCTGGCGCCTCATGCCCCAGGCGGTCGGTTACTACGAGCGGGGACTGCTGCTGGCCGAGATGAACGACACGCCAGTGCGCTGGGTCCAGACTTGGCCCGCCGACACCCTGGCCTGGCTGGCACGCGCGGCCATGCGCTCGGCCTTGAGCGGCCAGCGCAGCCACTGGACCGTGCTGGACACGGCCTACGACGCCATGTCGCCCGAGCTCAAGAACGACCCCACCTGGCTCTACTGGCGTGCACGCTCCCTGTTGGCCCAGGCCCCCACCGGCCCGGCCGGCGAGCCCCGGCGCCTGCAAGCGCGCGAGTTGCTGGCGCGCATCGCCTCACCCACCAGCTTCTACGGCCTGCTCGCCATGGACCTGTTGCCCGCCGGCAGCTATCGAGCCGTGACCCGGCCCGCCGCGCCCGGCAAGGACGAGACCGCCCAAGCCAAGGCCACGCCCGGCCTGGACCGCGCCCTGCGCCTGTATGACCTGGGCTGGCGCTCGGAAGGCGCACGCGAGTGGAACTACACCCTGTCCTACGGCAAATCCGGCGGCATGAGCGACCGAGAACTCCTGGCCGCCGCCGACCTGGCCTGCGACCGCGAGATCTGGGACCGCTGCATCAACACCAGCGAGCGCACCCGCCAGGACATCGACCTCTTCCAGCGCTTTCCCACCCCCTGGCGGCGCGACGTGCTCAAGGCGGCCCAGGAGGTCGGTCTCGACCCGGCCTACATGTATGGCCTGATCCGCCAGGAGTCGCGCTTCCAGGTCGCGGCCAAATCCACCGTCGGTGCGGCCGGCCTGATGCAGGTGATGCCCGCCACGGCTCAGTGGACGGCCAAGAAGCTGGGCATGACCGACTTCCAGGGCGAGCAGATCACCGATCGGGACACCAACCTGAAGATCGGCGCGGGTTACCTCAAGCTGCTGATCGATGATTTCGGCGGCTCGCAAGCCATGGCCGCTGCCGCCTACAACGCCGGGCCGGGGCGGCCGCGCCGCTGGCGTGAAGGCGCGCGCCTGGATGCGGCAGCCTGGGCCGAGAACATCCCCTTCAACGAAACCCGCGACTACGTGAAGAAAGTGCTAGCCAACGCGGTGGCTTACGGCCATGTCTTGCACGGCAAGCCCTTGTCGATTAAAACGAGGCTGGGCGGTACCATCGGACCACGGGGCTCGACCGCGCCGCCTGAAAACGACGACCTGCCCTGAAGCGTGAACCCACGCTGGGGCCTGCAAACAAGAAGGGCCAGAGATGAAACGCGTGGTGGTGCTGGGCGGCTCAGGCTTCGTAGGCCGGGCATTTTGCGAGCAATGGGTCGCGCGCTTCGGGGCGGGCGGCCCTCGCCTGATCGTGCCGACGCGCCATCGCGAGCGCTGCAAGCACCTCTTCACCTTGCCGACAGTCGATGTCATCAGCGCCCGCATTGGCGACGATCAATCGTTGGCGCAGGTGCTCCACGGTGCCGATGCGGTGGTCAATCTGGTGGCCGTGCTGCATGGCAACTCGGGCGAGTTTCAGCAGGTGCATGTTGATCTGCCGCAGCGCCTGGTCATGGCCTGCGTCAAGGCGGGCGTGCACCGCCTGGTGCATGTCAGCGCCCTGGGCGTGACCAAGGATCCGGTGGCCTCGCCCTCGCTCTACTTTCGCACCAAGAGCAATGGCGAGCGCGCCCTGTGGATGGCGCACGGCCCGGAACTGGCGCTCACCGTGCTGCGCCCCAGCGTCATCTTCGGCGAGCACGATCGTTTCACCAACCTGTTCGCCCGCCTTCAGGCGATGATGCCAGTGGTGCCTCTGGCCTGTGCCGATGCGAAGTTCCAGCCCGTCTGGGTCGAGGACGTGGCTCGGGCGCTGGTTCACAGCCTGCTTCACCCGGAAACTGCCGGCCAGATCATCGAATGCGTGGGCCCAGAGGTCTACACCTTGGCCGACATCGTGCGTCTGGCAGGCCGTTTCAGCGGTCACCGCCGGCCCGTGCTGCCCATGCCCCGCGCCATTGGCAATGCCCAGGCGGCCATGTTGAAGTGGTTGCCCGGTGATCCCATGATGTCGCGTGACAACCTGGATTCGATGAACATCTCCAACGTGGCCAGCGGGCACCACCTGCTGCTGTCCGATTGGGGCATCACGCCTGAGCCCATGTCGGCCGTGGTGCCGGCTTACCTGTCAGGCCGTGGTGGTTGGGCAGAACGGCTGAATTCGTTCCGGTCCTGGGCTGGGCGCTGACAACTCGAATGCACCGACAATGGCGGACATCCAGGCGCACGATGGCGTGCTCCTCTGAAGTCAAGCTAATCGGGCATGGTCATGGGCGTGATGGGACAGTGGGTTCTGGGTTTGGGGGCGCTGGGTCTGGGCCTGTTGGGGTGGCGGGCCTGCCTGACGGTGTCTCGGCGCCACGGTGCCATGTCCCTGGTGCCTGCCTTGCTGATGCTGGGGCTGGCCCTGCGTCTGGTGGTGGCCTTCGGCACGCCTGATTTCTACGCGCCCGATGAGCAAAGCCACTTCAATTATGTGAAGTTTCTGGCCGAGCAACATGCCCTTCCGGTGCAGGTTCACCAGACCGATTCGCCCACCAACGACTGGGAGTATTACCAGCCGCCGCTGTATTACCTCGCGCAGGTGCCCGTGTATTTGGTGGCCCAGGCGATCTTCGGCGAGGCGATGCAGCACGCCACGGTCGTGGCCTTGCGTCTGTTCAGCGTCGCCTTGTGGGGCGTGGCGGCGTGGAGCGCGTTGCGCTTTTTGCGCGCCTTGAACATCCATGACGAGTTGCTGAGCGTGAGCGTGGTGGGCATGGTCAGTCTGCTGCCCAGCTACGTGTTTTCCTCGGCGGCCATCAACAACGACAACCTGGTACTGGCCTTGGGTGCGGCTTTTTTGGTGGTGCTGGCGCGAGGTGACCTGTCCTGGCGGGCCGCTTCAGGCGCTGGGCTGCTGCTGGGGCTGGCCGCTTTGGCCAAGTTCAGCGCGGTGGTCTATGCCGTGGCGCTGGTGGCGGTGGTGTGCTGCCGGCAACTTGCCTTGCCTCGGCCAAGCTGGGGCAAGGCCCTGGCTTACCTCCTGATCGTTGGGGGCGTGTCGGCCCTGGTGGTCTCGCCCTGGATCGCGCGCAACCTGGCCGTCTATGGCAGCGCCACGGCCGAATCGGTGGCCAACATTCCTTTCGACTGGGAGGCCGTCTGGCGCAGTGATGCCGTCAAGGCCGTGCTGCACATGCCCGAAGGCTGGGGCTGGCTCTGGTACGTGCTGCTGGTGCCCGTGCTGCTGCTCTACACCCTGCTGACCTTTTGCGCGGTCTCGGGCATCCACAACAATGTGCACGGCATCTTCCCTTTCATCGGCTTTGTGATGCTGTGCCTGGCCTGGCGCGGATTGCGAGGGTCACGACGTGGCGGGATGCCCTTGTTCGAAGGCGAATTGAGGCCTTTCATGCAGGGCATGGCCTGGGCCATCGGGGTGAACCTGCTGCTGGTGACGCGTTTTGCGCTCATGTACGAGCAGGGGCAGGGGCGCTTTCTATTCCCGCTGCTGGTGCCACTGGCCATCCTGATCGGCGCCGGGGTGTCATCGTGGCGCCGGGATGACAAGGCCGCGCATGTGGCGGGATTCTTCTCGGCCTATGCCTTGAGCTTCGTGGCCTACAGCCTGGCAACCTTTCCCAGGGTGGCTTAAGCCACTTGAGCAGGCCGGCGCATGAAAAAAGGGGCTCTTGCGAGCCCCTTCGGTGTGGTTCAGCGGTGGCTAAACCTGGATCAGTTCAAACGATCAGGCCGCGACCAGCAATTGCGCCGTGTCGAACACGCTGCTCATGGGCGGCAGGTTCATGACCATGGGCTGAGGTGCGTTCTTGGACACCTTGACCGGCTTGACCGGGGCGTCGTTCTGGGCCACATCAGCCTTGTCCCAGTGACCGGCCGATTCCTTGCCCGAGACGGCGATGGAATAGAACACGCGGAAAGGAATCTTGCGCTCGGACCAGAAATCTGCCGCATCGCGGAAAGCGTCCAGCAATTGCTCGCGCGATTCGCGGTCCATGCGCACGCCGTCAGGCAGCAACTCCAGCACCACCACAAAACCTGGCTGGGGGCCAGATTTGTGCACGGTGTCGGTGATGCAGTCGTAGAGCGCATCCAGGTTCTTGCCGAAGTGATCCGGGAAGAGGAAGTCGCGCGCCATGATGTCCAACACCTCCTGTTTGCTCTGGGCAGGGTTCAGGTTGGTGTAGAGGAAGTGGTGACCCACCTCCTGGGCTGCCTGTTGCAGGTCATCCGGGCGGTAGGCGCGGATGGACTGGACGATGTTGGGCCGAATGGATTGCAACAACATGATCGCTTTGGACTGGTGCATGAGGTGACCGTTATCGAGTGCTACAGAAAAACTGAAAGGAAAACTGGAGGCGCTGAGGTGACAAAAAGTCAGTCAGCGCGAGGGATCGATCTTCTGGAAGCTTTGATAGTGATCCTGGGTGTAGAAACAAGTTTCAGGGCTTTGCACAATTTCACCTCCGCAGACGATGCGCCGGGCGCCGCGTGTGCGGCTGCCGGGGGTCGGAACGGTGTACTCATGGTAGTAACCCCTTCGTTTGCGTGGCAGTTGTGCCTCGCGGTTGCCGAACACCACGCCGTCTTTGTCATACCTGAACGGCCCCCCGCTCAAGATGCGGCGATGGACCTCCTGACCTTGCGGCGGGAGTTGAGACAAAGGCAAGGCACTCGCGCGGGATTGCACCTCATCGGCACGTGACTGGCGGGTGAACGCCTGCGAAGCAGGTATCCAGCCACCCATGGCCCCGATCATGGCTGCCGTTGTCAGCACCCCGATCCGAACGTGGCGGCGCCAGTTCAAAGCGAACTGCGACTGGCGCTCAGCGGTCTCCCGGGGTGTCACAAACAAGGCCATGTCTCTAGGGTCAGGGAGCTGTGTTCCCAGCTCTGCGTTGCAAATTGTGCAAATCTCGCGAAGCCGTCATGCTACTGAAACATGGCCAAAAGCTCAAGGCCCCAAGCCCGGAAATACCGAGTCGAGGGGCCTTTGCCTCAGGGGTTGACAGTTTGCGTTACCCCAATTTTCCGGCTCGAGGCCGGCTGTTTTCAGCGCGCTGCGTTGGCGTCGGCCACCGTCATGGCGGTCATGTTGACGATGCGGCGCACGGTGGCCGATGGCGTCAGGATGGTCACCGGCAAGGCCGCGCCCAGCAGCACTGGGCCCAGGGCGATGTTGTTGCCGGCCGCCACTTTGAGCAGGTTGTAGGCGATGTTGGCCGCGTCGATGTTGGGGCACACCAGCAGGTTGGCTTCACCAGTCAAGGAGCTGCGGGGCATGAGGGTGCCACGGTAGCCTGCGTCCAAAGCCGTGTCGCCATGCATCTCGCCATCGACCTCCAGCCAGGGCGCATCGCGCTGGATCAGGCCCAGGGCTTCGCGCATTTTCAGGGCCGAAGGCTGGTTGCTGGAGCCAAAATTGGAGTGCGACAGCAGCGCGGCCTTGGGGCGCTGCCCGAAACGCATCATCTCCTCGGCGGCCATGATGGTGATCTCGGCCAGTTGCTCGGCGGTTGGGTCGTAGTTGATGTGGGTGTCCAGCAGGTTGACCGTGCGGCCCGGCAGGATCAGGCCGGTCATGGCCGCGTAGGTCTTGACGCCCTGGCGCTTGCCGATCACCTGGTCGATGTAGTGCAGGTGCAGGGGGGTGTGGCCCCAGGTGCCGCAGATCAGGCCATCGGCTTCGCCCTTGTGCAGCAGCATGGCGCCAATCAGCGTGAGGCGACGGCGCATCTCGATCTTGGCCATCTGCTCGGTCACGCCCTTGCGCTCGGTCAGGCGATGGTAGGTTTGCCAGTAATCGCGGTAACGGTGGTCGCTCTCGACGCTGACCACGTCGAAATCGACACCGGCTTTGAGGCGCAGGCCGAAGCGCTCCAGGCGCTGCTCGATCACGGCCGGGCGGCCGATCAGGATCGGGCGGGCAATGTTCTCGTCCACCACGATCTGGGCCGCGCGCATCACGCCCTCGTTCTCGCCCTCGGCATAAACGATGCGCTTGTTCTTGGCGTTCTTGGCCACGCTGAAGATGGGCTTCATGGTGTGGCCGGAGGCGTAGACGAAGCTCTGCAGCTTCTCCACGTAGGCGATGAAGTCCTTGACCGGGCGCGAGGCCACGCCGGAGGCGGCCGCCGCCAGCGCCACGGCCGGCGCGATCTTGATCATCAGGCGCGGGTCGAAAGGCTTGGGGATGAGGTACTCGGGGCCAAAGCTCAGCGACTCGCCCGAGTAGGCCGCGGCCACCACGTCGCTCTGTTCAGCCTGGGCCAGCTCGGCGATGGCATAAACCGCGGCAATCTCCATCTCATCGGTGATGGTGGTGGCGCCGGAATCCAGCGCGCCCCGGAAGATGTAAGGGAAGCACAGGACGTTGTTGACCTGGTTGGGGTAGTCCGAGCGGCCGGTGGCCATGATGGCATCGTCGCGAACGGCCTTGACCTCTTCGGGCAGGATCTCCGGCGTGGGATTGGCCAGGGCGAAGATGATGGGGCGGGGCGCCATCTTGGCGACCATGTCTGCCTTGAGCACGCCGCCGGCGCTCAGGCCAAGGAAAATGTCCGCGTCAGCGATCACATCGGCCAGCTTGCGGTGCTCGGTTTTCTGCGCGAAGAAGGCCTTGTCCGGGTCCATCAGCTCGACGCGGCCTTCGTAGACCACGCCAGCCAGGTCGGTCACCCAGATGTTCTCGCGCGGCAGGCCCAACTTGACCAGCAGGCCCAGGCAGGCCAGGGCGGCGGCACCGGCACCCGAAACCACCAGTTTGACCTGCTTGATGTCCTTGCCCACGACCTTCAGGCCATTGAGCAAGGCCGCGCCAACCACGATGGCCGTGCCATGCTGGTCGTCGTGGAAGACGGGGATCTTCATGCGCTCACGCAGCTTGCGCTCGACGTGGAAGCAATCGGGCGCTTTGATGTCTTCGAGGTTGATGCCCCCGAAGGTGGGTTCCAGCGAGGCGATGATGTCCACCAGCTTGTCGACGTCGTTCTCGTTGATCTCGATGTCGAACACATCGATGTCGGCAAATTTCTTGAACAGGACGGCCTTGCCCTCCATCACCGGCTTGGCGGCCAGCGGGCCGATGTTGCCCAGGCCCAGCACGGCCGTGCCGTTGGTGATCACGGCCACCAGGTTGCCCCGGCTGGTGTAGCGGAAGGCGTTGGCGGGGTTCTCGACGATTTCCTCGCAGGCGGCGGCCACGCCAGGCGAATACGCCAGGGCCAGGTCGCGCTGGTTGGTCAGCTGCTTGGTCGCGCTGATGGCGATCTTGCCGGGCGTGGGGAACTCGTGGTACTCGAGCGCCGCCTTGTTGAGCTCGGCGCGTTTTTGTTCGGGGGTGGTCATGCAAAGGGCCTTTCAAAGGCGCTGACCATGTTGGCTGCGCCTGACCCCTGCATTGTAGGAAGTTGCGGGCCCCTGTGCGGCATGTGGCTTGCCACACAGGGTTGATGTTTCAGTGTTTACCCCGGCGGGCCATGCATGCCGTCAGCACCAGGCCGGCCATGGTCAACAGCCAGACTTGCGGTTCAGGCACCTCGGACACTCTTGAGAATGCGGCATCATGGTTGAGACTCAAGGTGTTTCCTTGCACAGACATCTGCGTGATGTTGGCGCCGGAAAATCCCCACCTGCCATTGGTGTCGGTGAGGACTTCATGGGTGAAGGCCTCGGTGATTGGGTTCCAGGTGTAGGTGCCACGCTCAACGCCTGGTTGGCCGCTTGGATCCAGCAGTGAACTGCCATTGGCCACCAGAAAATAGCTGCCATCTGCCAGAAACGAAATGGCAACCTCGCCGCCAGCTGGCGTCACATCTTTGGCATACCAGCCCCCGACGATGGGGTTGTTTGAATCGGTGATGCGGTCAAAGACGGCCGTGCCTGCCTCCAAAGTGTCTATGCCCACCGCCACCTTGTTCAACGATGAATCTGACAAGCCCCATTCTCCTGAGGTGTCCACCAGGGTCTGGAATGAAAATGCACCAGTGAGTTCGTCCCATGAATAGGTGCCCAATTCGATGCCGTCGTGGCCGCTGGCGTCCAGGGCGGGGTCGCCATCCTCACCCATGATGTAGGTGCCATTGCTGAGAAACGTCAATGCGGCCGTGCTTTGACTTTGAGTGTTTGCGGATTTGGGCAGGGACCAGGACCCGACGATGGACGAGGCGTTGGCACTGAGGCTCAGTGCGAAACTCAACAGAAGAGACGCCGCTGATTGGGCAAGGGTTGAGCGGTGATTTTTCATGCGATTCCAGTGGGCCGATGGTGAACTTTGGCGCCTTTGGACAAACCAGCGATGGTGGCCAGGCCCGCCAGGGCCAGGACCAGGCTGTTGACCTCTGGAACCGCCGAGGCGTACGCCGTGTGGGGCAAGGTGGAAATGCTGACCCCAATTGGGCCAGATATTCCCAAATTGGCCCAATGCAGGAAATCCGCGCTTCCGCCGGAGCAGTCGAGGGAGTCCGATCATAGCCAAACCTGCGAAGAACAAGGCGTAGCTTTCTGGCTCGGCAACAGAGGCTGTTGGGATGTAGCTCTGCTCCAACGTGTAGTCGGCAGCGTATGCGGCATCAATGGTGATCGTGGGATCTATGAAAGCTTCAAAGGCGTACATCTCAAAGTCACCTTTGCTAAAGTACCCCGCTGGGCGATAACTTCCAGCCGCCTTAAGACTGATGTCGTTGGCCATGTTCGGAAGCACCCAGACATCAAAGCTCTTGTTGAAATGGGCCTCGGAAGCGGTGGTCCTGTCCGTATACGCTATTCCCACTTCCTTGCCGCCGAAGTTATAAGGACCGACCTCCAGCCCGTAGGTGCCTTGGCCAAAGCCATCGCTGCTATATGTGCTGAAAGTAACCGTTCCAACGGCCCCCGAGATGCCAGTTACAACGTTGGTATCCGCTGGATCCACAGGCACGTAGTCAGTGCTCGTCTTGAGCCAGCCTGAGGTGTCGATGTGAACAAGAACTGGGATGTTCGCCGCACCAGTGATGCGCCACTGGTAGGTCAGCTCAGTGTTGATGTAGTACATGACACTCCTCGAGCTGCCTGTTGCCTCAATCTTTATGAAAGGCGCGCCTGCAGTGCTCGCAATAGTTGTCAAAGCAGAACTACCAAACGTGTGCGTACCAAATGCTTCTGCGTAAACCTTTGTGCTGTCTTCTGCAGGGCCTGTCGGGTAGCTTGCATTGATGGTCGATACCACGTATGGGTCACGTAGCAGCGGAGCGGCCACCACCGCGTGTGCCGTGGATGCCATCATCGCGGCGACGGCGACAAGCGGTGTAATCAGCAGCTTAGACACTGAACCTCCTAGTTTTGATGAAGACCAATCTAACGCCCGCTTGATACACTGCGTCATCAGAAGTGGTGCGCCCCCCTGTAATGAGTGGTAGCTGGACGGGGTATGGATGTCAACACAAGTTGGCCGGACGCTTGCAGCTGAGGCAAGACCGCACGGGCCCATGAGCGCTGTCGCCCTGCATTGGCGCAGCCATGTGGCTGGGGGTGTCTGGGCAAATGGCGGGGTCATGAATCCCTCCTGGGCGATCAGGCCATGCGTTGGCTTGATCGCGGGCGCCGCCAGGCCGCCACGACCATTAGGCCAGCCAAAACGAGGAGCGCACCTTCTGGTTCTGGCACGTTGGACACAGGCAAGGCGGGCAAGACCGTCGAGTCCAAGACCCGACGCACCGGGGCACCTTCAGGCTGGGGTGCTGTGTTTTCATAGGAATAGTTTGAAAACGATACGGTGAATGTGTCCAATGCGACGCCGGCGCCGGCCACGGCGAGGAACGAGTAGCTGCCGCTGGCGGTGATCCATGCGTTTCCGTAGGTGTCATAGGTGGCGTAAGTGGGGTTGAATGAGTTGGAGCTACTCAAGGCCACGGGCAGCCCGCCAATCAGTTGATAGAACGACGGGCTGGCGGGTGTGGTCGGGACAGTGATGCCCCCGGGAATGGTCGTGCTGTTGGGCACATAACTTCCGCTGGCAGACAAACCGATCCACAACCCTGTTGAAAAATGGCTGGTCGGATCAATCGTCACATTGGTGGTCACCTGCAAATATTTGACGCCATTGGTGACAGCCTGCTCGCCACTGGTGAATGTCGCTCCGTAGCTGTCTGACCATCGAGTGTCGGTTTGCACCATTTTCTGATCGTCGGTCACCAGTTCAGCCAAGCCAGCCTTGCCGGGTTCCGGCAGAGTGACCACTTGCCTGGGAGGCGTGGAGGTGGTGCTGTACGTGGTCCAGACTTCATGTGTTTCGCTGGCATTGACCTCGGACGACTTGTTGACGTTGCCCAGATTGGTGCTGCTGGCGGTGACGCTGGTGCTCAGCGTCGAGCCGGGCTGGCTCGTGGTCGTGTATGTTGTAACAGCATGGGACCATGTCGACACCAGTGCCGCCAGCAGGCCAACGGCGGCATGGCCACACAGGGGTAAGGCGGTGGGCAGGCGGTGGGCCGTGGTTGATTGGCGGGGCCCCGAATTTTGAAGGTTGATCATGGTGTGGCAACGGGTAGGTCAAAAAGAGCCTCCTCATGGGCGGCCGGACAACAAGGAGGGCATGGATGATCTCCTTGCCGGCAAATCTTCGTGGCGACGCTCAAGGATGTCTTCATGCAAACGGATGATCCGGCCAGTGCTCCCCTCAACCAAGGGGGCATGATGCATTTGCATCATTGAACGCCCTGGCGTTGCCGGAAAGAATGGGGCCTATTTGGGATGACGACAGATCCCGATGCATGAGCAGCCAGGATTAAAAAATGCAGGATGTCGCCATCATTCACGAACGCTTTGATCAGGCGATCGCGGTCTTTTACCAAGCCGGTGCTGGCCGGCTCGCGTGGGGCGATGCGCTGGAAGAGTTGAGGCAAGCGCTCAATGCGTTTGTGGTTCAGATGCATGCCGTGGACCTCACGGCAGGCAACATCGTCTTCAGCTACGAGGCGGGGCAGGCCAGTCCGCAAGGGTTGATGGACTTCCTGCGGCATTACCACCAGGTCGATCCTCGCAGCCGCTTGCTGCTGGCGGCACCGCCTGGCTCATGGGTGCGCTGCTCCGATCATTTTGACGAGGCTTTCGTGGCGCAAAGCCCGTTCTACCAGGACTTCCTGTTGCCCTATGGCATACGCTACTCCTGCGGCACTCGCCTGTACGAGGATGGACAGGTGACGGTGCTGCTGAGCATTCACCGTGGTGTGGGAACGGCTCCCCTCAACGATGAAGAGTTGGCCCTGGTCCAGCGGCTCGCCAAGCACCTTCATGAGGCGGTGGGCATCCATTGCGCGCAACGGCGGCTGGTTGATCAGGCCAACGTGGGGGAGGCTTTGCTGCGTCAATTCGGGCAGCCGATGCTGTTGGTGGACGACATGCGCCGCATTCAGTTTGCCAATGCCGCCGCTCAGGAGGTGCTGAGCCGGTCCGACATCCTCATGGAACGGCATGGCTTGCTCGGTGCGTTGCAGCCTGGCCATGACACACAAATCCTCATGGCATTGCGACGCATGCAGTTGACGTCGAATTCTCATCTTGGTGTCGAACCCGCCGAAGACAAGGTGTTCATGCGGCTCAACGGCAAGGGTGGACAAACGGCGATGGGCATCTACTTGTGCGCGCTTCGGCCGCAATGCACGATGGGGGCCTTTGGTGCTCGGGCCCTGGCGCTGGTGATGCTTCACGAACCAGAGGTTCAAAAGGACATCGATCCTTTTGTCGTGGCGGCCATGTGGGATTTGTCGCCGGCCGAAGCCCGGGTGGTGGCTGGATTGGGGGCTGGGTTGTCTTTGACGGAGATCGCTGACAGTCACAGTATTTCGCGCAACACTGTTCGCACGCAACTTCAAGCGGCCATGGGCAAGATGGGTGTGAGCCGACAAGCCGATGTGGTGAGGGTTTTGACTTCCATGCCCATGATGCCCATGGCGTCGCTCAACCCTTGAACCGCCCGCTGCGTTTGCCCCTGCAAGCATCAGGTCAAGCGCATGGCTTCGATGACGCCTGCGATGTTGTCTACCTCGAGCTTGGTGTGAATGGCTTGAATCTGATTGCGCACGGTGGCTGATGCCCGGCCGACCATCTGTGCAATCTCCTTGTAGGTTTTGCCTTTGCACACTAGCTTGGCGACTGTGTGCTCGCGCTCGCTGAGTTTGTCGGCGAGGCAGCGCCGGCGGACAGACATGAACAGCAGGCCTTGATCGACCTGATGCGAGGCGACGATGTGCTCCCCTTTGAAGGTGGTTGGGCCCTGCTGGCGGCGGCAGTGGGCCATCAAAGGGTCAGGCAGGGCTTGGCCATTCCAATGGATGAATTCTTGCCGCAGTACGGTGTTGAAGAGTGCGTCCGAGTGGTAAATCACGCCGTGAAAGTCTGCGATGGCCGCGCCGCGTTGCACCGACCTTGTCTGACCTGGTGTCATTTGGCCCAGGTGCATGACTCGGTTCAAGTTCAAAGCCTGCATGAGGTGCGGTGCCAATTGGTGAAGGCATTGTTCTTCTTCAGATCGGCAGTACTGATCGGGATCAGCTCTGAACAATGACATCCATTGCATGAATGCGGTTTGAGCGTTGCTTTCTACAGCGATCAAGACGTTGTTCTGCTCGTAGCGTTGAAGCAAATCCCGAAATTCGTGTTCGTGTGGCCGAGCAAGCCAGGTCGCCGTGTTGAACCCACGTACTGCGCGTGGCTGCCAAAACATGCTGGAGCCCATGGTATCGAGGTGCTTGAGGGATTCGTACTCATGCATCATCTCAGGCGATTTCTGGTGCAGATGCAAGGTGTGAACAGTCATGCCCTCAAACTTTGGCGTTGCGGTTCCCCACATGCTTGAATCGAACGGCAGCACGGGCTTGAGCAGCTCCAGCACGGCATCTTGGAATCGTTCGATTGGCGATTCGCGAGACAGGGCGTAAACCTGCAACAGCAATTCGCTGAAGTCGTTGGGCGTGGCCATGTTCTTGAGCTCGCCGCTCAGCCCTCCGCCAGTCTCATTGCTTCGATGACGCCGGCGATGTTGTCGACCTCGAGCTTGGCGTGGATGGCTTGAATTTGGTTGCGCACAGTGGCGGGCGCGCGACCAAGCATTTGCGCGATCTCCTTGTAGGTTTTGCCTTTGCACACCAGCTTGGCGACGGTGTGTTCGCGCTCGCTCAACGTGTCGGCGCGGCAGCGTCGGCGGACAGACATGAACAACAGGCCTTGTTCGATGTTGTGCGAAACAACGATGTGCTTTCCTTTGAAAGGTGTTTGCACCGGGTGACGACGGAAGTGTGCCATCAGTATTTCTGGAAGCGCTCGGCCGTCCCACGGGCTGAATTCGTGTTGCAAGGCTGTGATGAAGGCTCCGTCCGAGTGGTAGATCACGCCGTGAGTGTCCGAGATCGCAGAACCTCGCGTCACAGGCATGGTGTCACTGGGTGTCATGCGGCCCAGGTGCATGATGCGGTTGAAGCTCAGAGCCTGCATGAGATGGGGCGCCAATCGATGGAGCAATTGCTCTTCTTCAGCATGACAATGCTCGTCGTGGTCTGTTCTGAACAGTGAGATCCATTGTTTGAGACCACTGTGTGCATCGCTTTGTATGGCGATGAAGATGTTGTTCTGCTCAAAGCGGTCCAGGAACTCAAGGTAATCGCGTGAGTGAGACTGAACAAACCACCGCTTGGCGTTGAATGACCGCACAGCGCGCTGCTGGTCAAACATGGCCGCAGCAGCTGTGTCCAGGTGCTTCAAAGGTTCGTACTGGACCAGCATCTCCGGCGACTTGTTGTGCAAGTGCAGGGTATGGATGTCCATCCCCTCTGGTTTGGGCGTTGCGGTTCCCCACATGCTCGAGTCGAACGGCAACACGGGCTTGAGTAGCTCCAGCACGGCATCTTGGAATCGTTCGATCGGCGACTCGCGAGACAGGGCGTAGACCTGCAGCAGCAGTTCGCTGAAGTTGTTTGGGGTGCTCATGCCCGTTCCAGCGTTGATGGATCCATACCAATCCTCTGATTTTTATCGAACCATTCTGGCCACTTTGTGCGTGTTTTTGCAAGTTATTAGCCAAGAATTTTCTGACGCCACCCTGAACGGGTGGCCTGTATCTGAAGCACGATTTAGCATCGTGCCCTTGTCTAGAAAATCCTGTCCGTCGGTTGCCCCACCATCGCGGCCGGATTCACATCCGGCACCTCAAACTCCACGTCGTCCAGCGACACATTGAAGGGCTCGCCCTCGTGGTAATGCACGGGGAAGCGCACGCCGAATCTCAAGTTTGAGCCCAATTCGTAAGCCGCCAGCTCCCAGCGGTTGTCGTGGACGCTGAGCCCAAAGCCCTCACGGCCACATAGCCTGATACATCGAATTTGCGCCGCCCGGTCCAATGCGCCGTTGGGGAGCCTGGTGAAGTGTCACTACCCAGTGGCTTTGGCGGGGAGAGGGCTCAGTCCACGGCCGTGACCACGCGGTCGCGGCCCCTGGCCTTGGCCCGATACAGAAGGTCATCGGCCAGTCGCAAGGTGGCTTCGGCCTGGCCTGGATGCAACGGGGCCACCCCGGCGCTGAAGGTCACCTGGAAAGTCTGCCCCTGGTGCTCGAAGTGTTCTGTGCGCAAGGCCTGGCACAGCTTGGCCGCAGCGATCCGTGCACCTTCGATGTCGGTCTCCGGCAGCAGCACCGCGAACTCCTCGCCGCCCATGCGCGCCGCGACATCGATGTGCTGGCGGATGCCTTCTCGCAGCAATTGGCCCACGCGCTCCAGCACCGCATCGCCCGTGGGGTGGCCATGCAGGTCGTTGACCTGCTTGAAGTGATCGATGTCGATCATGATGATGGCGGCTGGCTCACCGCTGCGTCCCTGCCGGTGCGCTTCCTGGCTCAGCCGGGCCATGAACTCGCGGCGGTTGATCAAACCCGTCAGCATGTCGGTGCGCGCCAGGTTTTCAAGCTCGACGCGGTGGTGAGAAAAACTGCGGAACAAGATGACCAAGGCCAGCAGGAAAGGCATCACGCTGATGTTGAAAACCAGGGCCAGCGCCTTCCACCAGTGCGCGGGTTGTTC
>CANBUA010000052.1 GCA_947372535.1 Burkholderiales bacterium
GACGGCGTGGAAAACAAGATCCACCCGGGCGAAGCCGCCAGCAAGGATCTGTACCATCTGCCGCCCGAGGAAGATGCACTGATCCCAACCGTCTGCCACAGCCTGGATCAAGCGCTGGAATACTTGGACAAGGACCGTGCGTTCCTGACGAAGGGTGGCGTGTTCACCGATTCGTACATCGATGCTTACATCGAGCTGAAGATGCAGGAAGTCACGCGCTTCCGCATGGCCACGCACCCGATCGAGTTCGACATGTACTACAGCCTGTGATCCTTCAGGGATGACAGCAAGGCGTGGCCCGAACAGGCCACGCCGCACGACCAAGGGCGACGCAAGTCGCCCTTTTTTCATGGCGGGCGTTTCCCGCATGCTTTCAATCCGTGTCGGCGATGCCCCCCCGCCCGTGCGTTGTATCAGCTGCGGCGTCGTCCTCAGGGCGTCACCCGTTGAAGGCATACTAGGCTCATGAATGAAGGATCGATGATGAAACACTGGCAAGCTGTGGCGCTGGCCGGGGCGTTGATGGCCACCTCCCTGGTCACGCATGCCCAGGAGAAGTCCGTGTACCGCTGCCCGGGCAACCTTTACACGGATGCCCTGTCGGCCAAGGAAGCCATCGCCAAGGGTTGCAAGACGCTCGAAGGCACGCCGATCACCATCATCCAGTCGCCAGTGCGGCCTGCCGCGAAGTCGGCGGCGTCCGGTGGTGGTGGCAGCAATTCGGGCGGTGACAAGGTCTCCGCTCAGGACCAGAAAGCCCGCGATGCCGATGCGCGCCAGATCCTCGACGCGGAGTTGCGCAAGGAAGAAGAAGCCTTGGCGGGCTTGCGCAAGGAATACAACAATGGCGAGCCCGAGCGCCGTGGCGATGAGCGCAATTTTCAGAAGTACATCGACCGGACCAATGAGTTGAGGAATGCCATCACGCGCAAGGAAGCCGACCTGGCGTCCATCCGTCGTGAACTGAGCAAGCTGGGTCAGCCTTCGATCACCATGTCGGCGCCGCCCAGCGCGCCCGGCCTGAAGTGATGCTCATGCCATGACGATGCGCAACTCTCCCTCTCTTGGCCGCCAGCACAGCGTCGCGCGTGGCGGCTCGCGTGTTGATCCCAGTGAGGTTTCTCGCCTGCTGCCCACGGGGGTCGAGGCATTCGACCACCTGGCCACCATGGTCGCCGTGATCGAGCCCGATGGCCAGTGCCTGTTCGCCAACGTGGCCTTCGAGGAAGAGCTGGGCCTGTCACGCCGCAGCGTCCTGCGCGAATCCATTTTCGACTGGTTCGAAGAGCCGGCCTTGCTGCAGGACGTGGTAGCCGCCGTGGCGTCCAACGAATACGCCACCAGTCGCCTGGAGGCCCGCCTCAAGCGCCATCCCAATGTGTTTTCTGATCCCTTGCCCGTGCAGGTTCTGGTCACGCGCATGGAGCATGGTGATCTGGTGGTCATCGAGTTGGTCGAGGTCGAGCAGCAGACCAAGCAGGAGCGCGAGGAGCGCACGCTCGATCAGGTCCAGGCCAATAAAGAGTTGATTCGCAACCTGGCCCACGAGATCAAGAACCCGCTGGGCGGCATCCGTGGCTCGGCGCAACTGCTCCAAATGGAGCTGGAATCGAAGGCGCTGACCGAGTACACGCAGGTCATCATCCATGAGGCCGATCGCCTGCAATCGCTGGTCGATCGCCTGCTGGCGCCGCATCGCCGGCCCCACATGGTGGGCGACGTCAACATCCACGAGGTCTGTGAGCGCGTCCGTTCGCTCATCCTGGCCGAGTTCCCGCGCGGCCTCAAAGTCTGGCGCGACTATGACACCTCGCTGCCGGAATTCCGCGGCGACCGCGAGCAGCTCATCCAGGCCCTGCTCAACATCGCGCACAACGCGGCTCAGGCCCTGGCTGAACGCGTCACGCAGGGCGATGCGCTGATCACCTTGCGCACCCGCGTGGCCCGCCGCGTCACCATCAATCGGCATCTGCACCGGTTGGCACTGGTCTTGCATATTGAGGACAACGGCCCAGGTATTCCTGAGTCCTTGCGTGATCGAATCTTCTACCCGCTCGTGTCGGGCCGGGAGGGCGGATCCGGCTTGGGACTGACCTTGGCTCAAACCTTCGTTCAACAGCACCACGGCACCATCGAATGCGAGAGCGAACCCGGACACACGGTCTTCCGAATCCTGATTCCGCTGCCTTGAGCAGCGGGCCGGGGCGTCTGGTTCAAGGCGATGATGAGGTGACGGGTGCATCCACTCACAGGCCGGCATGAAACCCATCTGGATCGTTGATGACGACCAATCCATTCGCTTTGTGCTTGAGAAGGCATTGGCACGGGAGGATCTCCCGGTTCGCAGTTTCACCAACCCGCGCGATGTGCTGGCCGCGCTAGAGGACGATGAGCCTCAAGTCCTGGTTTCCGACATCCGCATGCCTGGTGGCTCGGGCATCGACCTGCTGGCCAAGGTCAAGGAAAAGCTGCCCGGCCTGCCCGTCATCATCATGACGGCTTACTCTGATCTGGATTCGGCCGTCTCGGCTTTCCAGGGCGGCGCGTTTGAATACCTGCCCAAGCCTTTCGACCTGCCCAAGGCCATCGAACTCATCCGCCGTGCGGTCGATGAGAGCGTGCGCGAGGATGTCTCTGACGAGCGCTTGCAGCAGATGCCCGAGATGCTGGGCCAAGCCCCGGCCATGCAGGATGTCTTCCGCGCCATTGGCCGCTTGAGCCAGAGCAATGTCACCGTGCTGATCACGGGTGAATCGGGCTCGGGCAAGGAGTTGGTGGCGCATGCGCTGCACAAGCACAGCCCGCGTGCCAACGGGCCGTTTGTGGCCATCAACACGGCGGCCATCCCCAAGGACCTGCTGGAGTCCGAACTCTTCGGTCACGAGCGCGGCGCCTTCACGGGCGCGCAGACCATGCGGCGCGGCCGCTTCGAGCAGGCCGATGGCGGCACCTTGTTCCTCGATGAAATCGGCGACATGCCTTTCGATTTGCAGACGCGCTTGCTGCGGGTGCTGTCGGACGGGCAGTTCTACCGCGTTGGCGGCCACCATCCGCTCAAGGCCAACGTGCGCGTGATCGCGGCCACCCACCAGAACCTGGAAGACCGGGTTCGTCAGGGCGTGTTCCGCGAGGACTTGTTCCACCGCCTCAACGTGATCCGCCTGCGCCTGCCCGCCTTGCGCGAGCGCCGCGAAGATGTGCCCACGCTGGCCAAGTTCTTCCTGCAAAAGAGCGCCAAAGACTTGGGGGTGGAGGCCAAGCGCATCTCCGATAATGCGCTGGCGCGCCTGGCGGCTTTTGATTTTCCGGGCAACGTGCGCCAGTTGGAAAACATCTGCCACTGGCTGACCGTGATGGCACCGGCCCAGGTCATCGAATCGAAAGACCTGCCGCCCGAACTCATGGGGGTGGCGCCTTTGAATCCCTCGCAAGCGGGCTCTTCTCTGCATGCGCCGGTGTTGACCGAGCCGGCGATTGCAACGCTGGAATCTGGCAGCGAGCAAGCCTGGGCATCGACCCAAGTCAGCAGCAGCCCGGCAGCACCTGCCGAGCAGCCCGCCGCCTGGGTGGCTGAAAGCTGGAGCAAGCCGACGGCCCTCCCGGCCGTGCCTGGTGTGGTCGGTGGCTTGGGTGCTGTCTCGACAACACCGGTCAACTGGCTGAGCGACCTTGAGCGTGAGGCGCGCAGCTTGCTCAATGCCGGTCAGGTCGATGTGTGGGATGTGCTCACGCGGCAGTTCGAGGCCCGGCTCATCCACACGGCGCTGGAGCTGACCCGCGGGCGCCGCATCGAGGCGGCGCAGAAACTGGGCATCGGTCGCAACACCATCACGCGCAAGATCCAGGAGCTGGGCATCGACGAATGAGGAATGAGCAAGCTCAGGCGTGAAACGCATTTGAGGGCGGGGGAACCTTTACGCAAGGCCCCTACACTCATCAGCTTCATGAACGACCTTGCAGACCATGACAGCTCCCAAGCGTTTGATCAGTTCCGCCCGTCGCCTTGCCGGTCCACCCGTCAAGCTGTCGCATCCGTCACACGCCTGCCTGGCCTTGTGCCTGGCCATCGCCCTGGCGCCCGTGTCGCTGTCCGCCCAGGCTGCGCCCAAGGCATCTCCGGCGGCGGCCAGCAGCACCGCCAGTCAGGCCGCCGCCACGAAATCTGCCGTGGCTCTGCAGCAGGTGACGTCGGTCGAGGGCATCACGGAATACCGCCTGCCCAACGGCCTGCAGGTGCTGTTGATCCCAGATGACTCCAAGCCCACGACGACCGTCAATGTGACCTACCGCGTCGGTTCGCGCCAGGAAAACTATGGCGAGACCGGCATGGCGCATTTGCTGGAGCATTTGCTGTTCAAGGGCACGCCGCGCCACCCCAATGTCTGGGCCGATTTCAACCAGCGCGGTTTCCAGGCCAATGGCAGCACCTGGTTCGACCGGACCAATTACTTCGCTAGCTTTGCCGCCAACGAGGACAACCTGCATTGGTACCTGCAATGGCAGGCCGATGCCATGGTCAACAGCTTCATCGCCCGCAAGGACCTCGACAGTGAAATGACCGTGGTCCGCAATGAGATGGAGATGGGCGAGAACGACCCCAGCCGCATCCTGCTGGGCAAGACCCTGGCGGCCATGTACCAGTGGCACAACTATGGCAAGACCACCATCGGGGCACGGGCCGACGTCGAAGGCGTGGACATCTCCCATCTGCAAGCCTTCTATCACCGCTATTACCAGCCCGACAACGCCACGCTGATCGTCTCCGGCAAGTTCGACCAAGCCAAGGTGCTGGGCTGGGTGCAGCAGTACTTCGGTCCCTTGCCCAAGGCCAAAGAGCCCTATCCCAAGCAATACACGCTGGAGTCGATCCAGGATGGCGAACGCTCGGTGACCCTGCGTCGCGTGGGCGGTACGCCACTGCTTTATGCGGGCTACCACGTGATGCCAGGCGCACACGCCGATTTCGCGGCCGTGGAGGTGCTGGGGCTGATCCTGGCTGACACGCCGTCGGGCCGCCTGCACAAGCAGTTGACCGAGAAAAAACTGGCGGCCGAGGTCTTCAGCTTTTCAGAAGGCTTGTTCGATCCAGGCTTTGTGCTGCTGGGCGCACAGTTGGATCCGCAGCAGGACCCTGATGTGGCCAGCAAGGCTTTGCTGAGCGTGATCGAGTCGGTCTCCCGCGAGCCCATCACGGCCGAGGAGCTGGCCCGTGCCAAGGCCAAATGGCTCAATGGCTGGGACCAAGGCTTTGCCGACCCTCAGCATGTGGGCGTGGCGCTGTCCGAGTCCGTGGCCCAAGGTGATTGGCGTCTGTTCTTCCTAACGCGTGACCGCATCAAGGCCTTGACCCTGGCCGATGTGCAACGGGTCGCCAACGAAGTGTTCCTATCCTCCAACCGCACGCTCGGACAGTACGTGCCCACGGCGACCCCGCAACGTGCGCCCGCACCGGCCCGCGTCGATGTGGCAGCCGTGTTCAAGGGCTTCAAGGGTGCGGCGCAAGCGGCCCAGGTGGAGCAATTCGATGCCAGCCCTGCCAACATCGATGCGCGCACGCAGCGTTTCACGCTGGCGCCAGGCTTGAAGGTGGCTTTGCTGCCCAAGGGCACGCGCGGGGAAGCCGTCAAGGCCAACCTGACGCTGCGCTTTGGCGATGAGCAGTCGCTCAAGGGTTGGGGGGACAATCCGTCGGCCTTGGGTGCATTGATGGACAAGGGCACAGCCACTTTGACGCGTCAACAGGTTCAGGACCGCCTGGACGCCTTGCAGTCACAAATCGCCATCAGCGTGGGTACGGGGCAGTTGAGTGTGGGCATCACCTCGCGCAAGCAGCAGTTGCCGGCGGTGATTGAATTGCTGGGGCAGTTGCTGCGCCAACCGGCTTTGCCGGCCGATGTGCTTGATGAGATTCGACGCCAGGCTTTGGCGAGCCTGGAAGATCAGCGCAAAGAGCCCGAAGCAGTTTTGCAAAATGCCTTGGCCCGGCAAGGTAATCCCTATCCTCGCGGCGATGTGCGCCATGCCCGCACTTTCGATGAAATCGAAGCCGATTGGCGTGCGGTGGACATGGCCAAAATCAAGGCATTCCAGGCTCGCTTTCTCGGTGCCTCGGATGCCCAGTTTGCGGCCGTGGGGGATTTTGATGCGCCGGCCGTCAAACAGGCTTTGAGCAAAGCATTCGAAGGCTGGGTCAGCCCTTCGTCATATGCGCGCGTGCCCGATCCCTTGATCCAGGTAGCGCCAGTTCGTATTGAATTGCGGACGCCAGACAAACAAAACGCCACCTTGTCGATGACTTTGAGCTTGCCCTTGAATGACCGGCATCCCGATTATCCGGCCTTGATGCTGGCCAATCATTTGCTGGGCGGCGGCGGCGATTCCAGATTCTGGAATCGTGTCCGGGAAAAAGAGGGGCTTTCTTACAACGTTTACAGCGCCATACAGTGGAATCCCATCGACGAGAACTCCGAATGGCAAGCCAATGCCATCTTTGCGCCGCAAAACCGGGACAAAGTGGAAAAGGCGATGAAGGAAGAATTGGAAAAGGCTTTAAAGGAAGGCTTCACGCAGAAAGAACTGGATGCCGGCCGCAAGGGGCTGCTCAATTTCCGTCGCTTGGGTCGTGCTCAAGACGGTCGCCTGGCTTCAGGCTGGGTCAGCAATTTGTATTTGAATCGGACATTTGCAGAGTCGGCCAAGGTGGATGCGGCCCTGGAGACATTGACGCTTGCTCAAGTCAATGAGGCTTTCCGGCGCCATGTCAATCCAGCGCAATTCGTCTCAGGGGTGGCGGGGGATTTCCCGCCTGCCACGACCAAGCCCTGACGGAAGCAACATCGGATGGATGCAACATGAAAAAGGCCCCTGAGGGCCTTTTTCATGAACTGTTGCTGAAGGCTCGAAGCGCCTCGAAGGCGAATGAGCCAAGAACACAGAAAATCAAATGGTGAAGTCTTCCAATTTCTTGCCGGTGGCCAGGGCAGCCTGGATCCACTTGGGTTGCAGGCCGCGGCCAGTCCAGGTTTCACCGGTGGCTGGGTTCTTGAACTTGGGAGCCACCTTGCGGCCAGCGGAGGCAGACGGGGCCTTGCCAGCCTTGCCGCCCAGGTCGGCCACGGTCAGGCCGTGCTCGGCCATCAGCGATTTGATTTGGCCAATGACGCCGGAACGTTCAGCGCGGCGTGCGTCGGTCAAGGCTTTTTCAAGTTCAGCGGCTTGTTTGTCCAGGGCGGCTTTTTGTGCCAGCAGATTTTGATAACTTGTCATGTGAATGTCCTTTTGAGGTTAGACCCGGGTCTTGAAAGGCCCGGTGTTGGAGCGCGCGGTCATGGTTATGTCAGTGGCGAAAAGCATGGCCGGCGGTAGCAGCGGGTGAATTCTAACCAGAAATTATTGAACCTTGCAAATAAGGGATCCCGCCTGCTCGCCAAGACCGTCAATATCAGCGCTGGTTAACGGCCTTCGCTGGCCACAACCTGGGCAACCGCACGACCTAATTCAACCACCGCCAAAGCGTAGTAGCTGGATTGGTTGTATCGGGTCAGGGCATAGAAGTTTGCCGTGCCGGCCACGTAAGTGGGTTCTGCGCCGCCGTTGTAAAGCTGCACCAGGGCCAGCAGGCCGGGATGATTCTGCCCGGTGATATCGAGCAAGGCGCCTTCTTGCTGCAATTGCGAGGCCGAGAAGCTGGGCAGGATATCTGGCGCGAGCAAGCGGGCGAGTGCTGCTTCATCCTTGGGCGGTATGACGCTGTAATGGGTCGGCATGCCGCGTTGCCAGCCATTTTGTGCCAAGTATCTGGCCACGCTGCCAATGGCATCGCTGGCGCCATTGCGCAGATCGATCCGGCCATCGCCGTCATAGTCCACCGCAAATCGGCGGAAAGAGCTGGGCATGAATTGCGGCAAACCCATGGCTCCTGCATATGAGCCCAGCACGCTGGTGGGGTCGAGGTCCTGTTCGGCGACCATTCTCAAAAATTGCCCCAACTCTTCCTGAAAGAAAGCGCTGCGGTCACTGCGGCCTTTTGGGAAATCAAGGCTGAGGGTGCTCAACACATCCAGCACGCGGAAATTGCCCGTTTGGCGGCCATAAATCGTTTCCACGCCGATCACGCCCACGAGGATGTCCATCGGCACGCCATACTCAGTCTGAGCCCTTTGCAAGGCGGCGACATTGGCGCGCCAGAATGCCGTGCCGGCCTTGATGCGGATGGGCTCGATGAAGCGGGTTCGGTAGACGCCCCAATCTTTGGCGCCGGGGCTGGCGGCTGGCATGATCAGCTTGGCGACAGTGGCATTGTTCTGAGCCTGTGCCAGCACGGAGCTGACCCAGGCCGCATCCAGTTGCTGCTTTTCCGCCAAGCGCTCGGCCAGGGCTTTGGCCTCGGGGCGCCACGCGTAGCTGTTGGCGGGCGGGTTCACTGGTGCGCTCAGCGGCGGCAGGGCCTTGCGGGGCAGGGCGGGTGCGGGTGGTGGGACGGTGGTGGCGATTTCAACCGGCGGCACAGGGATGGACAAAACAGGGGCCTGTGCTGTGCGCGTGCTGCTGCAGCCCGTGAGCAAGGCGGCCATGAGCCAGGTCAATGAGGTGAGGGCGCGGGCGGGCCCGGCAAAGGGGCGGACAAGGATGCCAGGAGAGGCAAGCTGAAAAGTCATCGGGCGCCTGAGATGGGTTTGGACGGCCCTGAGTTTGCACCAGCTCAAGTCAAGGCTTTGACGAGGTGTCGGATCCGGGTCAATGCACGTCGGCGATTCTGTCGTTGAGCGCTCTTGATGCGTCGGCCTTGAGGGCTTGACGACGACTCAAGCGGGCCATATCGCAAAGCATCGAGTTCATCGAGCCCTGCCAGCACGGATTGCTGGGTAAGGCTTGAGCCTTCGTGCCACGCCAGGGCCAGGTGTGACCGCCATCCGCTCGCACTGGCGGGCTGTGGCCCTTCGGGTTCGCCAAGGTCAAGCTGCTTCAAGCTCTGGTGCAACTGACGCAAAGGCCGATCCCATTCCGAGCGATTTGTTTTTTCCCGATTGAGCCAAAGCAGAGCGCTGCCGCCCAGCCCCAGCGCGCCGATGATCCAACCCAGGATTTGGCTGAGGTCGTTCCAGTCTGGAGAGGACCAACCCAACTGCTTGAGCACGTCCATTTGCTGGTCTCGGCTGTATTGCAGCACCCACACGTTCCAGCGGTGATCGACCGCCTCCCACATCGAGCGGATGCGGCGCAGCGTGTCGATGTCGACCTGCACCAGGTTGCCCGGCAGCAGCGACAGCGGCCGCGGCCGGGGCGCTTGCTCGACGCGCTCGGGCGCTACCGCTGCGGTGGGATCAATGCGCAACCAACCTGCCTCGGGCGACCAGAACTCCGCCCAGGCATGGGCCTGGCTGTTGCGGACGATGTATTGGCCATCCATCGGATTGTTCTCTGCGCCCTGGAAGCCTGAGACGACCCTGGCGGGCACCCCCATGTTGCGCATCACCACCACGAAGGCCGTGGCAAAGTGTTCGCAAAAACCTGCCCGGCGATCCAGCCAGAAATCGTCGACCAGATGAGGCGTGTTCGGATCAAGCGGCAGACCCGGGCTGAGCGTGTAACGGTAGTTCTCGGTGCGGATGTGCTTGATCACGGCGATGGCCAGCGTGCGTGCATTGGCCACACGGTATTCAGGCCTGGCGTGAAGCGCTTCAGCCCAGGCCCGGGTGCGTGGGTTGAATCCCCTGGGCAACGCCAGCCAGCGTTGCAAGGCCTGTGTGCTCAGGTCTCGGCCATGCAAGGCCCCTGGCCAGGCCTGCGCCCTGATCACCAGGCGTTGATCGGGCGAGCCGGACTGCTGCCAAACGACACCCTGGCGTCTCAGGGTGACGCCTTGTGTGGGCAGGGTGACGCTTGCTTGCAAACTGCCATCCAGCAGCGGGACCAGCCTCAAGGGTGAAGGCTCCAGCGTGAGTTCGTAGTCGATGCGAGGGCCTTGCGCCTCGATGCTTTCCTGCTGTTGCGACCGTGGCGCGGATTGCCAAGTGCGCCCATCGAAATCATCCAAGGTCGGCCCCCTGAAATACATCTCATGGGCCGCAGGCGGCTTGCCCATGAAGGTCAGGCGCATGGCGATGCTGTCATCCTGGGCCAGTTCCGCGATCTGGCCCAACTCAATGCTGTTGCTCAAGCCCGTGTGGTGCCTGTCATCAGTCCGTGACGACCACAAGGGACCAAAACGCGGAAATAGCACGAACAGAAGCACCATCAAGGGCAGGCCTTTGAACATCGCTTTGACCGCCACCTTGCCGACTTCCCGCAAAGGCGGGTGGCCCAGTGGCCGTTGTCCGAGTACGAGCGATGTCAGCAAGGCCCACACCCCGATCAGCATCATCAAGGCCGTGCCCAGGCTCTGGCTGTAGAGGAACTGCGTGAAGATCAAGAAGAAGCCCAGGTACAGACACACCAGGGCGTCACGCCGGGCCTTGAGCTCCAGGCTTTTCAAGGTGGTCAGGATCACCACCAGCGTGATGCAGCTTTCTCGGCTGATCAGACTGGGGTATTGCAGGCGGGTCATGACCATGGCGGCCACCATCAGAAAGACCAGCCACCATCGCGATGGCAAGGGGGCTTCCCGCCAAGCCAGGCGGGCGCGCCAGGCCAAGGCCGTGACGGCGCCCAGAATGCACCACCAAGGCAGGTGCGAGGCATGCGGCACCATCACCCAGGCCAGGGTGGCCAGCAGCCACAAGGTGTCACGCGAATCACGACTGCGCCGGGCCCAACCAGGCAGCCAGGCCTGTCGTGAGCGTGACTGCAAGGCGGCCATCAACGCTCACCTCCGGTATCCGAAGGCACGCCATCGCCCAGGCCCCAGACCGCCAAGTCATCCAGGCAGCGGTGCAAGTGGGCGGGACCAAACTGCCCGTCACGCTGCAAGCCGGGCATCTTCAAGCCATAGGGCGGGCCACCATGCTGGGCCGTGCGTTCGGCCTGGACCAGCCACGCGGCCAGGCGGCTAAGCCGGGCTTCCGTGCCCAGGCCTTGGGTGGTCTCCCAGTCGATCCAGCGGGTGGCGGTTTGAAAGGCCTGGGTGGCTTCGCGCGAAATCGGATCCTGCCCATGGGCCAGTCGGATGGCCGACTTGCGCCAGACCACGGCATTGAGCGCATCGCCACGCCGCCATGGGCGCAGCTGTTGCGCATCTTCGTCACCAGAGGGTCGCATCACGCCACTTTCAGCCCCTGCTGCTGGCGAGCCTGGTGGCTCAGGCGGGGAGGCCTCCAGGGCGGGCCACACCAGAACAGGCGACGCAGCGCGCCAATAGGCCCAGGCACGGAACAGCCCGAGCGGGTAGGTGGTTTCGATGCGCCAACGCGGCAGCAGCATCCACCCGCGTGCAGACGTAGGCACGTTCAGCGCCGCTTCGGCCACGGCGTCCGGTGGGACTTCGCTGGCCACGGACTCTTCCAGGACCAGGCCATATCGACCCGGCTTGCCCGCGGGGCCTTGCAGCTTGATCGTCACGCTGAGCGGCTCTCCCGCATGCGCCCGGCTGGCCTTGCCCAGGCTCAATTGCAACCCTCTGAGGTTGGCGTGTGTGCTGGACATGGCCGACAGCCCGACGCCACCCAGCAAGAAGGCCAATGCATAGGCCAGATTGAGTTGTTCATTGATGGCAGCTAGCAGCAACACCATGGCCACGAAGGCATACACCCAGCCACCCTTGCTCGGCACGATGTAGACATTGCGCTGCGTGAGCAGGAGCTGATCCCGGCGTGCAGACCGGGCATCCAGCCAACGCATCCAGCGGCGCTTCCACCAGGCCGGCATGGGTCAGCGCCGTGTCAAGGCACCGGCACTGCGTGGAGCAGCGCCCGGGCATGTTCGGCCAGCGATCCGCCTTTGGGCGATGACACCACCAGCCGGTGCGCCACGGCGGGTACCCAGATGGAGGCCAAGTCTTGAGGCGATACATGGGCGCGTCCATCCAACAAGGCATGCGCCCTGGCCAGTTTCAGCAAGGACAAGCCAGCCCGCGGGCTCAAGCCCTGCTCACCCCACTGGCGTTGGCGCGTCGTGGCGATGAGTGCCTGCAAGTAATCCAGCAAAGGCTCGCTCACGTGGATGCTTGATACCAACCGCTGCTGCGCCTGCCATTGCTCAAGCGTCATCACCGGCAGCAGCTTGGCCAGTTGCTCGCGCTTGTCTTGGCCTGACAGCAGTTCGCGTTCTGCCTTGGGATCGGGGTAGCCCAGCGAAATGCACATGGCAAACCGGTCCAGTTGCGACTCGGGCAGCGGGTGCGTGCCCAACTGGGCCATCGGGTTTTGCGTGGCCAGTACAAAGAACGGTTGGGGCAGGGCGCGCGTGGCGCCTTCGATGGACACTTGGCGCTCCTCCATCACCTCCAGCAACGCGCTTTGCGTGCGCGGCCCGGCGCGGTTGATTTCGTCGGCCAGCAGCACCTGTGCGAACACCGGCCCGGGATGGAACACAAAGGACTCCGTGGCCCGCTCGAAGACGCTGACGCCCAGCAGATCCGAGGGCATCAAGTCCGATGTGAACTGGACCCGCGAAAAGCTCAAACCGAGTGATTGCGCCAGCGCATGCGCCAAGGTTGTCTTGCCCACACCTGGGATGTCTTCGATCAGCAAGTGGCCGTCGGCCAGCAGGCAAGTGACGGCCCATTCAATCTGGACTCGCTTGCCGATGATGATCGTGCTAACCTGATCTACGATTTTTTGCAGCATGTCGTCACCTTACATGAACACAGCCACACGCACATAGTGGCGAGGAGACATTCATGGCGACTGGATATTTCACGCACCCCGCGTGTCGCCGGCACGACATGGGTGGCAACCACCCCGAGTGTCCGCAACGCCTGGCGGCCATCGACGACCACCTTCGTGCTCAAGGGCTCGATGCCATCTTGACGCCTGTTGAGGCCCCCGAGGCACAGCCCAGCGATCTGGGCCTGGCCCATGATGCCGACTACGTCCTGGGCATGCTCGAGACCCTGGGCCGACTCAAAGCCACCGGCACACGCCGCTCGCTGGACCCCGACACCCTGGCCATGCCCGCCACGCTGGATGCGGCATTGAGGGCCGCCGGAGCCGCTGTGGCCGCGACCGATGCCGTCATCGATGGTCAGCTGGACAACGCTTTTTGTGCCATCAGGCCGCCTGGTCACCACGCCACCAAGCACGAGGCCATGGGCTTTTGCTTCTTCAATAACGTGGCGGTTGCCGCCAAGCATGCGTTGGAAGAGAGGGGCCTTGGCAAGGTCGCCGTGGTCGATTTCGATGTCCATCACGGCAATGGCACCGAGGACATCCTGGCGGGTGACGAACGCGTCCTCATGGTGGGCTTTTTCCAGCATCCCTTCTACCCCTACACCGGCACCCACCCCCTGGGCCGCAACATGGTCAATGTGGCCTTGCCGGCGCGCTCCGATGGGCATGCGGTTCGTGAAGCTGTGAGCCAGCGCTGGATCCCCGCGCTCGATGCGTTCAAGCCCGACATGATCTTCATCTCTGCCGGTTTCGATGGACACCGTGAGGATGACATGGGCGGCCTGGGCCTGGTCGAGGCGGACTACGCCTGGATCACCGAGCAGGTGATGGCAGTGGCTGCGCGCTGGTCCCAAGGACGTGTGGTGTCTTGCCTGGAGGGCGGTTATGCCTTGTCTGCGCTGGCCCGTTCCGTGGCCGCTCATGTGAGGGCATTGAGCGGCGTCTGCTGAAATTTTTTTGGCTGCGTCAAAATGGCGCGCATGACACCGACGACTGTTCACGCACACCCGCTCACGGCTCAGGAAATGGCGCAGTTGCTGCACCAATTGCAGCAACCCGCCGCCTTGTTGGAGATCTTGGCTGTCCTGCTCTGTCTGGGCGGCGCCTGGGCACTGGTCCGTTTTTGGCGTGGCCACCACACCCAGATCGGCGGCGATTCCATCTGGTTCGGCGACCACATCGTCGATGGCGTGCTCTTCCCTGCATTGGCGCTGTTGATGGCATTGGGTGCCAGGCGGTTGTTGGTCGAAGAAATCCCACTGGCCGTGTTCAGGCTGGCTGTTCCGATCCTGCTGTCGCTGGCCGTCATTCGACTGACTGTCAAGGTGCTACGCGCCGCCTTCCCCAAGTCCACGGCTGTGGCAGCTGTCGAGAAAACGGTCTCCTGGGGCGTGTGGATCGGCACCGTGGCCTGGGTCACCGGTGTGTTGCCACTGGTGCTCGACGAGCTCAACGACATCACCTGGAAGATCGGCAAATCGACCCTCACCCTGCGCAACATCCTGGAAGGCGTGCTGTCGGCCATTCTGGTGTTGATCTTGTCCTTGTCGGTCTCGGCCGCGGTCGAACGGCGCCTGCTCAAGGGTGCGACGGACAACCTCTCCTTGCGCAAGATCATGGCCAATGCCTTGCGGGTGATCATGCTCAGCGTGGGCCTGATGATGGCCTTGTCCGCTGCTGGCGTGGACCTGACCGCCTTGTCGGTGCTGGGTGGTGCCGTGGGCGTGGGCCTGGGCTTTGGTTTGCAGAAGCTGGCGTCCAACTACATCAGCGGCTTCGTGATCCTGGCCGAGCGCAGCCTGCGCATTGGCGATCTGGTGAAGGTGGACAACTTCGAAGGCCGCATCACCGACATCAACACGCGTTACACCGTGATCCGCTCGGACGCTGGCCGCGAGGCCAATGTGCCCAACGAGATGCTGATCACCCAGCGGGTGGAAAACGCCTCTCGGGCCGACAGCAAGATCATGCTGACCACCAAGATCCAGGTGGTCTATGGCACGGACATCGAATGGCTGAGCCCTTTGCTGATCAAGGCCGTGGCGGCGGTCCCTGGCATCCGCGACGATCCGGCGCCTGGCGTGTACCTGTCGGCCTTCACCATCGATGGCATCGAAATCACCGTGTCTTTCTGGCCCACCAGCCCTGGCGAAGGCGATTTGGCGCCGCGCTCGCGCGTGAACCTGGCCATCGTCCGCTGCCTGGCGTCGCTGAACGTGGACATTTCCTTTGTGCCACATGGGGTACTGGAGGCGCCACCAGCCACCACGCCGCATGAGTTATCCTCCGACGCAACATGAACGATACCCGTCCCGTGCCCCAAGACCCCAACCTCCCTTCGACCTTGGTCGATGACGTCGATGACCTGGACGATGCGCCTCGGCCTCGTCGCAAGGGCATCTACATCCTGCCCAATCTGTTCACCCTGGCCGCTTTGTTCGGGGGCTTCTACGCCATCGTGATGGCCATGAACGGCCAGTTCGAGCAGGCGGCTTATGGCATCTTCTGCGCAGCGGTGCTCGACAGTCTCGATGGGCGCGTCGCCCGCCTGACCAACACCCAAAGTGCCTTTGGCGAGCAGATGGACAGCCTCTCGGACATGGTGTCTTTTGGCGCCGCGCCTGCCTTGATCGTCTACGAATGGGCGCTCAAGGGCCTGGGCAAGCTGGGCTGGATCGCCGCATTCATTTACTGTTCCGGTGCCGCTTTACGCCTGGCCCGTTTCAACACCAACATCGGTGTGGTGGACAAGCGCTTCTTCCAGGGCTTGCCCAGCCCTGCGGCCGCGGCCTTGGTCGTTGGCCTGATCTGGGTGGTGACCGACATCGGCGAAAGCGCCCGCACCTTGCCCTGGATGGTCTGGCTGGCCTTTGCCTTTACCCTGTATGCAGGGCTGACCATGGTCACCAACGTGCCCTTTTACAGTTTCAAGGACATCAGCTTCAAGCGCACGGTGCCCTTCATCGCCATCGTGGCGATCGCGCTGGGTATCGCGGTCATCAACCTGCACCCGGCTGGCGTGTTGTTCGGCATCTTCGTGATCTACGGTTTGTCCGGCTACGGCGTGTTCATCTGGAAGCGCCTCCAGGGCAAGCGGGTCAGCGTCATCTCGACCTCGACGGACGAGCCTGAAGAAGAAGGCCTGCACCGCTGAACCGCTTTTTGAGGGCTTTTGCCCAGGTCGGCCTTGGCCGCTGCATGCTATATTTCCTGTCATGACTTCGTTTCAACGTCCTGCATCGCTGCTACTAAGCTTGGGAAACCCCCGGGCGCGTTGATCACTGACGTCTGTACGACAGTACCTTTTCTTGCATCACGGCCCGCCAAGCGCATCTTGCGGGCCGTTTTGTTTGGCAAAGACACCTCCAAGCCACGGCAAGCCGCAAGGATCTTTCAGGTTCGTGATTTGACGTGTTTTTGCCATTGAAAGACCAACATGACCGACAAGCTCATCATTTTCGACACCACCTTGCGCGATGGCGAGCAATCGCCTGGCGCCTCGATGACCCGCGAGGAAAAGCTGCGCATCGCGCGCCAGCTTGAGCGCCTGAAGGTGGATGTGATCGAAGCCGGTTTCGCCGCCTCCTCCAATGGGGATTTCGAGGCCATCAAGGCCATTGCCGATGTCATCAAGGACGCCACCGTGTGCTCGCTGGCCCGTGCCAACGACCGCGACATCAGCCGCGCGGCCGAAGCCCTCAAGGGCGCGAACTCCTGGCGCATCCACACCTTCATCGCCACCAGTGCGCTGCACATGGAGAAGAAGCTGCGCATGTCGCCCGAGCAGGTGCTCGAGCAGGCCAAAATGTCCGTGCGGTTTGCCCGCAACCTCACCAGCGACGTCGAGTTCTCTGCCGAAGATGGCTACCGCTCGGACATCGACTACTTGGCCCGCGTGGTCGAGGCGGTGATCAACGAAGGTGCGACCACCGTCAACATCCCCGACACCGTGGGCTACGGCATCCCCGAGCTCTACGGCAACTTCATCAAGACCCTGCGCGAGAAGGTGCCCAATTCCGACAAGGCGATCTGGTCGGTGCACTGCCACAACGACTTGGGCATGGCCGTGGCCAACTCCCTGGCGGGCGTCAAGATCGGCGGTGCCCGTCAGATCGAATGCACCATCAACGGCCTGGGTGAGCGCGCCGGCAACTGCGCCTTGGAAGAGGTCGTGATGGCCGTGCGCACGCGTGGCGCCTACTTCGGGCTGGAGACGCGTGTTGACGCCAGCCAGATCATGTCGGCCTCGCGCCTTGTGTCGCAGACCACCGGTTTCGTGGTGCAGCCCAACAAGGCCGTGGTGGGCGCGAACGCCTTCGCCCATGCCTCAGGCATCCACCAGGATGGCGTGCTCAAGGCGCGCGACACCTACGAGATCATGCGCGCCGAAGATGTGGGCTGGGCCGCCAACAAGATCGTGCTGGGCAAGCTCTCGGGCCGCAACGCTTTCAAGCAACGCTTGCAAGACCTGGGCATCGACCTGCAATCAGAAGCCGACACCAACGCGGCTTTTGCCAAGTTCAAGGAACTGGCCGATCGCAAGAGCGAGATATTCGACGAGGACATCATCGCGTTGGTCGGGGACGAAAGCGTCACGCACGAGCAGGAGCATTTCCGCCTGATCGCACTGTCGCAACGCTCCGAGACGGGCGAGCGCCCGCAAGCCAGCGTGGTGTTCTCGGCCGGTGATGTGGAGCACCGTGCCGCCAGCGATGGCAACGGCCCCGTCGATGCCTCGCTCAAGGCCATTGAGACAGTCGTTCAAAGTGGCGCCGAAATCGTCTTGTACTCCGTCAATGCGATCACCTCGGGCAGCACAGAATCGCAAGGTGAGGTCACGGTTCGTCTGCAGCACGGTGGCCGAGTCGTCAATGGCGTCGGGGCCGATCCCGACATCGTCGTCGCGTCAGCCAAAGCTTATCTGTCGGCGTTGAACAAGCTCCACAGCAAGGCCGAAAGGGTCGCTGCGCAGGGTTGAATCCGAAGAGGTGACCACTTTTCACGAGGTCACTTGATGAATTGCGTGTAAGTTATTGATCTTGCGCGTATTTCTCATTACACTTTGATGAAGTCGAAAGGGTTACACGTGGTAGATAAGAAGTTCAAGCTTCGTTGGCTGGTTTCGGCACTCGTTTCGGTGCTGGCTTTGTCGTCCTTCGTGACCGCAGAGGCTGCCTCAAGCCGTCATCGCGCAACGCATTCAGCCTCGGCCAAAACGTCGGCCAAGGCCAAAAAAGCCACAGCTGTTCGCAAGGCGTCGGCGTCGGCCAAGACCCGCGCTCGCGTGACCAAGGTCAGTGCCCGCCGCAGCCACATCATCCGCGCCGTTGACACCTCCGAGCCTTTGATCACGGCACCTGCGCGCTTCGTGCCGGTGTCGGTCAATGCCGTGCCCACTGGCAAGGTGATCATCGCCTCGCCATCTGTGTCTGCCGCATCGGGCGCTTCCTTTGGCCAGATCTATGGCTTGCATCACACAGTAGATCCTCTGGATCTGAAATCCAGCGTTGCACTCGTGATGGACCAGGACACCAACGAGGTGCTGCTGTCCAAGAATTCCGAAGCCGTGCTGCCCATTGCTTCATTGACCAAGCTGATGACCGCCACGGTGATCGTCGAGGCCCGTCAGTCCATGGACGAAGTGATCACGATCACCTCGGAAGATGTGGACACCGAGAAAAACAGCAGTTCACGCCTGTCGGTCGGCACCGTTCTGACACGCGGCGAAGCCCTGCACTTGGCTTTGATGTCGTCTGAAAATCGCGCAGCCCATGCCTTGGGCCGAAATTATCCAGGTGGCCTCGGTGCTTTCGTGGTGGCCATGAATGTCAAGGCTCACCAACTGGGCATGAACGACACGCACTATGTGGACCCGACTGGCCTGAACAGTCAGAACCAGTCCAGCGCCAAGGATTTGGCCGCGCTGGTGAAATCGGCGTACCAGCAACCCTTGATTCGTGAGCTGTCCACCTCGACAGGTTACGCACTCAGCATGGGTTCGCGTCACCTGCAGTTTCACAACACCAACAGCCTGGTGAAGAACCCCACCTGGGACATCGGTCTCCAGAAAACGGGTTACATCGTCGAAGCGGGCCGTTGCCTCGTCCTTCAGGCCCGCATGGCCGGCCGCAAGGTGATCATGGTGTTCCTGGATTCGACCGGCAAGTATTCACGTCAGGCCGATGCCGAGCGTGTTCGCCGTTGGATCGAAAAAGCCGGTGGTGGTGCTGCCCGTCAGCACAACGGGCCATCGGCGGCCGTGGCGCTCAATCAGCCCACCTCCTGAAGGCTTCGAGCCTGTTGTCTTCACGCGAGGCAGCAGGCAGTTCGTCCAGATTCCAGATGCAAGAAAGGCGCCTCAGGCGCCTTTTTTCTTGGTCGGTAATCTAGGTGATTCTGGTGCTGAGTGAATGCCTGTCTTGCAAGGCATTCAGCCTTTATTCAATCACTCCGTCGCTGTCGGAGCAGGCTGCCAGCCCATCTGTGCCGAGATCCTGGTGGCAGTGTCTTGCAGCGCGCCGGTCAATTCTGCTGAAGGTGCGCCGCTGATGCACAGGGCACCCACGACTTGGCCGGCGTCGTTGAACAGTGGTGTGGCCGTGGAGGACTGACCCATCAATTGATCGTCTGGGCCGCTTAGCAAGCCACTTTGGCGGGCTTGCTGCACATCCAGCGAGACCGATTCTGCGCGTTGACCGCTCTGCTGGCACAGGTGATAGACCTGCGCTGTCGAATCCTTGACCAGCATGACCCGTCCTGCGGTGGTCTCTGTCAACCCGGCTCTGGCCGTGCCTCGGTGCAACTGGATGCCACTGCGCTCCTGAGCTGTTCGTGCCAGGCAGACGCTTTCCTGTTCTTGTCGCTCGTGCAGGCTCACCGTCAGGCCGACCAGCCGATGCAATTCAATCATGGGTTTGCCGGCCACCTCGCGCAGATCCAGTCGTGCACGCACGAGGTTGCCCAGCTCCAGCAGCCGCAGTCCCAGGCGATAAGTGCCTGGCCCCGCTCGCTCCACGTACCGTCCCGCAGCCAAATCGTTGAGGATGCGGTGCGCGGTAGACGGATGGAGCCCGGTTTGAGAGGCTATGTATTTGAGCGAGACAGCTTCCTGTCCGCTGGCCAGCGTATCCAGCAACGAGAACATGCGGCTCATCACCTGAATGGACGTGGACTGCAATTTGGGATCATTCATCGGGTTTCCCTCCATGACATCGCATTCTGGATGGCGGGATGCGGCTTCGATCGGCGGAATAATCCGTGCGTAACGGTTGATTTGTGACTCAAGCAACTTTCATCCTGTCCGAGGATGGAACCTTGGG
>CANBUA010000053.1 GCA_947372535.1 Burkholderiales bacterium
CTGCTGCAACCCATCGCCGATGCCGTCAAGCTGATCTTCAAGGAGATCATCGTGCCGACGGCGGCCAACAAGGGCCTGTTCTTCCTGGGCCCGATCATGACGATCATGCCCGCGCTGGCGGCCTGGGCCGTGGTGCCCATGGGGCCTGACGCGGCCTTGGCCAACGTCAACGCCGGCCTGCTCTTCCTGATGGCGATCACCTCGCTGGAGGTCTACGGCGTGATCATCGCCGGTTGGGCGTCCAACTCCAAGTACGCCTTGCTGGGCGCGCTGCGGGCGTCGGCGCAGATGGTGTCGTATGAAATCGCCATGGGCTTTTGCCTCGTGATCGTGCTGATGACCTCGGGCTCGCTGAACCTGACCGACATCGTCATGAGCCAGAACACGGGCCGCTTCGCCAACATGGGCGTGAACGTGCTGTCGTGGAACTGGCTGCCGCTGTTCCCCATCTTCATCGTGTACTTCATCTCCGGCCTGGCCGAGACCAACCGCCATCCCTTCGACGTGGTGGAAGGCGAGTCGGAAATCGTGGCCGGCCACATGATCGAGTATTCGGGCATGGCCTTCGCCATGTTCTTCCTGGCCGAGTACGCCAACATGATCCTGGTCTCGGCCATGGCCGTGCTGATGTTCTTGGGCGGCTGGGGCGCACCGATCACCTTCAAGGCCATCGGCATGACCACGCCGGGCTGGATCGAGCACTCGATCTGGTTCTGGAACTGGCTGTGGCTGTTCGGCAAGACCTTTGTCGTGGTGACCATGTTCCTGTGGGTTCGTGCATCGTTCCCGCGCTTCCGTTACGACCAGATCATGCGTCTGGGCTGGAAGATCTTCATCCCCGTCACCCTGGTGTGGCTGGTGGTCGTGGGTCTGTGGATCCAGTCGTCCTGGAACATCTGGAATTAAGAGGCCGAACCCATGTCTGCTATCGCGTCCTTCAAGGACTTCCTCACCAGCTTCTTGCTGCTGGACTTCGCCAAGGGTTTTGGTGTCACGGGCAAGCACTTCCTGTCCAAGAACATCACCATCCAGTTCCCGGAAGAAAAGACCCCGCTGTCGCCGCGCTTCCGTGGCCTGCACGCCTTGCGCCGCTACGACAACGGCGAAGAGCGCTGCATCGCTTGCAAGCTGTGCGAGGCGGTCTGCCCGGCCATGGCCATCACCATCGAGTCCGATGTGCGGGACGACGGCACGCGCCGCACCACGCGCTACGACATCGACCTGACCAAGTGCATCTTCTGCGGCTTCTGCGAAGAAAGCTGCCCCGTGGATTCGATCGTCGAAACCCACATCTTCGAATACCACGGCGAAAAGCGTGGCGATCTGTACTTCACCAAGGACATGCTCCTGGCCGTGGGCGATCGCTACGAAAAAGAAATCGCCGCCAACCGGGAGGCCGACGCCAAATACCGCTGAGCCCTCGTGGCTCAGTGGTTGCGGGTGCAACACCTATGGATACCTTGACCGCTCTGTTCTACCTCTTTGCCTTCGTGCTGGTGTTCGCGGCTTTCCGCGTCATCACCGCCAAGAGCCCCGTGAGCGCCGCCCTGTACCTGGTGCTGGCGTTCTTCAACGCCGCCTGTGTCTGGATGCTGCTGCAGGCCGAGTTCTTGGCGATTGCGCTGGTGCTCGTCTACGTGGGCGCCGTGATGGTGCTCTTCCTGTTCGTGGTGATGATGCTGGACATCAACATCGACTCCATCCGCCAGGGCTTCTGGAAGTCCTTCCCGCTGGCCGCCGGCATCGGCGTGCTGATCGCGCTGGAGTTGGCCGCCGTGCTGATGAGTGGCTTCCACCTGACTGAGGCCAAGGCCTTCGCGCCGGAAGTGGCCAAGCTGCCCAACACCAAGGCCTTAGGGATCGACCTCTACACCAACTACCTCTACCCGGTGCAGATCGCGGCCGTGATCCTGCTGGTGGCCATCATCGCGGCGATCGCGTTGACGCACCGAGCCCGCAAGGACTCGCGCAGCCAGAAGCCTTCGGAGCAAGTCAAGGCCAAGAAGGCCGATCGCTTGCGCATCGTCAAGATGGACGCGGTGATCGAGCAACCCTCCGCACCGCCCACGCCCGCTGAAGGAGGCCAGGCATGACCCCGATCACCCTCGGACATTACCTCTCGCTCGGCGCGATCCTGTTCTCACTGTCGGTCATCGGGATCTTCCTGAACCGCAAGAACCTGATCGTGCTGCTGATGGCCATCGAGCTGATGCTGCTGGCCGTCAACCTGAACTTCGTGGCCTTCTCCCATTACCTGGGCGACATGGCGGGCCAAGTCTTCGTTTTCTTCATCCTGACCGTGGCGGCCGCCGAGTCGGCCATCGGTCTGGCCATCCTGGTGGTGCTGTTCCGCAATCGTTCCTCGATCAACGTGGACGAGCTGGACACCCTCAAGGGCTAAGCCGCTAGGAGAGACCCACAACATGTCAGAACTTTCTCTCAACTCGCTGCTGGCGGTGCCTTTGGCGCCCCTGGCCGGCGCCATCCTCGCCGGCCTGTTCGGCAAGGTCATCGGCCGCCGCGGCGCGCATGCCCTGACCATCCTGGGCGTGCTGATCTCCTTCATCATCTCGGCCATGACGCTCAAGGCAGTGGCAGGCGAGGGCGCGCACTTCAACCAGACCGTCTACGAATGGATGACGCTGGGCCCGCTCAAGATGGAGGTCGGCTTCCTCATCGACGGCCTGACGGCCATGATGATGTGCGTGGTCACGTTCGTCTCGCTGATGGTGCACATCTACACCATCGGCTACATGGAAGAGGACGACGGCTACCAGCGCTTTTTCAGCTACATCTCGCTGTTCACCTTCTCCATGCTGATGCTGGTGATGAGCAACAACCTGCTGCAGCTGTTCTTCGGCTGGGAAGCGGTGGGCCTGGTGTCCTACCTGCTGATCGGCTTCTGGTTCAAGCGCCCCACGGCCATCTTCGCCAACATGAAGGCCTTCTTGGTCAACCGCGTAGGTGACTTCGGCTTCATCCTGGGCATTGGCCTGATCCTGGCCTACACCGGCACGCTGAACTACGCCGAGATCTTCGCCAAGGCCGAGACCCTGACCACACCCCTGCTGCCCGGCACCTCGTGGGCCTTGATCACGGTGATCTGCATCTGCCTGTTCATCGGTGCCATGGGCAAATCGGCCCAGTTCCCGTTGCACGTGTGGCTGCCCGATTCGATGGAAGGCCCGACCCCGATTTCCGCGCTGATCCACGCCGCCACCATGGTGACGGCCGGCATCTTCATGGTCACGCGCATGTCACCGCTGTTCGAGCTTTCTGACACCGCGCTGAACTTCGTGGTGGTGATCGGATCGATCACGGCGCTCTTCATGGGGTTCCTGGGCATCATCCAGAACGACATCAAACGCGTGGTGGCTTACTCCACGCTGTCGCAGTTGGGTTACATGACCGTGGCCCTGGGCGTCTCGGCCTACCCGGTGGCCGTGTTCCACCTGATGACGCACGCCTTCTTCAAAGCCTTGCTGTTCCTCGGCGCGGGCTCGGTCATCATGGGCATGCACCATGACCAGGACATCCGCAACATGGGCGGCCTGCGCAAGTACATGCCGATCACGTGGATCACGTCTTTGCTGGGCTCGCTGGCCCTGATCGGCACGCCATTTTTCTCGGGCTTCTACTCGAAGGACTCGATCATCGAGGCGGTGCACGCCAGCCACCTGCCCGCAGCGCATTTCGCGTATTTCGCGGTGATCGCCGGCGTGTTCGTGACAGCGTTCTACAGCTTCCGCATGTACTTCCTGGTCTTCCATGGCAAGGAACACTTCCACCACAAGCCTTTCCCCGGCCCGCACGATCACCATGACGACGAGCATGGCGATGACCATGGCCACGCCCATGATCACACGCCGCACGAATCGCCCTGGGCGGTGACGGCGCCGCTGATCCTGCTGGCCATACCCTCCGTGGTGATCGGTTTCCTGACGATTCAGCCCGCGCTGTTCGGCGAGTTCCTGCGCAGTGCCATCCACATCGACTTGGAAAAGCACCCCGCGATGGAAGAGCTGGCCCGTGAGTTTCACGGCGCCACGGCGATGGCCCTGCACGGCGTCACCACGCTGCCCTTCTTCCTGGCGCTGGCCGGTGTGGTCACGGCCTATGTGTTCTACATGGTGGCCCCGAGCATTCCGGCGGCTTTCGCCAAGGCTTTGCGTCCGCTGATCGTCATTGGCGAGAACAAGTATTTCCTGGACTGGATCAACGAGAACATCCTGGCCCGTGGCGCCCGCCTGCTGGGCCGTGGCCTGTGGCAGATCGGTGACGTGGCCATCATCGACGGCATCGCCGTCAATGGCTCGGCTCGCCTGGTCGGCCTGATGGGCTCGCTGGTGCGCCTGTTCCAGACTGGTTACCTCTATCACTACGCGCTGGTCATGATCCTTGGGGTGTTCGGCCTCATGACATGGTTCGTGTTCATGCACCACTGAGCGCGAAAGGCATGCAAACAATGTCCAATATTCTTTCGCTGGCCATCTGGATACCGGTGGCTTTCGGGCTCTTGCTGCTGGTCATCGGCCGGCAAGAAAATGCCCATGTCTCTCGCTGGATTGCGCTGATCGGCGCCTTGGCCGGCTTCCTTGTGACCATCCCGGTCATGACGCATTTCGACACCAGCACGGCGGCCATGCAGTTCGTGGAGCACGCCAGCTGGATTGAGCGCTTCAAGGTCTTCTACCACCTGGGTGTCGATGGCATCTCCATGTGGTTTGTGCCCCTGACAGCCTTCATCACGGTGATCGTGGTGCTGGCCGGCTGGGAGGTCATCGAAGACCGCCCGCATCAGTATTACGGCGCCTTCCTGATCCTCTCGGGTCTGATGATCGGTGTGTTCTCCGCGCTGGACGGCATGCTGTTCTACGTGTTTTTCGAGGCCACGCTGATCCCGATGTACATCATCATCGGCATCTGGGGCGGCCCACGCCGGGTGTATGCGGCCTTCAAGTTCTTTCTGTACACGCTGGCCGGCTCGCTGCTGATGCTGATCGCGCTGATCTTTTTGTACTACAAGTCTGGCGGCAGCTTCGACATCCTGACCTGGCACAAGCTGCCCTTGACCAGCCTGGCGCAGTCCCTGCTGTTCGGCGCCTTCTTCGCGGCCTTTGCCGTCAAGGTGCCGATGTGGCCAGTGCACACTTGGCTGCCCGATGCCCACGTGGAAGCCCCGACGGGCGGCTCCGTGGTGCTGGCCGCCATCATGCTGAAGTTGGGGTGCTACGGCTTCCTGCGCTTCATGCTGCCCATCGTGCCCGATGCCAGCCATGAGTACGCACCGGTGGTGATCACCTTGTCGCTGATCGGCGTGATCTACATCGGCCTGGTGGCCATGGTGCAGCAGGACATGAAGAAGCTGGTGGCTTACTCATCGATCGCGCACATGGGTTTTGTCACCTTGGGCTTTTTCATCTTCAACGAGCTGGGCATCGCCGGCGGCATCGTGCAGATGATTGCCCACGGCTTTGTCTCGGGTGCCATGTTCTTGAGCATCGGCGTGCTGTACGACCGTGTTCACTCGCGTGAGATCGCCAGCTATGGCGGCGTGGTCAACACCATGCCCAAGTTCGCGGCCTTTGCCCTGCTCTTCTCCATGGCCAATTGCGGTCTGCCGGGTACGGCTGGTTTTGTGGGCGAATGGATGGTGATCCTGGGCGCGGTGCAATTCCACTTCGCCATCGGCCTGCTGGCCGCGACGGCGCTGATCTTCGGCGCGGCGTACACCCTGTGGATGTACAAGCGTGTTTACTTCGGCGATGTGACCAACGACAACGTGCGGGGCTTGAGCGACCTCAACCCGCGCGAGATGTTGATCATGTCGGTGCTGGCCGTGGCGGTGCTGTGGATGGGCGTGGCGCCCAAGCCGGTCACCGATGCGATGCATGTGTCGGTGAGCGAGCTCATCAAGCACGTGTCCATCAGCAAATTGAGCAAGTCGAATTGAGGGCGGACCAGAAATGAACAACATGAATTGGCTCGCGGTGGTGCCCGAGATGTTCCTGCTCGCGATGGCCTGCGTGGTCTCGTTGGTGGACCTGTGGGTGACCTCGCCGCGTCGTCGCCCCACTTATTGGCTGACCATGCTGACCCTGGCCACCGTGGCCGGCCTGCACATCGGCTACCTCGACAACTCAGCCTCGGGCTATGCCATGCAGGGGATGGTGGTGACCGATGCCATGGGCCACCTGCTGGCCCTGAGCGCGACCCTGGCCGTGATGGGCTCGCTGGTCTACGCCCAGCTCTACGCGGGTGACCGCGAGATGCTCAAGGGCGAGCTGTTCACGCTCAGCCTGTTCTCGCTGCTGGGCATCTCCATCATGATCGCCGGCAACAACTTCCTGGTCATCTACCTGGGGCTGGAGTTGATGTCGCTGTCGCTGTACGCGCTGGTGGCTTTGCGCCGCGATCACACGCAAGCGACCGAAGCGGCGATGAAGTACTTCGTGCTCGGCGCGCTGGCCAGCGGTTTCCTGCTCTATGGCCTGTCCATGATGTACGGCGCCACGGGCTCACTTGACCTGGGCGAGGTCTACAAGGCCACGCTGACCGGCCAGATCAACAAGCAGGTGCTGTCCTTGGGCTTGGTGTTCATCGTCTCGGGCCTGGCTTTCAAGCTGGGTGTGGTGCCTTTCCACATGTGGGTGCCTGACGTTTACCAAGGCGCGCCCACGGCGGCCACGCTGCTGGTGGCCGGTGCGCCCAAGCTGGCCGCATTTGCGATCACCATGCGCCTGCTGGTCGAAGGTCTGATCAACACCGCCACCGACTGGCAACAGATGCTGATGGTGCTGGCCATTGCTTCGATGACGCTGGGCAACCTGGCGGCCATCGCGCAGACCAACCTCAAGCGCATGCTGGCTTATTCCGGCATCGCGCAACTGGGCTTCATGCTGCTGGGCTTCGTGCCCAGCGTGGTGGCGGGCAACACGGTCTCGGCCGCGAACGCCTATGGCTCCTCGCTGTTCTATGTGCTGACCTATGTGCTCACCACCATGGGCACCTTCGGCCTGATCATGTTGCTGGCACGCCCTGGCTTCGAGTCCGAGCAGGTGTCCGACCTGGCGGGTCTGGGCAAGCGCAGCCCGGCGATGGCCGCCGCCATGGCGGTGTTCATGTTCTCGCTGGCCGGTCTGCCGCCCACCGTGGGCTTTTTCGCCAAGCTGTCGGTGCTGCAATCGCTGATCACGACCAATTCGCCCCTGCTGATCAAGGTGGCCGTGGCGGCGGTGGTGCTGTCGCTGGCCGGTGCGTTCTACTACTTGCGCATCGTCAAGGTCATGTACTTCGATGAGCCCACCGACACCACACCCATTGCGACCGGTGGCGAGGCGCGCGCCCTGCTGTCCTTCAACGCACTGGCGGTGCTTGGCCTGGGCATCTTGCCTGGCGGTTTGATGATGTTGTGCATCCGCGCCATCACCCAGTCGCTGGCTGGTTGATTCGACGAAGTCAACTGATCAACACGAAAGCGCACATGGGCAGTCTGGTTCCTTCCTGGGCGGTTTATCTGGTGCTGGCGATCTCGCTGGTGGTGGCCAACCTGCCTTTCGTCAATCAGCGCATCTTTCTGGTGGGCCCCCGCAAGTCGCCCAAGCCGGCTTTGTGGCATGTGGTTGAGCTGGTGGCTTATGCCTTCGTGGCAGGTGCGATCGGGAGGGCTTTGGAAGCTCAGGTCGGCCAAGCCACGCCGCAGCGCTGGGAGTTCTATGCGATCTGGGGCTGCGTGTTTGTGACCTTTGCGTTTCCGGGCTTTGTCTGGCGCTTTTTGCGGCGCAATGGGCGGGCCTCGCCCTTGGTCGCGGCTTGATGATGCGGATTGACGGTTCGAGCAATTGGCCATGAGCCCGCCTGACGACGACCAACAGGACGCGCACCTGCGCGAAACCTGCTTGTCCACCGAGCTGGTGCAGCAAGGCAAGTTCCTGCAATGGCGTCAGGACCGCGTGCAACTGCCCGATGGTCGCGAAGCCATCCGCGAGTTCGTGGTGCATCCCGGTGCGGTGATGGTCGTGCCCGTCCTGCCTGATGGCCGCCTGGTGATGGAGCGACAGTTCCGCTACCCCGTCGGCATGACGATGATCGAGTTCCCGGCGGGCAAGCTCGACCCGGGCGAAACCGCTTTGCGTTGCGCTCAGCGCGAGCTGTCCGAGGAAACTGGCTACACCGCCACGCGTTGGGCCAGGGCGGGGTTGATGCACCCGGTCATCGGCTATGCCACCGAGTTCATCGAGATCTGGTTCGCCGATGGCTTGACGCTGCAGGAACGGCACCTGGACGAGGGCGAGTTCCTGGACGTGTTCGCCGCGAGCCAGGACGAACTGGAATCATGGATGCAACAAGGCCGGCTCACCGATGCCAAGACCATCGTCGGGATGATGTGGTTGCGGCAATGGCGCGCGGGCGCCTGGCCACTGGACTGGCAGGATGCGCCGCCCGCCAGCGGTGATCAAGGCTTGCCCTCGGCGGCGAGCTGACGCAGCGTCGCCTGGGCTTCCGGGCGAGTGGGTTGAAGCCGGACCAGTTCCTGAAGCAATGTCCGAGCAGCGGGTGCATCGTCGCGTGCCAAAGCGGTGGCCATGCGCCACAGCGGGTCATACGCAGGGCGGAAATCGGGACTGGTGCGCAGCACGGCCAGCAAAGGCGTCTCAACCTGCGCCAGCATCGCGTGCACATCGCCTGAAGGCTGGACGTGTCGGCCGGCTTCAATGAACGCACGGCGAGCCGACCAGTAGGCGGCCAGGCGACGTGTCCAAGACGCATCAGAGGCGGCTGAAGGGGTGATCAACTCCGAGGGCGTCACCGACAGCTCATCAAGCAAGGCCATGAGGCGATCGCGTGGCAGCGAATCCGGCGCATAGGTGACGCGTGGCGCGCGGTAGCTCACCACCGGCAGATCGTCCGTGTTAGCTCGGGCCGATCCAGCGAAGCGCGACAGTGCTGTCGGCCCGGCCATGACGCTGCCCAGCAGCGCGAACTCGTCTTCGATGCCGAAAGCCGCTGGCGGTGTGGGCCAGGCTGCCTTGGCCAGGCGTTCACGCACAGCGGTGGTTGCCAAGCGTTGCCCATCACGCCTGGCGATCAGCCCGATCACCGGCGTCTCCAGGCTGTTGCTGGCCAGGATGGCCCAGCCGCCCGGGTAGACCGTCATGAAGGACTTGACGATGCTGCGCATGGTGGCCAAGTCGAGTTGATGCAGCGGCAGCCACTGGCAGAACAGGCCATCGGCGGTCAGCCGGTTTTTGACGGCGTTGAAGTGCTCCACCGTGTACAAAGCGCCTGAGCCGCTGCGTGCGGGCTGGAAGTTGTCCGAGACGATCACGTCGTAGCTGACCGTGCTGGCTCTGACGTAGCGCCGTGCATCGGCGGCCATGATGTGCAGGCGCGGGTTGGGCCGCTGGTCATCGAAAACGCGCCTGAAATGCGATGAGGCTTCGATGACCTCGGGCAGCAGTTCGACCGCATCGACCCGCAGCGTCGGGTCTTCGGCGGCCGCGCCTGAGGTGACACCGGTGCCTAAGCCCAGGAACAAGGCACGCTTGGGTGAGGGGTGCAACAGCAACGGCAACAAGGCCTGCCTGGCATCGACCAGCCGTGTCGAACTGCTGCCTTCCTGTTGGCGATTGTTGATGCGCAGGCGCGCCACGCCGTCTGCGTCTTCGACCACGCTCACGGCAGCCATGACGCCCTCACGGTAGCTGAGGACGTGCCCACCTTCCGGCACGGTGACGAACGTCAAGGGCGGTGACCAGGCGACCAGCGCCAGGGTGATGCCGGCCGGCACCCAAGCCCAGGGCGTGAGCCAGGCACGCCGCGTGGCAAGCACCAGATAGCTGGCGGGGATCAACAACAAGGCGATCTTCGGGCCAAGCCAAGGCGTGAGCAGCACGCCAAACAGGGGGGGAGCCGCCGCTGCGCCGAGGGTGTTGATGCCCAGGGCGCGGCCGAAGCTCATGCCCGTCTGGCTGGCGCGCATGCTGAGTTGGCTGAACAAGGCGCCCATCACGACCGTGGGCAGCGCGAAAGCCAGCATGGCCAGCACCGCTTCTGCGTCCACGGCCACCGTCATGCTGATGCCCCAAGTTGCCAGCATGACTTGCCGAACCTGTTCTGCCCCCCATAGGCTGGCTGTGCCGACCAGGCAGGCCGTGGCCAGGGCCTGAAGCAGCCGGTCGGTCAACCGGACTTGGTTGGTGTGGTGACGCAGCCAGCGCTCGAAGGCGGCGGCGCCCAGGGCCGTGCCCACCAGGTAGACCGCCAGCAGCATGGCGAAGGTGTAGACCGTGTCTTCCGCGACCTGGCTGATCACCCGCACGACCAGGACCTCGTAGCCAATGCCCAGCAGGCCGGTGAGGGCCAGCCGAAGGCGGGCGGCCGACCGATCTGACGAAAGCGCCGGCGTGATGAGTTGCGGTGCGCCTGCAACCGGATCGATTTTTGGCGCGAAGACCTTGAGCGCGATCAGGGCGCAGCCCAAGTTGATGAGCATGCACAGGCCGCCCGTGCGCATCAAGCCGAAAGCCGGCACCACCCAAAAGGTCGTGCTCAGCACGCCCATCACTGCGCCTGCCGTATTGCTGGCGTAATGCGCAGCGAGGGAGCGTCCCTGGGCCTGCGCCTGGGCCGTGATGCGCTCCATGGCCGGAAGGGTAGCGCCCATGGCGGCGGTGGCTGGCAGCAGCAGGCAGAAGGTGCCCGCGAATGCCACGGTCCACTGCCAGGCGGGCGAAGGCTGTACACCCGTGAGGGTCAGCAGCCACTGGCTGGCGGGCGACATGGCGGCCATCAACACCAAGCCCCACAAGGCGATGGCGATCTCGCAGGCCGCGTACCAGCGCACGGGCGTGAGGCTGCGCTCGATGCGTGGCCCCAGCAGCAGGGCACCCAAGGCGAGTCCGCCGAAAAAGGCGGCGACCACCGCGAGCACACTGGCCGACTCATGGCCAAGCCACAGGGCGCACTGCTGGGTCCAGACGATTTGATAACCCAGGCCCGCGAAGCCCGAGGCCATCATCATCAGCAACGCCGCTCGGTGGTGCCAGATGGCTGGCGATGGCCCCGACAAGGCTTGAGGCGCGGAGCTCAAGTGACGCGAAGAGAGCGTGGCATCCGTCATGCGTGCCGGCTCAGCCGCTGAACCTGACTGTGTAGCCCCAGGATTCCAGGCGCTCGGGGATGGCATTGAAGGCCAGCGAGATGCGGCGCCCGCCAGCGTTCGGTGGCACGGCGTGCATGAGGTAGCTGGGGAAGATCGCCATGTCGCCAGGCTCCGGCGCTGGGCTGATCCACTTGTCGGCATTGAAGGGGCCTGGCGTGGTGCCGGCGTGGTCGTTCTTGAAGATGAAGTCCGTGCCGCCGGGGGACTTCATGAACACCGTGCGCGAGGACTCGTGCGTGGGCGTGAGGTAAACCACGCCAGAGGCAAAGCTGTTGGCATGGTTGTGCATGGCCTGGCGCCCGCCCGTGTCCAGGAAGTTGACCCACATCTCCTTGATGGACCAGCCCATGCGCTCACCGAACAGCAGTTCCCCAAAATCCACCAGCTTGGGCGTGATCAAGGCGGCCGCTTCGATGAACAGGGGGCTGTCGCCCGGCTGGAGCAACTCGGTGTGGGACAGGTTGGGCGATGAGTTGTTATCGTTGATCGCCCGCTGGCTGAAGTGCTGGATGAGGCCGGCCACCAGGGCTGGTGGCAGGGTGCCGGGCGAGCGCATGAAGGGCGTCGGGAAGAGGCTGATGACTTCGTCGTTCATTTGGTCGATTCGTTTTTCATGCAGTGTCAACTGAAGATCATGGCCACGCGTGACCACGACCAGTAGGCGGCCACGCCACCGATGCCGTACAGCGTGGCCGTTCGCGCCAGCGCCACCGAGGGCCATCGTGAGACGGCGCGCCACAGCGCCCAGGCCGCGGCCACCGTCATCAACTGGCCGATCTCGACGCCGAGGTTGAAGGTCAGCAGGGCGACCAACAGGTGGTTCTCAGGCAGGCCGATCTCTTTCAAGGCGCCGGCGAAGCCCAGGCCATGCACCAGCCCGAACAGGAAGGCCACCAGCGCGGGCCAGCGCCGCGACAAGGTCTGCTCCTTGTGCAAGGCCTCCGCGGCCACGAGCACGATGGACAGGGCGATCGAGGCTTCCACTGGTGGCGAGCGCAAGGTCAGCCAGCCCATGGCGCTGCTGGCCAGGGTCAGGCTGTGCGCTGCGGTGAAGGCGGTGATGGTCCACATCAGGCGCCGGTTGAAGCCCACCAGGAAGAGCAGGGCGATCACGAACAGCAGGTGATCGATGCCGGTGAGGATGTGCTCGACGCCCAAGGCCAGGTAGGCCGAGGCGATCTCGCCCATGCCACGCTTGTCATCGGCTGAGCCGTACAGGTGGACCGTGGGTTGACCGGCCGTCAGCGTGTAGACGCGGAACTGGCCATCGAGCCAGAAGATTTTCACGAGCGCGGCGGAGTAGCCCTTGCCCACGCCGTCGACCGACAGCGTGCCCTGCATGCCGCCGGGGCCGCAGTGCAGCACGTTGGCCTCGGCCCGGCAGCCCTCGGGCCAACTCGGTTTGAGGATGTCGCCGGCCAGGCCGCCTTTTTCGCTGGCGGTCCATTGCCAGAGGAACTCGCCGCGCGACATCTCGCGCACTTGCATCTCGGCCATGCTCATCTCGTGGGCGAAGACCTGCTGGCTCAGCAGGGTCAGGCCGAGCAGCAACACACGGTACAGCCAAGCCTTCATGGGGCGGCCTCCTCAAACTTGACCTTGTATTTCTGGGTCAGCACGCGCACAGCGGCGCTGCGCTGCTCGGCCAAGGTGGCGTCGGTCCAGTCCTGGACCACGACACCGCGCAAGGCCTCGAAGACGGCCGGGCGTGCTTGGCCCACGGCGTTCAGGCGCATCGCGCGCCAGCCATCCTTGGTCGACAGTGCACGCCACTCACCGGTCGGCGAGGCCTCGAAGGCCTTGGCGAAGTCTGCGCCATAGCTCTGCACGAGGTTGCTGTGCGGGCGGCCCTTGAAGACACGCAAGCCCGCTTTGGCATCGCCCGGCATGCCTGCATTCAGGCTGACGACGAAGGCACGCACGGCCAACTCGGAGGTGTCGTCCGACAGCACGGCTTCTTCGAAATCGTAGCGGGCGGGCTCGTCGTATTTGGCACGGTGGGCTTCGAACCAGGTGCGCAACACCTTGTCATCCACGGGTGGCAGCTTGGTGTTGGCATCGACCACACTCAAAGCCTTGAAGATGACGCGCTCGCGGATGGCGGTGTCGCCCTTGTCGACCTGCAAGGCGAGGCCTTCGCGGTAGAGCACTTCGTTGTCCAGCCAGACCTCGCGCAGGGCGGCCAGTTCCTTGGCATCGGGGTCGTGGCCGCGCGAGGCCTTGAAGACATCCCGGGCCTCTTTGTCCACGCCTGCGCCCATGACGATGACGTGGGGGTCATCGGCGCGGCTGGCCAGGTGGTGGTCGATGGCGAACAGCAGGCCGCCCAGGATGATGAAATGGAGCAAGGGTTCGCGCATCCAGGCGGGCCATGAGGCCATGAACCGGGGTGATGTGGCGGTGGGGGTGATCGTGGTCATGGGCACGGAGGTGATGTCAAGGTCGATGTCGGTGAAGCCGCGTTGAGCGGCTCAGTCGTCGTGCAGGTGGTCGATGCTCAGGTCGGCTTCGACGGCGCCGCTTTTCTCGAAGATGAGGCGCAAGGGGTAGGTGCGGGCAATCTCCAGCGGGTGATTCAGGCCGGTCAGGCGCAGGTGAATGCCGGTCTCGCCGAGATTGGTTTCTTCACCTTTGGGGATCAGGAAGTCCACTTGGCGGCTGCCGGCGACACCACCCATTTCCGCGCCTTGCGCGACAGGGGTTTCCACGCCGATGAGGCGGTCGGTCTCGAGCACTTGATCGAATTTGATCGACACAATCGCGGAGGTATCGTCACCTTCGGTGGCCCGTGCCCAAGGGTGGGTGATGCGCAAGGTGGTGGTGAAGAACTCGCAGGCGCGAGCTGGTTGGGGCAGCACAAAAGAGGCGCCCAGCGCGAGGCCGGCTTGCAGCACCTGGCGTCGATGGAAGCTGGTCTTCATGACGTGAAACTCCTGGTCAATGCGGACATAAGGTAGGCGTTGAATGCCAAAAAGACACCGCGCGAAACCGCACGGTGTCTTCAACGTGATGACGGTCGGGTCAGCTTCAGTTGACGCCGGCCACCACGGTCGATCCGGTCACTTCAACGTAGATCGGGTTGCTGTAGAACCAGAGGTCTGACCAGGCGGCCACGTCATAGGCCGAGTACTTCACGCCGCCGACGGTTGGCAGGTGAGCTGGGCAGCCATTGATCGTCGTGCCGGTGTAGGTGCTGCCAGTGGCGGGCACGTTGCTGCCGACTGTGGTGCAAGGGATCCTCAGCTTGCTGCTGTCGTTGGCGTTGGTGTACAGGTCAGACAGCGGGTTGCCGTTGGCATCGGTCTCATAAGGCACGGCGGCGGGCAGGTTGGTGCCGCGCAGACGCACATATTGAGAAGCCGTGACTGCAGGGATGCGGAAGGTCATCTTCAGGAACTTGCTGTTGTCTGCTCCGTAGACCGCGGACCAGGGCGTGCTGCCCGTGCCGCTGAAGCTCTTGAGCAAGGCGGCCGTGGTGTTCTTGGCACCAGCGGGCACCACCGACAGGCTGGCGGTTGTGCCGTCTGCCTTGAGCCAGTTGGTGTTGCGTGGCCATTCACCCGAGTACTCAGCCGTGCCAGGCGTCTTGTAGCCGCTGACCAGGCCGCGGATCAGGTCGATGTGGTCCAGCACGGGTTGGTTGATGAGCTGGTTCACGCCGATCTGCGCCAACGAGGGGTTGGGGAAGGCGTAAGGCGAGTAGTTCGTGCCTTCAGGATCACGGACCACGACGGACACGACGATCTCGGCGCCGGGGCGCACCTTGAGCTTCTCGCCCATGGTGGCGCAGTTGCTGGCTTCGATGTCGGTGTTGTTCGTGGCGGCAGCCACGGCCAGCGCCTCAACAGCAGCGTTGCTGCGCGCAGCGGGGCCGGCGTAGGAGGCGCAAGCCACGAAGGCCAGGCGGTCGATCAACTGGCCGCTGGCGGCGAAGTTGTTGCCGGTGCGCAGGCCGTCAACGATGGTTTGCGGACGCAACTTGTCGCTGCCGTTGCGCACCATGGTGTAGTTGCGCTGGTACTCGCCAGGGTAGAAGTCTTGCGTCGAGCGGCGGTCATCGGGGCCGAAAGAGCCACGGTTGTGCCAATCGGAGCTGGCGAAGAACCAGAAGTTGCGGCCTTCACCCAGCAGCGCGTCCCACACGCCGCCGATTTGCGCGCCATAGACGCCCGTGCCGCCGTAGGTAGTGCCACCGACGGAGTCGACCAAGCCAGCGGTGCCGCCGAAGTTGTTGCGGTTGGGCTGGTACTCGCCACGGTTGGACGAGGCGCCATGGCCAGGCTGGGTCTCGAAGCCGAATGCCACGGTGGGTGCCGTGTTGTTGAAGTTACGCAGGTGCTCGATGTTGTAGCCGTTGTTGCCGTCCGGGTTGAAGGGGCCGGCGCGTTCCAGGTGGGAAGGCACGTAGTAGCTGCCGCTGGCGTGCTTCTCTGCCATCCACTTGAGCGCTTCGAGCGTCTTGTTGTGGCCCTTGACGCCAGTGCCGGTGCCGCCGGCGGGGATCAGCTTCTGGGCCGTGGCGTTCCAGCTGGGATCAGCCGCGTTCAGGCTGCCGGTGACTGAGCAGTTCCAGTTGTTGCCGGTGCTCGAACCCGTGGTGTTGCCACGGCTGGTGTCGGTGTCGCCACGGTCGAAGCAGTAAGACCATTGCGCTAGCGCCGTGGCATTGCCCAGGGCGGTGTAGCCAGGTGCAGTCGGCAGGACCACGTTGTCCACCGAGTTGGGCATCTGGCCGGCGATCACGGTCATCGACACGTGTTCATGGCCGGCGGCCACCGATTCCATGCCGATGAACAAAGGCACGTTCTTTTGCGCCGACAAATACTCGATCACGGGATATTGGTATTCCTGGATCGACTGCCAGCGCCACATGTTGCCGTTGCCGCCGACACCGCCGCCCGAGCCCTTGATGTTGGCCGCGCCGATGCTGTTGGCCCAGGTCGTTGTCGGGCCCTTGCCGGCGACATAGGGGTAGGCGGGGGTGCTCAGGCTGGCGTCTTCGACCAGTGTGCAGTTACGGTTGCCGTTGCCGCCGTGACCGGCTTGAACGAACCAGTCCAGGCCCCAGGGCGTGTCGTTCTTGTCGGTGACCTTCTTGACCAGCTTCTGCATCGAGATGGAGCCGTCCGAGCAGGTGGTGTGGTTGTGGAAGTCACCAGCCACGTACTTGCCGGGGGTCTTGGTCGCGGCGGTGGCGACCTGTGGCGCGATGGCCAACGTGCTGAGCGCCGTGACGACCGCAGCGGCGATCTGGCTCTTGCTGAATCCGAATTCCATGTAACTGCTCCTAGGTGGACTGAATGTGGCGAAACGCCTGCTTGGTGTGCCGAAAGGGCTCGGACCTGACCCTCGTGGTCCGTTAGAAGCAGGAGGTTATTGAGCGAAGGTGACATGCGCGTGACGCAGCGCAAATCAAACGGCGCAGTGACCTCCATGCCGACCGTCACACGGCTGTCGCGATCGCTCCATAAGCTTTGGCGGGTCATTTCATGCCTTCTTCCTTTTTCCTTTTGCATGACCACCTAGGAGTTCCCCAATGAAGTTGTTTCCCACCCTGTCGCTGGCCTTGCTGGCCGCCGCGCCCGCCCTGGCCTCTGCTGCTGCCTTCCAGGTCGATTTCGAAAAGAACTGGGATTACGCCAACGGCGGTGTCAATGCCTACTACGGCGGCGGCACGGCTGCTGACGGCAGCAACGGCACCGACCTGGGCGTGACCTTCCTGAACGTCTCTGGTCTGTCCAACGACGCGGACTTCACGTACTACAGCGGCGCACCTTCTTCGCAAGGCACGGCCTACGCCTACACGGTGGACGCCGGCGACAAGGCCCTGATGAACGTGGCCGCCGGGGTCAATGGCGTGCTGTCGTTCTATTACGCCAGCCCCGCCGCTGCGACAGGCGCTGTCAAGGCCTATTCCGGCCTGAATGGCACGGGCACTTTGCTGGGCTCTTTCGACCTGGCGGCCAATGGTTCGGCCTATGACGTCTGGACCAAGGTGACCTTCAACTTCTCTGGCACCGCCAAGTCCTTCGACCTGACCGGCAGCGCCAACCTGGTCGGCCTGGACAACATCAGCGCCGTGCCTGAAGCCAGCAGCTCGCTGCTGGTGTTGCTCGGCGGCTTGCCTGTGGCCGTGGGCCTGATGGCTCGCCGCCGCCGTGCTGCCTGATGGTTTGATCAGCTGAGATGCAAGAAGGGCCGCGACATGCGGCCCTTTTCATGAGTGGGCGCAGCTTGGGCGCCCCGGTCTCAGTGGCTCAGAAGCGAAGCTGCCAGGTCACCCGCACTGTGCGAGGTTCGGCAGGATGCACATGGCGATCTTCTACGGGGGCTGTTTCACCAGCCAGTTTGGATTCATAGAAGTATTCGATGTCGTTGACCTTGCGATCGGCCAGGTTGAAGACATCAAAAGTCAGGTCCATGTCCTTGCTCAACTGCCGGCTCACGCGCAGGTTGGTCAGCAAGGTGGCCGGTGCCCGCTCGCTGTTGTCTTCGATCAAAGCACGCTGACCGAGGTAACGCCATTGCAGGCTGGCCGACCAGGGCCCGAGCTCACGCAACGTGACCGCGACCGAGCCCACCTTGGAGACCGCACCGGGGATGTAGCGGCCTGCCGGCGCATCGTCTGAGAAACGCGCGCGTGTCCAGGCCAGGTCTGCATCGATCAGCAACCAGGGGCGCGGGATCCAGCGATTGTTCCACTCGATGCCGCTGCGCTGGCTGGGTCGGTTGGCCTCGGTCGTACCGGCATCGCCTACATAAACCAGCTCCGACTTCGAATCCAGCCGCCACAGCGCCAAGGAGCTTTGCAGACCGGCAATGGCCTCCGTGCGTGCGCCGACTTCATAGCCCTTGCTGGGGACCAGGCCGGGGACCGGGTCGATGGCGTTGGTGGTGCCGCGCGCATCGTTGCTGTGAAAGCCACGGCCCGCATTGAGGAAAAACTCGGTCTTGGCCCACGGCCCGAAGATGGCCGAGAACTTGGGCGAGACTTGGGTGGACGACGTTTGCCCCGAGTTCACGGGCTGGTTGCTGTCGACATCGAAACTGGCGTGATCGACACGCGCGCCCAGCACCGTGCGCAGCCAGGGTGTCCAGGTCAAGCCGTTCTGGGCATACAGGCCGATGCCTGTTTGCCGCACGGCATCGTCGCGCGTGGTGCCGTTGCGCACACGCGCCGTGGTGGTGAACAAGCCCACCTTGATCCGATCATGGCGAAGCTGCATGCCGACCTCGGTGCTCGACTCATGGCCCCACAGCGTGTGTGTCCAGTCCTTGACTGCAGCCAGGCCAAACACCGTGCGCTGATCGTGCTGCTCGAACTGATCGCCTTGCGGATCGTGGTCCAGCAGGTAGGTGAAGTTGGAAAACAAATCGAGCTGGTAGTGCATCAGGTAGCTCGACACCTTGATGCCGCCGTCGGCACCACGGTCCCGCCATTCGCCCGAGAGGCTGTAGCGCGAGGTGTTGCCGCCGTCCGTGGGGTCGATGGCATCGAAACGCCCGATGGCACCGGAGTCGATCGCTCGCTGTGGCACCTGGTCGGTCGACGCCCAACTGGCGTCATAGCCCATCAGGCTGGCCGACCAACCACGCGCCACACTGCCTTCGCTGAGCGTCACCACGCCGTTGACTTTGCGCAGGTTCTCCGGCAAGGTCCAGGGGCCGTCGTTGTGCATGAGCTCCACAGCGCCCAGCAAGCTGCGGTCGGTGCCGATGGTGCCCGAGCCAGCGGCCACGGCCCGCGCGTACTGGTGCTCGCCCAAGGTCAGTTGCACAAACGGCTGCGACAGACGCTTGCGGTAGAGCATGCTGGCCGCGCCCGCCGCCGCGAAGTCGCCGTCCTGCGCGAAATAAGGCCCCTTGCGGTAGTCGATGCGATCGACCAGTTCGGGGATGACGAAGTTGAGGTCGGTGTAGCCCTGGCCGTGAGCGTGCGTCGGCATGTTGACGGGCATGCCGTTGACCGACGTAGCGAAGTCCGTGCCGTGGTCAAGGTTGAAGCCGCGCAGGAAGTATTGATTGGCCTTGCCGTCGCCGCTGTGCTGGGTGACGATCATGCCGGGCACGAACTCCAGCAACTCACCGGGTCGCAAGGCCGGCCGGCTCTTGAGCAATTCGCTGCGGATCTGCCCTTCGGAGGCTGCATCTGAGGTGCCGACGGCATTGTCGTAGTGGCCGTGAATCACGACAGGAGGCAACTCGACCGGTTGGGTTTTGAGTTGGGCTTGGGCACCAGCGGCCGAAACCAGCAAGGCCACCGCCAGCCAGGCGGGAGAAGGCTGAAAATGCATGAAGACAGCAATACCAAGGTGAGATGACCGGGCCAACAACTCGGCCCAGCATACAGGTCGCAAGGTAGCGGTCCCCTGTGACGCCGTGATGACGCTGCTTGCCTCAGTCGTGTTGCAACACCCGACCTGGGTTCATCAAACCCACAGGATCGAGCGCCTGCTTGATGGCCTTCATCATCGACAAGCCCACGGGCGAGGCACGGCGCGCCAGTTCGTCGCGGCGCAGCAGCCCGATGCCATGCTCGGCCGACAAGGTGCCGCCAAAGCGCGCCACCTGATCGAAGACCACCTCATTGACCTGGCGCTCAAAAGCGAGCAGCGCATCGCCCTGGGCCTGCGCGCTTGGCGGTTGCACGTTGTAGTGCAGGTTGCCATCGCCCAGGTGCCCAAAGCAGACCACGCGGGCCTGCGGCCAGCGCGCCAGCAGCGCCTGCCCGGTGTCATCGACAAACGCCGGGATGGCCGAGCTGGGCAC
>CANBUA010000054.1 GCA_947372535.1 Burkholderiales bacterium
TTGGCTGGCAAAAATCCCTGGAAGGTGAAGCCGGTAGTGGCCCCGTCGCCCGCGACCGAGATGGCTGCGGTGGACGCGCTCACACCGGGGACCGGCACCACGCGAAGGCCGACGGCCGCGATGGCCCGAACGAGTCGTGCGCCCGGGTCGGACACGCCAGGTGTGCCCGCATCGCTGACATAGGCCACACGCTGGCCCTGTTGAAGGAGTGCCAGCACGCCTCGGGCTGCCTCGTTCTCATTGTGCTCGTGCACGGACAGCAGGCGCTTGCTCAGGCCCAGGTGCTGGAGCACGCGCTGGGTCATGCGGGTATCTTCGCAGGCGACGGCATCGACCAGCGACAGCACCTGGATGGCACGCAAGGTGATGTCGGCCAAGTTCCCGATGGGCGTGCCCACCACATAGAGCGCCCCTGAGGGATACTGCTGGCCACCCGCGGCAGCGGCAGCAGCTTGGAGGAGCACGGTGGCATCGAAGGTCACGACTAAATCCCGGGGAGATGAGGCAGAGGACAGGGCACTGGCTTACCTGCAGGCGCAGGGGCTGACTCTGGTGCAGCGCAATTATCGTGTGGCGCACGGCCCCGGCGCGCGCGGTGCCGAGGTGGACCTGATCATGCACGAGCCTGACGGCACGCTGGTGTTCGTGGAAGTGCGCCTGCGCAGTCGTGGCGATCATGGTGGCGCGGCGGCCACGGTCTCACGAGGCAAGCAACGCCGTTGCGTGTGGGGTGCGCGTCATTATCTGATGGCCATCCCGAAGCTGCCGCCATGCCGCTTCGACGTGGTCGCCGTCGATGGCGAAGACCTGGTCTGGCTGCCTGGGGCCTTCCAAGCCGACGCGTAACTTATCATCGGCGCACATGCCCGACTCGAATCTGACCCCTCCCTTCCTGCAACAGGCCTTCGTCGAAGCCGCCGATGGTCTCTATCAGGCCTCGGATCGGCTGGCGCAGCACCTGCACGTGGCCGCGCAAGCGGTGGTCCACAGCTTGACCAGCGGCGGCAAGGTGCTGTGCGCTGGTCAAGGCCAGGGTGCCTGGCTGGCCCGCCATGCCGCGCAATTGCTGGTCAATGGCACGGGCCGTCCGCGCCCGGCCCTGGCCGCGCTCTGCGTGTCGGTCGATGGTGACCCGGGACAAGCGGTGCAGGATGGCCAGATGGAGGCGTTGGTGCGCGCATTGGGTCATCCGGGCGATGTCTGGTTGGCCTGCTCGCTCGAAGGGGTGGAGGGCGAGCTGTCACGGGCCACGGCCGCAGCCAGCGAGATGGACCTGACCCTGGTGGTGTTGAGCGGCGAGGCCGCCTCGGTGCTGGGCCCGCTGGTACGTGAAACCGATGTGTGGGTGCCCTTGCCCGGCAAGAACAGTGTCCAGTTATTTGGCGCGGCCTGGTTGGCCGTTCATGGTTTGAGCGAAGCGGTGGATGCCCACCTGCTGGGAGAAGACTTGTGATGAATCTGACGATGATGAAAACACCTCGCCTGAGCGGTCTGTCGTGCCTGTTGGTCGGCGCATTGCTGGCCACCAGCCTGAGCGGCTGCGCGCCGCTGATGCTGGGCTCGGCCGTGAGCGGCGCCTTCGTGGTGACGGACCGCCGCACCTCGGGCACGCAGTTGGAGGACCAGGGCATCGAGTTCAAGGCCACCCTGCGTGTCAAGGACGCCATGGGCGCGGCCGGCCACGTCAGCCTGACCTCCTACAACCGCGTGGTGCTGATCACCGGCGAGGTGTCTTCCGACGCCGACAAGCTCAAGGTGGAACAAGCCGTGGCGGGGACCGAGAATGTGCGCTCGGTGGTCAACGAGCTGGCGTTGATGGGCGCCTCCTCGCTCACCTCGCGCTCCAATGACCTCCTGATTCAGAGCAAGGTCAAGCTGACGTTTGTGGATGCCCGCGACATGCAGTCCAACGCCTTCAAGGTGGTGGTCGAGCGTGGCGAGGTCTACCTGATGGGCCTGGTGACAGAACGTGAAGCGGCCCGCGCCAGCGAACTGGCGGCCACCGTCAGCGGCGTGCAGAAGGTCGTCAAGGTGCTGCACATCATCAGCGAAGCAGAGCTGGCGCAGAAAGTGCCCGCAGCGCCCGCCAGCAGCCCGGCGCGCTGATCTTTGACGCCTGGCGACCGGCGCCAAGCTCAGGCCTGATCGGTGGCTGGGCGCAATCTCTTGATCAAGCTGGACGTGTCCCAGCGACCGCCGCCCATGCGCTGCACGTCCGCATAGAACTGGTCGATCAGGGCCGTGGCGGGCAACACGGCGCCCAGACGCCTGGCCTCGTCCAGGCACAGGCCCAGGTCCTTGCGCATCCAATCAACCGCGAAGCCGAAATCGAACTGGTCGTCGACCATGGTCGGGCCGCGGTGCTGCATCTGCCAACTGCCGGCTGCGCCCTGGGTGATGACGCCCAGCACCTGGTGCATGTCCAGGCCAGCCTGCTGACCAAAGGCCAAGGCTTCTGCCAGGCTTTGCAGGACGCCACCCACGCAAATCTGGTTGACCATCTTGGCCAGTTGACCAGCCCCGGTCTCGCCCACATGCGTCACGGCTCGGGCATAGGCCATCAGCACAGGCTCGACGCTGGCAAAGGCCTGTGCCTGCCCACCGCACATCACGGTGAGCGCGCCATTGATGGCGCCCAGGTTACCGCCAGAAACGGGCGCATCAATGAATTGCAGACCGCGTTGCTCAGCTTGCCCCGCCATCTCGCGGGCCACGGTGGCAGAGGTCGTGGTGTGATCGACCAGGACGGCGCCTGGGCTCAGCACGGCCATGGCCCCTTGGGCGCCGCACAACACTTCACGCAGGTCATCATCGCGGCCCACGCAGGTGATGAGCACCTCCGCGCCCTGCGCAGCGTCGGCAGGCGATGCGGCTTGCCGACCACCGCGCGCCTGCGCCACCCATTGCTCAGCCTTGGCCTGGGTTCGGTTGAAGACCGTGACCTCGTGGCCGGCACGCACCAAATGAGCCGCCATCGGCGCGCCCATGGTACCCAGGCCCAGGAAGGCGATGCGGCGAGCGGTGGCCGGGGCATAGGTCTTGTCAGCAATCATGTCGGGCGGCTCCAATCGGTTGGCAACTTGAACAGGGGATTGTCGCAAACCCCGGGAACTGAGACTGACGGCGCCTGGGCACCCCATGGAACAATCGCAGGATGCCCCATCAAAGCGCCCTGATCGTCGAAGACTTGGAAGAGCCACGCCAATGGCTGGCCGAGGTGCTCTCGCGTGCCATGCCATCTTTGACAAGGGTGGACATGGCGGCCACGCTGGCCGAGGCCCAAGCCTGCATGACGGCCTACCCGCATGACCTGGCCATCGTGGACTGGAGCCTGCCCGATGGCACGGCCCGCGACCTGATCGCCGCCTTGGCCGCGCGCCAGACCGTGGTGGTGGTGGCCACCATCCATGATGACGACAACCATGTCTTCCCCGCGTTGCAGGCCGGTGCCAGCGGTTATGTGCTCAAGTCCCAGCCGCGCGCCGTGGTCGAGAACCAGCTGCGCCGCATCGACCTCGGTGAGCCAGCCCTGTCGCCTTCGATCGCCAGGCGCGTCTTGCAGCATTTTCGGCGCGACGACAGCGCGCAGGCCTTGCGTGCAGCCCCCAACGCCGACTCGGACGTGCGCCTGACCGAGCGCGAGGTGGACATCCTGCGCCTGATCGGCAAGGGCTACAAGGCCGCCGAGATCGCGGTGTTGCTGACCATCACGCTCAACACGGTCAACACCTATGTGCGTGATGTGTACCGCAAGCTGGGCATCGGCAGCCGGGCCGAGGCCGCGTTGGAAGCCTCACGCCGCGGTCTGATCCGCTGAGATCAAGCACCTTCGGTTCAAGCGCTTTGCGCGGGCGCCGGCCACTGCACGCTGACGCAGGTGCCCTGCCCTGGCGATGAGCTAATGTCCAGCCGCGCACCAATGCCCTGCGCACGGGCCAACATCGATTGCAGGCCATGGCGCCCAGGCGTGGTCTGCGCCACCAACTGGCGGGTGTCGAAGCCTTGGCCCTCGTCACGCACCTCCAGCCGCAGGCCTTGGCCCTCTCGCCAGGTCTTGACGGAGATGCGTGGGGCTTGCGCATGCTTGATGGCATTGATCACCGCCTCTTGCAGCACACGCATGGTCTGCAAGACCAGCTCGGGCGACACCACCAGCTGCGCAAGCGACTCGTCCAGCGTCCAGACCAGCTCAATGCCCAAGGCTTCCAGGCGTGGGTCCCAGCGATGGCGCCAAGCGGCCAGCGCGGGCACCAGCTCGGCGTGCGCGCTGGAGGCATCGATGATCAGGCGCAGGTCGTCCAGGCTTTCTTGCAGGACCTCGGCGATGCGGTCCTGGCTGAAGACGCCCCGCTCGACACCGCGCAGCACCGTCATCAGCTGCCCCCCGATGCCATCGTGCATGTCGCGCACGATGCGCTCGCGCTCCGAGGTGGCCGCCTGGCTCATGGCCAGCGTGCGTTGCTGCTCGAACAGCACGGCCAGCTCGGCCTCACGTTGGCGGACCTTGGCCTCCAGCCCCTGGTTCATCAAGGCGGTTTCACGCTGCAGGCGCACCAGGCGATCGACCAGCAACCAGGCCATCACCATCATGAAGGACAGCACAGCAAACCGTGCCCAGGGATGCTCGGTGAAGCGCATGCGCGCGTCATGCACCGACCACAGGTCACGCGCACCTGCGATCAGGGTGACGATGCCGGCGGCCATCACCGCCACGCGCTCATGGGTCCGCTGCAGCCAGGTCTCGTGAATCAGGTTACCCAAGAGGGCCGCCGTGACCAGGAGGCTCAAGGCATTGAAGGCCACACGCAGGAAATGCCATTTGAAGCCCACGACCACCATGAACAGCACGGTGGACAGTCCGAAGTAGCCCCACATCACCCACCGCCAGGCCGGTGATTTGAACTGCGTCACGCGGACCACGTACAGGCCGATGAGGGCCACGAACCAGCCATAGCTGGCAAAGAACAAGTAGCTCCAGACATCGGGCGGCAGCCACATCTGGCTTTGACCGATGGACGAGGTTCGCCAGGCCCACAACAGCGAGGCGATGCCGAAGTAAAGGTAGAGCGGATCGCGCACCCGCGTCCAGACCAGCAGGGCCAGCAGGCCCATGCTCAGGCAGGCCACGCCGATCATCCAGGTGGCCTCGGTGTGCAGGAAGTTCTTGATGGCGTAAGGGGTCTGTAGTTCGGCGCGGTCGCCCACGAAGACATGGGACATGCCAGCGATCGCCAAGCTGCCGCCTTCGACCTCCACACGCACTTGGACGGGATCCCCCGGCGGCACCTGCCCGAGGCCGATCAAGTACGGTCGCGACTGCTTGAATGAGGGGTGCCTGGTGCCCGCCGTGTCCAGGTTGGAGAACACCTGCCGGCCATTGACCGCGATGGCCAGGCTGTTGCCCACCTTGGGGAAATAGAGCACGGGCTCAGGGCCGCGCCACTGGCTGCGCGGCACGCTGAAGGTATAAAGGGCCCGCCCCGACAGCGGCGGCGACTGGTAGTCCCAATCGTGCGGCAGGGACACTGTGCGGGCCGGCTGCGGCACGCCAGGGATGAGTGGCTGGTACTGTGCCTGGGTGACCTGAATGGCCTCGTCGGGCTCGATGCAGCCGCTGAGCAAGGCGCACAGCAGGAGCGCCCAGGGCGCGCACCACCGGCGCGCCAGCCCGCCCAGGGCTTGAAGGCCCATCACACGAGGCGGAAATGCTCCGTCCCGGAGGACAGGTCGGTGTTGCGCGCGCGCTGGCTGTGCAGCTTGACCTGCAGGCGCAGGTCGTTGAGCGAGTCAGCGTTGCGCAGGGCGTCTTCCAAGGTGATGTCATTGCCTTCGTAGAGGTCAAACAGTGCCTGGTCAAAGGTCTGCATGCCCAGCTCGCGCGACTTCTTCATGATCTCCTTGATCTCGGCCACCTCGCCCTTGAAGATCAGGTCGCTGATCAGGGGCGAGTTGAGCATGATCTCGACAGCTGCAGCGCGACCCTTGCCCTCTTGCTTGGGCACCAGGCGTTGGGACACCAGGGCGCGCAGGTTCAGGGACAAGTCCATCAGCAGTTGGGCACGGCGCTCTTCGGGGAAGAAATTGATGATGCGGTCCAGCGCCTGATTGGAGCTGTTGGCGTGCAAGGTGGCCAGGCACAAGTGACCGGTCTCGGCAAAGGCCACGGCGTGTTCCATGGTCTCGCGGTCGCGGATTTCACCCATGAGGATGACGTCGGGCGCTTGGCGCAGGGTGTTCTTGAGGGCCAGCTCCCAGCCATCGGTGTCCAGGCCCACTTCACGCTGGGTGACGATGGAGTTCTTGTGCGGGTGCACGAACTCGACCGGGTCTTCGATGGTGATGATGTGGTTTTGAGAGTTTTCGTTGCGGTGGTCCACCATGGCCGCCAGCGTCGTGCTCTTGCCCGAACCCGTGGCCCCCACCAGGATGGCCAGGCCGCGCTTGGACATGACGATGTCCTTGAGGATCTGCGGCAGGCCCATGGCGTCGATGTTGGGCAGTTGGGACGGAATGACCCGCAGCACCAGGCCGACCTGGCTTTGCTGCACGAAGGCATTGACGCGGAAACGGCCAACACCGCCCGGGGCGATGGCGAAGTTGCATTCCTTCGTGCGCTCGAACTCGGCGGCCTGCTTGTCGTTCATGATCGAACGGGCCAGCGCCATGGTGTGTTGCGAGGTCAGCGGCTGGGGAGACACCTTGGTGACTTTGCCATCCACCTTGATCGCGGGCGGGAAATCCGCCGTCAGGAAGAGGTCGGAGCCCCCCCGCGTGATCATGAGCTTGAGCAGATCGTTGATGAATTTCGAAGCCTGATCGCGTTCCATGATGACAGCGTCCTGATCAATTGAAGGATGTAGGGAGCAATTTACCCGGCATTCAGCCGGCCGTCAGCAAGGCGCCCAATCGGGCACTGAGCTGGCGGGTGCGAAGGGACAGGTGCTTGGCCATCGAAGCCATCACCGTCATGCCCAGGCGGGGCTCCTCGATGGCCAACTCGTCCAGGGCCGCCCCGGTGACCACCGCCAGCAGGCAAGGCGTGAGGGTCTGGCAGGAGGCGAAACGGGTGCCGGCATCGACCAGCGACATCTCGCCCAGGACATCGCCATCGCGGGCCTCGGCCAGGCGGGCGCGGCCACCGGTGGGCTGGAGGCGGTCGACCGCCGCCACGCCTTGCAGCATGATCAGGGCGTAGTCGCCCCGCTCGTCTTGCACGATGACTTCACGCCCGGCAGGCACCGAGACGAACTCGAGGAAATCGCACAGCCTGAGCCGGGCATCCTCATCGAGCGCGCTGTAAAAATGGTCCCCGCCCCAGACCTTGTTCAAAGCCGGCAAGCCTTCGGCTTGGTGCACCGCATGGGCACCTACGGCCAGGGCTCGGGCCGTCCAGGCAGACGTGGCGCGCACTGAATCGGGCCGCTCCATGAACTGGGTCGAGAAAAAGCCCTGGTCGTCGGCTTGAGGCGGCTTCGCCGAAGGCGCGCCGCCCATGATGCGGTCGAACAGGGTCTTCATGCCTTGCGGCTGGGCGGGATGGTTCATCAACCTGGGAAGTTTTCTGGGAACTTGGCCTTGGCGCGTGCTTCGGCCGGTGAAACGACGTTGCGCCGGACCAGGTCGGTGAGGTTCTGATCCAGCGTCTGCATGCCCACATTGTTACCGGTCTGGATGGCCGAGTACATCTGGGCGATCTTGCTTTCGCGGATCAGGTTGCGGATGGCCGAGGTGCCGATCATGATTTCGTGGGCGGCCACGCGGCCGGTGCCGTCCTTGGTCTTGCACAAGGTTTGCGAAATCACGGCCTGCAAGGACTCGGACAGCATCGCGCGGACCATGTCTTTTTCTGCGGCGGGGAACACGTCCACCACCCGGTCGATGGTCTTGGCCGCACTCGATGTGTGCAGGGTGCCGAACACCAAGTGGCCGGTTTCAGCGGCCGTCAGGGCCAGGCGGATGGTTTCCAGGTCGCGCAACTCGCCCACCAGGATGCAGTCCGGGTCTTCCCGCAGGGCCGAGCGCAGGGCACTGGCGAAACTGTGGGTGTGTGGCCCGACTTCTCGCTGGTTGATCAGGCACTTTTTGGACTCATGCACGAATTCGATGGGGTCTTCCACCGTCAGGATGTGGCCAAACTCGGTCTCGTTGAGGTGGTTGACCATGGCGGCCAGCGTGGTCGATTTACCCGAACCCGTGGGGCCAGTGACCAGCACCAGGCCGCGCGGTTTGAGCGCCAGATCGGCGAAGATTTTGGGCGTGTTGAGCTGCTCCAGCGTCAGGATCTTGCTGGGAATGGTGCGGAACACCGCGCCCGCGCCGCGATTCTGGTTGAAGGCGTTGACCCGAAAACGCGCCAGACCTTGGATCTCGAAGGAGAAGTCGCACTCCAGCGATTCTTCATACGACTTGCGCTGGGCGTCGTTCATGATGTCGTAGACCATGTCATGCACGGCCTTGTGATCCAGCGGATCGACATTGATGCGACGCACGTCACCATTGACCCGAATCATTGGGGGCAGCCCGGCGGACAAGTGCAAGTCAGACGCCTTGTTTTTAACCGAGAACGCCAGCAGTTGGGTGATATCCATGGATGATTCAATCCTTGCGCATTTGAATGAACAACCCATTATCGCGATGATCGAGCTCCAGCGACAACAAGTGAATGACCGTATCCAACAGGCTTGTTCAGTTCATCACAGGCCTCAAGGCGCCGTCAGCCTGCTCGCGGTGAGCAAAACCTTCGGGGCAGATGCCGTCCGCGAGGCCTTTGCAGCCGGCCAGCGTCAGTTTGGCGAGAACTATGTGCAAGAGGCGCTGGACAAGATCGCGGCGCTGGGCGATGTGCGCGCACAACTTCAATGGCATTTGATCGGGCCGCTGCAAAGTAACAAAACGCGTCTGGTGGCCGAGCACTTTGATTGGGTGCAAACCGTAGACCGTCTCAAGATTGCGCAGCGGCTGAGTGAACAGCGCCCACCGGAACTGCCCGACTTGAACGTGCTGATCCAGGTCAACACCAGCGGCGAGGCCAGCAAAAGCGGCACCTCGCCCGATGAAGTCGCTGCCCTGGCACGGGCCATCACCGCCCTGCCCGGCCTGAAGTTGCGTGGCCTGATGGCCCTGCCCGCGCCCAACCCGAACCCGGCATTGCAACACCAGGCCCACCATGGACTCAAGGTCCTGTTTGACCAGTTGATCGCGCAGGGTTTCGAGTTGGACACCCTGTCGATGGGCATGAGCGCCGACCTGGAGGCCGCGATTGCCGAGGGCGCCACCATGGTGCGGGTAGGCACGGCCATTTTCGGCGGGCGCTGATCAAGCTGCAGCGCTTGAATGCCAGCCCAGGCCCAAGCTCAGGCATCATCTCGCCCATGAACACGACGACATCCCTGATTGCTTTCATCGGCGGCGGCAACATGGCCACCGCCATCATCGGCGGCCTGCTGCGCCAAGGCCGCGAGCCCGCTTCCATCCTGGTCATCGACCCCAGCGAGGCCCAGCGAGAACGCCTGGCCGCCCAGGGCCTGCGCACCCAGGCCACAGCGGATGCAGCCTTGCTGGACGCCGCCACAGTGGTCTGGGCCGTCAAGCCCCAGCAGTTCAAGGAGGCGACGCAAGCTGTCGCGGGCTACACCGCCAAGGCCCTGCACTACAGCGTGATGGCCGGCCTGCGCACCGACGACATGGCGCGCTGGCTGGGCACGGGCCGCATCGTGCGCGCCATGCCCAACACGCCGGCCCTCATCGGCCAAGGCATGACGGGGCTGTTCGCGCGCAGCGAGGTCACGTCCGAGGAGCGGGCAGCCATCGAAGCCCTGGTCGCGCCCACCGGCGCTTTGCTGTGGGTCGAGCAAGAAGCACAACTGGACGCAGTGACCGCCATGTCAGGCTCAGGCCCAGCCTATGTGTTCTATTTCATCGAAGCCATGGTGCAGGCAGGCGCGGACATGGGCCTGAGCCCCGATCAGAGCCGAACCTTGGCGCTGGCCACTTTTGGGGGGGCCACCGCGCTGGCCAGCCAGTCGGAAGACCCGCCTTCGGTGCTGCGCGAGAAGGTCACGTCCAAGGGCGGCACGACTTACGCGGCGCTCACGCACATGGAATCGGCCGGGCTCAAAGCTCAGTTCATCCAGGCCATGCAGGCCGCGCGCCAGCGGGCAGGCGAGTTGGGCGACGAGTTCGGGCGCTGAATCGGCGCACCCGCCAGGCCGACGCCAGAGGCGATCGACCGGGGGGCGCCCACACATCAAGGTCGGACAGCGGCGCGGCGGATGTGCGAGCCCATGACTGCCGGCTCTCGCAGCTTGGCGTCGATGCCCAGGCAGTCTTGGGCCACGTAGGCGTCCTGCTTCAAGCTTGAGGCCAGCGTCGGGAAGGCCTCGCAACGCGCGAGATCGCGGCCGACGAAAATGCCCATGTGCTGCGCATTGGCCAGCGCCTGATGGCTGGGCCAGTCGGCAAAGACGATGCTGCCGGGTGGCACGACTTTTTCGTAGGCACGGACGAACTCCTCGGCGGAATCGTCCTTGAGCAAAGGCGCCAGCAAGCCTCCGCCCTGGGCAACGATGGACGCATGCAAGGCCGTGTGTTTGAGCAAGGGTGTCTCGATCAGCAGGACCGGTCCATGCGTCACCGCGATGGGACCGAGCACCAGGGCCACGCCCACGACCCAGCGCCACACCGCAGGCCAGGCGCGCTCGGACAGCCACAGCGCGCCCAGCAAGGCGAATAGGACGCCTCCGGGCAGGAAAAACGTGTAGCGGTCGAACACATCGTAGCTGGCCGCGAACAGCAGGTTGAACCAGGCGCAGGCCCAGATGAGCGTCCGGGCGCCCGCGGCGGGCTTGATCAGTGTGCCCGGCAGACCCAGCCCGACGATGGACAGCAGCACCAGCACCACCTGGCGCGGATGCTGGGACACGCCCCGCAAGCTGAACAGCTCTGACTCCCAGCCCGTGCCCCCATGGCTGCTGCCGTTGGTCAGGAAGGCCCGCACGATCTCCAACAGGCTCTTGCCCGCGTTCAGGTCGCCGATCAGACCAGGCAGGCAAGAGAACAGGCCCAGCACCACGCCCAGCACGTACCAGTGAAACCCCCGGATCTCCTGGATCAGCAACACCGCCACCATCGGTGTCAGCACGATGAAGGTCAGTTGGTGGGTGGCGATGCCCATGCCCGTCAGCAGGCCCAGCAGCACCCAACGGCGAATGCCCGAACACCAGCCATCCTTTTGCTGGAAGACGGCAAGGCAACCCAGCACCAGCACCAAGTGCAGCAGGTAGACCTCGACCTTGGTGGCCACCCAGAGCACCGAATGCACGGTGACCCCGGCTGCCACGGCCAGCCAGGCAGCCGAGCGGGTGCCGCCGAGTTGGCGGGCCAGGAGATAAAGCTCGCCTGCCGCCAGCACCAGCAACAGCGCATTGAGGTGCGCCACGCCGTAGAAGCCCCCCACCTTGTGCGCCAGCGAGCTGACCGTGGTGTAGAGCGGGTGGCTCATGGCCAACAACTCTGGCGAGAAATACTGGCCCAAGGATGCGCGGATCAGGAATGCGCCGTTGTCACCCCACTGAATGACACCGCTGCAGGCGTAGAACACCCAGGCCAGCAAGAGCAGGGACAGGCACGCCCACCATCGGAGTTCAAAGCGCTCGTTTTTCATTGGACAGCTGCGACAAGGGCGGAAAAAATGAGCCGATGATACGTGGCGGGCGCCTGCTCAAGTCCCCAGGACATGCCCCCATGTGGTCGCCACAGCCACGCCGGCAAACAAGGTCGCGCCCAGCCAGTGGTTCAAGGCGAAAGCCCTGAAACAAGCTTCTCGGCCACGGTGCCGGATCCACCACACCTGCGCCACTGCGTGGGCCAGGGCCACTGCCCAGGCCAGCCAGTAGGCAAGCCCCAGCGCGTCCAGGCGACCGACCACCATCCAACAGCCCAGGCTACAGGCATAGAAGGCTGCCACGCCTGCCACATCGAAACGCCCCAGCGTGATGGCGGAGGTGCGGATGCCGATCTTGAGATCGTCATCGCGGTCGACCATCGCGTATTGGGTGTCGTAGGCCAGCACCCAGGCCAGATTCCCAGCCACCAGCCACCAGGCCTGGGGCGGCACTTCGCCACGCACGGCAGCATAGGCCATCGGAATGCCCATGCTGAAGGCCACACCCAGCACCGCTTGTGGCATGGACACCCAGCGCTTGGCGAACGGGTAGGCGATGGCGATGGCCAGTGCGCCAAACGACATCCCGACGGTGAGCGCATTGGTGCTCAGAACCAGCAGGAAGGCCAGTACGGCCAGCACCGCGCCCACGGCCAGCGCTTCTTTGACCGAGAGCTGGCCGCTGGTGACGGGCCGCTGGGCCGTGCGCTGAACGTGGCGATCGAAATCGCGGTCGGCCACGTCATTGACCGCACAGCCGGCCGATCGCATCAGGATGGTGCCCAGCGTGAACACCAGAAGCAAGTGCCAGCCCGGGAAGCCGCCAGCCGCCAGCCACAGCGCCGACAACGTCGGCCACAGCAGCAGCAGCCAACCCTGCGGGCGATTCCAGCGGATCAGATCAAGGTAGAGGCCCCAGCGGCGGGGTGGCGTCGAAGTCGTGCTCACCCCTAGATTATCGCCAGTCAGTGACATGGAGTCGCGATATGCTTGCCGGTCTCCAACGGCCAGCGCTGCCGTCACTTCTGTATTTACCGATCAGGACAAGCCATGAAAACCATGTTGATGTACGAGAAACTCACGCCGGTCAACCGCGACCAGCATCGCTCCTTGCGCGTCAAGGGCAGCGACAAGCTATTGTCCTTTGCCCGCGAGACCAACTCGCTGCTGCTGGCCGTGACAGAGCTGCCTTTGGCTGCGCTGGATTTTCCCTGCGTGTTCGTGGCCGCCGGTGATCAGCACACTCTGGTGTCGGTGGTGGGCTTGCGCGACAAGGAAAACCTCTACATCGACAGCGATGGCCGCTGGGACGTCAACACCTACTTGCCTGCGTTCATCCGTCGCTACCCTTTCGTGTTGGCTGAAGAGCCGGGCAGCACGCAGCTGACCGTCTGTGTGGACGAGACCTTCGACGGCTTGAACCAGACTGATGGCGAGGCTTTGTTCGATGCCGAAGGCAAGGACACGACTTACCTGCAGAACCTGCAGAAGTTCTTGCTGGATTTCCACAACGACATGCAGCGCACGTCCGCTTTTTCCAAGCGGCTGGTCGAGTTGGACTTGCTGGTCGAGCGCAACATCGACTTCACGCTGGGCGAGCAGAAGTTCCACATGAACGGCTTCAAGGTGGTGGATGAAGAGAAGCTGCGCAAGCTGGACGCCAAGATCGTGCACGAGTTGTTCATCTCGGGGGCACTGGGCTGGATCCATGCGCATTTGCTGTCGCTGAACAACGTGAGCAAGCTGGGTGCGCGCTTGAGCCGCCGGTTGGCGAACTGACCAGCGCCGCCGTTTGGCTGGCCTTGTCTCTGGAGCCGCTTCGGTGCATCGAAGCGGCTTTTTTTGTGAGTACGGTTCTGTTTACTTTGGAGGTTCAGCAAGGCGCAGGCGCTCGCCGCCGCCGTCCCGTCGCGCCCACCAACCCCAAGCAAAGCCAAATCAAGCCAGGCCTCAAACGTCAAATCACCTGTGCAAATGCGCTCAGGGATTCAAGCCACCACCCAGCGTCTTGAACACCGCAATGTGCGCCTGCTGACGTGCCAGCTCGGTGTTGATCAAAGCCTGCTGCGCAGCGAACAAGCTCCGTTGCGAATCGAGCAAGTCCAGCTGGCTGGAGACCCCCGTGCGATAGCGCAAGCCCGAGAGCATCAGACGCGCAGCCTCGGCATCGACCTGCGACTGCTGCGCGACCACCTGATCGCCATAAGTGCTGCGCGAAACCAGCGCATCGGAGACCTCGCGGAACGCCGTCTGGATCGCCTTGTCGTACTGCGCCAGGGCGACATCGCGCCGGACCTCCGTCACCGTGACATTGGCCGCCGTCCGGCCCGCATCGAAGATGGGTGCCAGCAGGCCGCCACCAAAGCTCCATGCCGAGCGACCATCATTGAACAAGCCCGACAGCGAATCGCTGGCCACGCCCGCACTCGCCGTCAGGCTGATGCGTGGAAAGCGGGCCGCACGCGCCGCGCCGATGTTGGCGTTGGCCGCGATCAGCAGTTGTTCGGCTTGAACAATGTCGGGTCGCTTGAGCAGCACCTCGGAGGGCAGGCCCACCGGCAAGACGCTCAGTGATGGCCAAAGGCTGGAGGCCTGGGTGATCTGCGGGATGGCGTCCAGGTCATCGATGGAGCGTGTGGCGGTGGTCACCGGCACAGGCGGCAACCAGGCGGGATCGATGCTTTGACCGATCAAGAGGCTCAAGGCATTGATGTCGAGTTGGCGCTGGCGCTGGGCCTGCGACCTGGCGATGCGCGCGGCCTCGACCAGCGATTGCGCAGACCGCCAGTCCAGCTCGTTGAGCACGCCGTTGTCGTACTTGAGCTTGAGCAGCTTGATGGAGGCATCGCGGGTGTTCAGCGTCTGCTCGGCCAGGGCCAGTTGCCATTGGTCGGCCCAGACGGTGTAGTAGCTGCTGGCCACGGCCGAGACCAGGCTGATTTGCACCGCCTTGCGGGCCTCCTGCGTGGCCAGCAGTTGTGCGCCCGCCGCTTGCGTCAAGGCCGCGATGCGGCCGAACAGGTCGATCTCAAACGAGGCCAGGCTCAGACCGCCCGTGGCCACGGTGCCGATGTCATTGGGCGGTGTGGCCGAGGGCTGGCGGGTGGCGTTGATGGCCGCGTTCACCGTGGGGAACCGGTCCGCGCGCTGGATCTGATACTGGGCCCGTGTCTGCTCAATGTTGAGCACGGCCACGCGCAGGTCACGGTTGTTGTCCAGCGCCGCGCGGATCAGCGATTGCAGGCGCTGGTCGCCAAAGTAGGCGGCCCAGGCCAATTGCTCGGACGACGCCGGGTTTTGCGCGCCCGACTGTGCAGCGGCTCCCCACTGATCAGGCACCGCCAGAGCGGGCTGTTCCAGCCTGGGCACCATGGAACATGCGCTGGCCAGCAGGGCCGCGGCGGCGATCATGGTCATCTTGATGGTCGACATCATCCTCATCATGCATCCCCTTGTGCAGGTGCGGCTGGCACAGCGCCCGACGCAGCGGGCGGCACCTGGCGTGAAAAGCGGTTGACCAGCTTGCGCACCACCACGAAAAACACCGGCACAAAGAGCACGGCCAACACGGTGGCCGCGACCATGCCACTCAACACCCCCGTGCCGATGGCACGTTGCGCCGCAGAGCTCGCCCCCGTGGCGGTGTACAGCGGCACCACACCCAGGATGAAGGCCAGCGAGGTCATCACGATGGGTCGGAAGCGCAAATGGCAGGCCTGCAGCGTGGCCTCGATCAGGCCCATGCCCTGCTCATGCAGCTCTTTGGCGAACTCGACGATCAGGATGGCGTTCTTGGCGGACAAGCCCATGATCGTGATCAGGCCCACCTTGAAGAAGATGTCGTTGTTCATGTCACGCAGCGTCACGCCCACCAGCGAACCGAGGATGCCCAAAGGCACCACCAGCAGGACCGACAGCGGGATGGCCCAGCTCTCGTACAGCGCAGCCAGGCACAGGAAAACGGCCAGCAGCGAGAAGGCCAGCAGCATGGTCGCTTGCGAGCCTGAGAGCTTTTCTTCACGCGACAAGCCTGTCCACTCGACACCAATGCCTTGCGGCAGGGTCGAGGCGAACTGCTCCATCTCGGCCATCGCCTGGCCCGTGCTGAAGCCCGGTGCGGCATCGCCGGCCAAGCGCATGGCCGAGTAACCGTTGTAGCGCACGGCCTGCATCTGACCGGTGATCCAGTGCGTGGTGGCAAAGGCCGCCAGTGGCACGCTCTGGCCCTGGTTGTTGGTCACGTTGAGCGCCAGGATGTCCTCGGGTTGAGAGCGCGAGCCTGATTCGGCCTGCACCACGACCCGTTGCAGACGGCCTTGATTGGGGAAATCGTTGATGTAGCTCGAACCCAGCGAGGTCGACAGCGTGCTGCTGATGGCATCGACGGTCACGCCCAGGGCCTGCGCCTTGTCGCGATCGATCTCCACCTGAAGCTGCGAGGCGTCTTCCAGGCCATCGGGCCGCACGCCCGCCACGATCTTGCTTTTCCCGGCCATGCCCAGCATCTGGTTGCGTGCCGCCAGCAAGGCGTCATGGCCCAGTCCGGCGCGGTCTTGGAGGCGCATGGCAAAGCCCGTGGCGTTGCCCAGTTCGCGGATGGCGGGTGGGTTGAGCGGGTAGATGAAGGCATCACGGATGACGCTCAGGGCACCGAAGGCACGACCGGCCACGGCCTGGGCCAGGTGCTCTTTGCCTTTGCGCTCGTCCCAGTTCTTCAAGGTGACGAAGCCGAGGGCCGCATTCTGGCCCGTGCCGGAGAAGCTGAAGCCCACCACGCCCACGATGGACTGCACCTCGGGCTGCTTGAGGAAGTACTGCTCGACCTGCGAGACCACTTGCTCGGTCCGGTTGCTGGTCGCCCCCGGTGGCAGCTGGATGTTGACGATCAGGTTGCCCTGGTCTTCGTCGGGCAGGAAGGCCGAGGGCAAGCGCCCGTACAACCAGCCCACCACCAACAACATCAGTGCATAGATGATCAGCATGCGGCCGGAGCGGCGCAGCAAGCGACTCGTCCAGCGCTCATACCCGTGCGTGGCCGCGCTGAAGCGGCGGTTGAACCAGCCGAAGGGGCCCTTGCGCTCATGGTGCCCATGCGGGATGGGCTTGAGCAGCGTGGCGCACAAAGCCGGCGTGAAGCTCAGGGCCAGGAAGGCCGAGAACACGATGGACACGGCCATGGACAGCGAGAACTGTCGATAGATGTTGCCCACCGAGCCGGCAAAGAAGGCCATCGGCAAGAAGACCGCAACCAACACCACCGTGATGCCGATCACCGCCCCGCTGATCTGACCCATCGCCTTGAGCGTAGCCTCGCGCGGCGACAGCCCCTCTTCGGCCATCAGGCGCTCGACGTTCTCCACCACCACGATGGCATCGTCCACCAGGATGCCAATGGCCAGCACCATGCCGAACATGGTCAGCACGTTGATCGAGAACCCCGCCACCAGCATCACCGAGAAGGTGCCCAGCAGCGCCACAGGCACGACCAGCGCGGGGATCAAGGTATAGCGCCAGTTCTGGAGAAAGATGTACATCACCAGGAAGACCAGCAGCATGGCCTCGACCAGGGTGTGCACCACCTGTTCGATCGAGAGCTTGACGAAGCCCGAGGTGTCGTAAGGGATGTTGTAGTCCACCGCCTGTGGGAAATAGCGCTTGAGCTCGTCCAGGCGGTCACGCACCAGTTGCGCCGTCGCCATGGCGTTGGCCGTGGGCGTGAGTTGCAGGCCGATGCCCACGGCGTTCTGGCCATTGAGGCGCGCGTAGGTGCCGTAAGTTTGAGCGCCGAGCTCGATGCGAGCGACATCACGCAAATACACGGCCGAGCCGTCGGCCTTGCTGCGCAAGGCGATGTTGCCGAACTCGGCCACGCTGCTGAGTTGACCGGTGACCACCACGGTGGCCGACATGGTCTGCTCACTCAGATTGGGCCGATCACCCAGGCCACCGGCAGGCACCAGCGCGTTCTGCGCGCGGATGGCGTTGTTCACATCGGCCGCCGACAGGTTGTAGGCAATCAACTTGGCCGGGTCCAGCCAGATGCGCATGGCACGCTCGGTGCCGAACAACTGCGCCTGGCCGATGCCGCTGATGCGCTGCAGCTCGGGCACGACGTTGCGCGAGGCGTAGTCACCCAGCGCGATGGGGTCGTAGTCCGGGTTCTTGGACGACAGCATCACGAACATCAGGAAGTTGCTGCGCGATTTATCGACCTTCACGCCTTGCTGCGTGACCGCCGCCGGCAAGCGCGGCGAAGCACGGGCGAGGCGGTTCTGCACATCGACCTGGGCCAGGTCGATGTTCGAGCCGGGCTCGAAGGTCACGGTGATCTGGCCCGTGCCATTGGCCTGGCTGACCGATTCCATGTAGGCCAGGCCAGGCGCGCCATTGAGCTCCTGCTCGATGACGCTGATGACACTCTCGTCCAGGGTCTTGGCCGAGGCGCCGGGATAGGTCGCGCTGATGACCACCGAAGGCGGGGCCACATTGGGGTATTGAGCAATCGGCAACTGCTTGATCGCCGCCATGCCCAGCACGAGGATGAACAGGGCGATCACCCACGCGAAGATGGGCCGGTCGATGAAAAATTTGGACATGGCGACCCCTGATCAGCGTGAAGCCGCCGAGGCAGACACGGGCGCGGTACCGGCGGGCGCCACCCAAGGCACGGCCTTGACCGGCTGCTTGGGACGAAGCTTCTGGAAGCCATCGGCCATGACCTGCTCACCGGCCTTGAGGCCACCGAGCACCACCCACTGACTGCCCAGCGCACCGCCCAGCTTGACCGGGCGCGGCGTGACCTGTCCCTGCGCATCGACCACCATCACGGTGTCGCCGGTCGAGCCACGCGTCACCGATTGCTGGGGCACGAGCACGCCGCCATCGACCTGGGCCTGGGCCAGGCGCACACGCACGTACAGGCCAGGCAGCAAGGTGCCGTTGGGGTTGGGGATCTCGGCGCGCAGGTTGACTTGGCCCGAGGTCGAATCCACCGACAGGTCGGTGAACAGGAGCTTGCCCTGCACGGGGTACTCGCTGCCATCGTCCAGCACCACGCGCACGCTGGTGCCTGAAGCGCCAGCCTGGTGCAGCTTGCCCGCATCGACCGAGCGCTTGAGCTGCATGGCCTCTGTCGCCGATTGCGTGAAGTTCACATACAAGGGGTTGACCTGTTGCACCACGGCCAGCTGCGTGGCCTCGCCCTGCCCGACCAGCGCGCCTTCGGTGACCAGCGCACGGCCGATGCGGCCATTGATGGGCGAAGTCACGGCGGCGTAGCTCAGGTTGATGCGCGATGTCTTGACGGCGGCGGCGGTGGCGGCCACATCGGCCTGGGCTTGGCGCTGCGCCACCTGGGCGTTGAGGTATTCCTGCGGGCTGATGGCCCGGGCGGCCTGCAAAGGCTTGTAGCGGTCCAGCAGCGCGGTGGCCTGGCTCAGATTGGCCTCGGCCTTGGCCTGGGTGGCCTGAGCGCTGTCGACAGCGGCCTGATAGGTGGCGGGGTCGATCTGGAACAGTGGCTGGCCGGCGCGCACATCGCTGCCTTCGGTGAACAGGCGCTTTTGCACCACGCCCGGCACACGCGCCCGAACCTGGGCCACGCGCGAGGCCTCCAGGCGGCCCGGCAGTTCGCTGATCAAAGGCACCGTCTGGGGCTTGACGATGATCACGCCGACTTCAGGGGGCGGCGGGGCCTTGCCGGCCGCACCGGCCTGGGCCTGCCCGTCCTTGCAGGCGGGCAACACCACCAGGGATGCCAGGGCCAGGGCCGCCATGCCCAGACGGGCTCGCGAAGGCGCACAAGGCGCGGAACCAGAGGCGATAGGGGTAGGGGGAGACATGGCCATGGGCACCTCGGAAAATGCTTGCTCAGACAACTAATAGGCTTACTATACATACATCCTTGTATGTATGTGATGTCGTGCATCACAATGTGCTGTTTTTTTCACCCGTTCTCGCCCGCCCCGACCACCATGCGCCGCACCAAGGAAGACGCCCTGCAAACCCGTGAGCAGCTGCTCGACGCGGCCGAGCTGGTCTTTGCCCGCCAGGGTGTCTCGCGCACCTCACTGCAGGACGTGGCACAGGAAGCTGGCCTGACGCGAGGTGCGCTCTACTGGCACTTCAAGGACAAGGCCGACCTGTTCAACGCCATGATGGACCGCGCCGTCTTCCCGATGGAGAACGCCATCATGGGTTTGACCGAGCGCCCCGACAAGGATCCCATCGGGCAGAT
>CANBUA010000055.1 GCA_947372535.1 Burkholderiales bacterium
AGTGCTGGCGGCTGATCCGCAGGCTTGGGCCGGCCGTTTTGGCACTGGCCTGGACGGCCAGACGCTCAGTGTTTTCTTGCCTGTGGAAAATCTGGGCCGCAACCGCAACACCGGCGTGGACCTGAGCCTGGGCTATGCGACACGCAGCCCCTGGGGCTCTGTGCAGACGCAGTGGCAAGCCACGCGCATGTTGAGCGACAGCTACCAGTTTTCGCCCGGCGGACTCAAGCACAGCAGCCTGGGCCGCTTTGGCGACAATGGCCACGTGGTTTTCGAGTGGCGTGGTCGCTGGGTCACGACCTTGCAGCACGGCCCCTGGCAACACGCCCTGACGGTGAACTACCAGTCAGGCTACTTGGACAAACCGATGGATGTGGACGTGCTTGATGCAAGCGGCGCGGTGCTAGGCAGCATCGCGGGCTATCAGCGGCGGGTCAAACCCTGGGTGACGCTGGACTGGCAGACGCAGTGGCAGGTCAATGCACGCTGGCGGGTGGCCGTGGGTCTGAGCAATGTGCTGGACCAGGCGCCGCCCTTGAGCATCGCCGACACGGGTGGCTCGAAAGGCCAGATGTACGGCTATGACGACCGCTACACCAGCGCCCTCGGGCGCGTGGTGAGCGTTCAGGCGACGCTGGGCTTCTGAGCAGAAGCGCCGGCGCCGCCTGGGCTGATCGACAGATCAGTTGTGCTTGGCGGCAGCCTTGACATCGGCCTTGACGTCGGCCTTCAGGGCTGCGCCGTCCTTGCCACGGGGGCCGATCTTGGGCGTGGTGGGGATGGACTTGTCATCGCCGTGGTTGGTCAGGCCGGTGGCGCCAGCTTCGACCTTGACCGCAGGGGCCTTGTCCTTGGGGGTCACAGCGGCAGCGCTGGCGGCCACGGCGGCGCTGGCCGCGTGGGTGGTGACGGCGGCAGTGGCGCCAACCTTGTGGGTGTCGGCGGCTTGGGCGACGCCAGCGGCCATCAGGCCAGTCAGAACCAGGGCGGACAGGGCAGTTGTCTTGATCATGTTGGTTAACTCAGCAAAATTGATTGGTTGGACGGCCAGCAGCCACCGGGCATCAGTGCCCCTTCGGGAGCGCCTGGTCAATGCTGGCTTTGAGTTGCGTGGTCTGCACCGATGGCGCCGACCCCGTCAACACCGAAAGCATGTCCCGGCAACGTCTATAAACGCGCAAGGCGTCATTGGGTTGACCGCCAGCCAGATGAATTCTGATCAGGGCCTGATAAAGCGATTCAGCGATGGGGTCGAGCTTCAGCGCGATCTCCAGGCCCAGGATGGCGGCCTCGCCCTGGCCGCCGTCGAGCAGGACGGTGCTGGTGGCCTGCATGGCACGCACGAACATCTGGCGACACTGCTGGCGCATGGCCTGCACCCAGGGCGCGCGCTCGTCGCTGCCGAGGAAATCGCCCGGGCCCAAGGCCTGCAGATCCTGCGTGACGCGCAGCGCCAGGGCGGGCCATTGGTGCCCCTGGGCTTGCTGCGCCTGGGCTTCGAGCTGACGCAATTGCTGCACATCGACCCAGACGGCTTGCGGGTTGAGGCTGATGCGGCCGTTTTGGCTGAGCAGCCAGGCGCCGCCGCCATCGCCGAGCAATTTGCGCAAGCGCACCAGGGCCACGTCCATGGCCTTGATGGCGGCGTCCAGGTCGATGTCGCCCTCGCCATCGTCCCAGAGCTGGCGGGCCAGCGTGCCGCGCTCGGCGCCCTGCGGGCCGGCACAGGCGACGAAACACAACAAATCCAGCGGCCGTTGCGGTACCTTGCCCGAAAACACGATGGGCTGGCCTTGCCGCACCAGGCGCACGCCGCCCAGGGTGTGGATGCGCAACGGCCAGGGCCAGGCCAGCGGCGCTTCATCGGGTGGCATCAGCTTGCGGGTGTCGATGGCACTGCGCACGAAATCCGGCACAACACCCAGGCGCAATGCGTCGGCGCACAGCGTGGCGGCCAAGCCCGCCAGGGGCCTGAAGAACCAGATGTACTGCTCCTGCGCTGCCAGGACCATGCCGCGCCGCAGTTCGGCCTGATGGCGTGCGGTGTCCGATTTGCGCCAGTGCAGGGCCAGGGCCAGGCAGGACAGGGCCTCGTAGAAATCATGATCGCCTGCCTGGGCATGCGGGCAGTAATCACGCAGCACCTGGGCGCTGGCCTCGAATTGGCCTTGTGCAGCCAGGGCATGGTGCAGGTCCACCACCCAGCGGCCGTGGTTATCGCGCGGCACGTCCGAGCGCTCGGCATAGTCCAGCGCCCGCCTGGCGGCGTGCACGGCGGCGGAAAACTGTTGGCCAGCCAGCGCCGCGCGCGTGTGAGCGCTGAGGTAGAGCAGGTGGTTGATGCTGCCGGCGGCGTGCGCAAAGGGCTCGCAGGCCTGCAAGTGTGCCTGGGCCTGGTCGGCATCACCACGGTCCAACGCCAGGCGCGCCAGGCCCAGGCCGGAGAGCAAGGCCGTGGCGCCCAGCCCGTGCGTCGCTGAGAGCTGCCAGGCGGTCTCGCAGGCGGTGGCGGCGTAGCGGCTCAGGCCGGACTCCATCTCCCAGTCAAACACCAGCAGGTGCCAGCGGGCCCGCAGCAATGGCGTGGCCAGATCGCCTTGCAACAGCGGGTGGCGCATGACCTGGTCCACCAGCGATTGGACCTCCACCGCGTGGCCGCTGGCATAGAGCGCCTCGGTCAGCACGAAAGCGGCGGCCAGCAAGTCGTCGCCCACCGGCACCTGGGGCATCGGCGAGGGCAACGGGCGCTGCGCCAGCCCCGTCTCTACCCGACGGGCCAGCTCGGTGATCCAGGCCTGGGCCATGGCCAGCAGGGCCTGGTCGAACAAGGCATGGGCCACGCGCCCGACCAATTCGGGCAAGGGCCACGTGAGCGGTGATTGATCAACCAGCCCTGCCTGCGACCAACTCTCCGCCCACCGCTCAAGCGCCGGCAGACAGGCGCGCACATCGCCCATGTCCAGGCGCAGGCTCCACAAGGCCAGCGCGGCACAACGCAGCGCTGGCTCGTGCTGGTCCTGAGCGCGCCAATGCGCCCAGGCAGTGGCGGCTTCGTGCTGGGCCAGGCTGTCGTCAAAGCGCATGCGGGCCTGGATCAGGGCCAGGCGCAAGGACGGGTGTCGGTCGATGGCCGAAGGCGGCAATTGATCGGCCAGTGTCAACAAGGTGGCGCCCCGCTGTCCGTTCAGCAACTGGTTGGCCTGGGCCTGCAGCAGATCGGCGGCTTGATCGGGGCGCTCATGCATCACACGCCAGGCCAGAGCCTGAGGCCAGTGGCCTGCGCGCAGCAAAGCCTGGTCGATCTGGCCTTGCCAGTTGGTGCCGTCTTCTTGCAGGGCGGCTGGCGGCTGCGTGCGGGCCGCGTAGGCCAGCAAGGGGCGCAGCCGGAAATGCGGTGCGGTCCACTGCGCCAGCACGCCGTCGCGCGCGCATTCATGCAGGAAGCGCTGGAGGGCCTGGCCTTCGAAACCAAGCTCATCCAGGGCTGCGGCAGGGATGCCCTCAAGTTGGCACAGCGCGCTCAGCAAGGCGCGCGTGCGCACGGGCAAGCCGGCCAGCAATTTGCGCTCGACGATCATCCCCAAGCGGGCGCTGACCTCGTCGAGCGAGTCACCCACGGGCGGGAAATCGGCCACGTAGCGCAGCCCCAGGGCCATGCCGCTGGCCCAGCCCCCCGTGAGGGCTCGCAAAGCGTGGGCGTGGCTGGCGGGCACGCCCCATTGTTCGGCCAGGCTCAAGGCCTCATCCACCGTGAAGGCCAGTTCGTGATGCGGCACCACGCGCAATTGGCCGTTGAGCTGGGCCTCGGCCCAGGCCGGCGGTGGCGGCTGATGGCTGCACAGGGCCAGCATGGGGGTGGTCTGACCGGTTGCATTGGACGCCGGGCTTGGCTCAGCCCAGCGCTCAGCCAATTGATCCAGCGCGGCCAGCAGGGCGGGGTCTGTCGCCGCGTGGACGTGGTCCAGGCAGACCAGTTTGGCATCCAATGCCGCCGCTGGCCCAGCCAGCGAGCCATGCGCCAATGCCGCCATCAATTGACCGGCCGAGGTCTGCCGGGCATCAAGCACCTGCAATGTCCGTCCCTGCGCGTCGGCCCATTGCTGGAGGGCGACGCTTTTGCCGCAGCCGCCAGGGCCTTGCAGCCACACCACCGGCGCACCTTGCCCCAGACCGGCTGACAACAAACGTTGACGAGTCAGGGTCGTGACCATGGCAGACACCAGAGCGGCAGGCTCGGGCACCAGGCCATTCGTCATCGGGGCGGTGGGGGGGTGAGGGGGCATGAACAGGAAGCGACAAAGGCGCCGTGATGCTTGTCACGAAGCTGATCATAGCCCAGCACGCATTAACAGACAAACAAACGTTTGAATACCGCCGCGAATATTAAAACACGCGTTTCAAATGGCCAATGCGTGAATATGGTCACGGGCAACACCCCCCGCGAACAGGGGGGCGGAGGTGCCGCCCCAATATCACTCGAATGAGGGGTGGGGAACAATTCATCCCTCGACAACGTATTTGAAGTGCACCCCAAGAGGTAACCCCATGCCAGCACCCAAGCGCTCCAAGATTTACACCCGCTATCACACGGTGGATGCCATCACGGTGCAAGAAATTCGTGACATGTTCAAGGTTTTCTGCCGTTATTATGAAAATACCACCCTGGATCAATTCGTCCAGGACTTGGGCAAAAAAACCGGCGCCTTCGTCGTGCGCCGCGAGACAGATGACGCCATCGTCGGCTTCTCGACCCTGGGGATTTATTCCATGGTGGTCGACGGCCGCAAGGTGCGCGGCTTTTTCAGCGGCGACACGATTGTCGAGAAAGAATATTGGGGCGCTGGTGCCATCAATAATGCCTTCCTGAAGCGTTTGTTGATTGAGGCCATCAAGGACCCGTTCACTGCTCAATATTGGTTCCTGATTTCCAAGGGCTACAAAACATTTTTGCTGTTGTCGCGCAATTTTCCCGAATATTACCCACGCCCTCAGGCTCAGGCCGGCAAGGACGAAGGGCACATGAAAAACATTGTGCAGGCTTATTGCGAGAAGCTGTTCCCTGGTGTGTTGGATCAGCAAAACATGCTGCTGGATTTTGGCGTGGGGGCCAATTGCCTCAAAAGCGACATCACGCCGATCAGCGACGACATGCGCCAGGACAAAGACATCGCCTTTTTCCAGGATTGCAACCCCGGTTGGGAGCGCGGCTGCGAACTGCCTTGCCTGGGCCGTGCTGACCTGCTCAATTTCTTCGTGCCTGCCGTGATCAAACAATTGACCAAGCCACTGCGCGCCAAGCGTGGCCTGGGTGGTCGGGTGGCCGACGGCTGGGCCGCTTCGAGTTTCGGCAAGGCCATGGCCAAGCGTCGCAGCGCGGCCATGGGCTGAGCACAACGGGTGTTTCTAGGGTGAATGTTGGGGGGCCTCGCGGTCCCCCTTTTTTATGCCTTGGGCGGCTTGTTGTTCTGAGCCAGCCACATGGCCAGCCCGCTCCAAGCGAACAAGATGTGGTCCAGCACCTTCTCCACGGGCGTCTCGAAGCCCCTTTCAGCCCAGAGCGTGGCGGTGTGCACGATCAACCCGATCAGACCGCTGGCGACCATCTCCAGGTCCAGATCGAGGTCCAGGTGCGGAAAGAGCTTGTCGATGCGGGCACGCAGGACGGGCACGTAGTGGCTGACCCGCGCGTTCACGTTGCCCACGCTGGCCAGGCCCGTGGTCACCGCATCAGTCAGGAGGATGCGCGAGCGGCGGGGATCTTCCTTGATGTATTCCAGAAAGGCGCGCACGGACGCGCGGCTTTTGGCCAGCGGGTCCTCATCGGTGAGCGCGCTGCGGGACTGCTCGATCCGCACGGCGCATTCGGCCGAAACGCGCTTGTGCAGTTGCACGAACAAAGCCTGCACGCTGTCGAAGTTTTCGTAGAAGTAGCGCTCGGTCAAACGGGCCTTGGCGCAGATCAGGCGCATGGTCGTGTTGGTGTAGCCCTCCGTGCCGAAGATGTCAAACGCCGCTTCAAGCAGGCGCTCGCGTCGCTGGGCCTGGCGCTCCTGGGCGGAGGCGCCGCCATAGCGTCGTTTGGAGGACGACGCCTTCGCCTCCTCCGACTCGACCGGGGTGGCGCTCAAAGGGCCGCTGGAATGGATAGTGGTCATGGTGTCCCGGATGCGTCTGGATGTCAGGCCGCCAGATCGCTGATGAAGCCGCGCACGGACCCATGCAGGCAACGTGGCTGGTACAGGGCGACCCGCTTGGCGATTTCGGCGATGTGGTCGGGCGTGGTGCCGCAGCAGCCCCCCGCGATGTTGAGGAAGCCCGCCTTGGCAAAGTCTTCCACCAGGCCACCGGTGACCGGCGGGGTCTCGTCGAACCCGGTGTCGCTCATGGGGTTGGGCAAGCCGGCATTGGGGTAGCAACTGATGAAGGTGTCCCCGGCGATCTTGGACAGCTCCTCAATGTAGGGCCGCATCAGCGCGGCGCCCAAGGCACAGTTCAGGCCGATGGCCAGCGGGTGAGCGTGACGCACCGAGTGCCAGAAGGCGCTGACCGTCTGCCCCGAGAGGATGCGGCCGGAGGCATCGGTCACCGTGCCGGAGATGATGATGGGCAAGCGCTCGCCCGTGTCCTCGAACAGCTGGTCCAGGGCGAAGATGGCCGCCTTGGCGTTGAGCGTGTCGAAAATCGTCTCGACCAGGAAAACGTCCGAGCCGCCCTCCATCAAGGCCTGGGCCTGCTCGTAGTAGGCCTGGCGCAGGGTCTCGAAATCGACATTGCGCGCGCCCGGGTCGTTCACGTCCGGGCTGATGCTGGCCGTCTTGGGCGTTGGGCCAATGGCGCCGGCCACAAAGCGGGGCTTGTCCGGGGTGCTGTACCGGTCGCAGGCCAGCCGAGCCAGGCGAGCGCCTTCGAGGTTCATCTCGCGCGCCAGGGGGGCCAGGTCGTAGTCCTCCTGCGCCACCGTGGTGGCACCGAAGGTATTGGTCTCGATCAGGTCGGCACCGGCGGCCAGGTATTGCTCATGGATCTCCGTGATCACCTCGGGCTTGGTCAACTGCAGCAGTTCGTTGTTGCCTTTGAGGTCCTTGTGGTGCTCGACAAAACGGCTGCCGCGGTAGTCCGCCTCGCCCAATTTGTACTGCTGGATCATGGTGCCCATGGCACCGTCGAGCACGACGATGCGCTCGCGCATGATCCCCGGCAGACTGGCTGCACGGGTGTATGGACGGCGCTCGATGGGCGGCACAAGGGCAAGGGGTGGGGCGATGCTCATCCCTGCATTGTAGGAACTCTGTCAAATGGCCGACAAGTGGATGGCCGCCGAAGCGGTGTCCACCACGTGAATGCGTGGCGCCATGCCTGGCGTCGGGGCCAGCCGGGCGCCCGTTTCACGCTCGACCTGCCAGGCCAGCAGCTCGTATTCAGGCATGGGCCGGGCGAACAAAAAGCCTTGTAGCTCATCACAATGCAAGTCGCGCAAGGCCTGGGCCTGGGCCTGGGTTTCCACCCCTTCGGCCACCACCCTGAGCCCCAGCGCATGCGCCAGCCTGACCACCGCCTCGACAATGGCCTTGGCGTCGTGGCTGACCAGGCTGTCCAAGTCCTTGACGAAGCAGCGATCGACCTTGAGTTGCTTGGCCGGCAAACGGCGCAGGTAGCTCAGGCTGGAATAGCCGGTGCCAAAGTCGTCGATGGACAGTTGCACGCCGATGGCATGCAGCAAATCGAACATCTTCAAGGAGGACTCGATGTTCTCCATGGCCACCGACTCCGTGATCTCCAGCACCAGCATGTGGGGCGGCACGCGGTGATCGGCCAAGGCGCGACGCACTTGCTCGCCCAGGTCAGTCTGGCGCAACTGGTGCACCGACACGTTGACGGCGACGTGGATCTCGACGCCGGCATCCAGCCAGGCGCGGACCTGCCGACAGGCCTCGCGCAGCACCCATTGCCCGAGTTCGCCGATCAGGCCAAAGCGCTCAGCCACCGGGATGAACTCGGCCGGGCTGACCATGCCACGCACCGGGTGCTTCCAGCGCAACAGGGCTTCGACGCCCGAGAGCTGGCCGTTGTGGGCATCGATCTTGGGCTGGTAATAGAGGATCAATTCTTGGCGCTGCGTGGCATGGCGCAGGTCGCGCTGCAGGGCCACCAGCGGTTCCAGGCTGCGGCCCATGCCCTCTTGGTAGAGGCAATAAACGCCGCCGCCGGCGCTGCGCGCGGTCAGCATGGCCTCGTTGGCGTGGTCCACCAAACGCATGGGGTTGGGCTGCTCGGGGTAGAGCGCCACGCCGATGGAGCAGGTCAGTTCCAACTCGTCGGCAGCCACCACATAAGGCTGCGCCAACACCTCAGTGACACGCTGGGCCAGTTGCGTCATGGCCATCGCATCGCCCGGGCTCTTGAGCAGCAGGAGGAATTCGTCACCATCGGCGCGCGCCACCACATCTTCCGTGCGCATCATGAGGCGCAGCCGCGAGCCGATCTGTCGCAGCACGTCGTCACCCACCGCATGGCCGAAGTGGTTCATCATGGACCGAAAGCCATCGAGGTTGATGAGCATGACGGCCAGCCGATCGGCACCATCGTCCAGCGATTGCTGCAACTGGGCGTCAAAGCCGTGCCGGTTGTGCAGGCGCGTGAGGTGGTCGCGGAAGGAGGCGTGCGCCAGGTCGCTTTTGGCCTGGGCCAAAGAGGCCTTGAGTTGCGTTTGCCGGGCTCGGTGGCGCTCATCCAAGGTGGCGCCCATGTGGACCAGCAAGAACAGCATCATGGCCACGCCCATGAGGATGGGCATGAGCTGAGCGCCGGTGCCGAAGTCATCGGTGAGCGATTGCGAGCCCTGCTGGAACTCGGCCGCGCGAACCACCAGCAATTGCGCCATCCGGAAAAGCGTGGAGAGCACCGCGATGATGGCCAGCCGCGTGGCCAGAGAGGCATGGCTGTCCCACGAGCGCCGCAGGATCACCGAGGCCAGCGTGGTCACCACGAGGATGGCCGAAAAGCCAAGGACCAGGGTGAGTGGATTCCACTGTACCGAGGGCTTGAGCACGATGGTGGACACGCCCATGAAGACCAGGCTGGTACAGCCCAGGCTGATCAACACGATGCCCAGGGAACGCAGCGGCCAGGAGATGCGCCGATGGCTGTTGAGCCACAACACGATCCCCCACAGGCCCACCGCCGGCAGCCAACTGCCCACGACCATGCTCAGCACATGGCCGTGCCGGATGGGCAACTCGATGGCCAGGGTGGTGATGAGGGCTTCGGCCCAGATGCCCGTGCCCAGGCAAATGGAGCCCCCGACCCACCACCCGAAGCCGGTGTCACGCTCGGATTCGCGGATCCGCCGTACCACCAGTTTCTGAATGAACAGGGCATAGACCGACAAGACCCAGGCTGCCATGAGTGCAGCGCCGTTGAAGGTCACCGGCATCAGTGAATGAGACATGCGTCCTCCGCACTGGCCATGCCCCCCCGGAATGACCACGCATCTAAGAAACAAAAGATTTAATCGTTTGTTTCTTTATCGGACGTCTTTACAAAAACCTTAGTCGATGTTGACGACAAAGGTCAATGCATCACCACAGGCTGCTGCGCCATGCCGGCGAAGCGTTCCAGGTAGGCGTCGAACTCCTCGATGCTGGGCGAGGATTCGATCAGGGCTTCGATGCCTTCCTTGAAGGACTCGGCCATGCCGCCCTCGATGAACATCTCCTTGCGGGCGAACTTGTCGACGATTTCATAACCGCCGCGCTTGAGTGACTGGGGCTGCTGGGGCCCAGGATGTTCGGATTCAAGCTCGATGTGAACCACAGCGTAGTTGTCAGAGTTGTAGAGCATGTGCATGAACGTGTACTCCGTGACCAATACGGTCTGGTTCCAAGATGGGGACGACTTGCATCGCTCCAAGCCCATCATTGACTTGTGAATCGGCCAAGTCATCCCCCGACTTGAGGGACAAGGTGACCGGCGCATCCACCGATGTGGCGGAATGCACACCCATGGTGAAGTAGGCAAGTAGCGCGCCATGCCCCCCTTAAGGGGGATGTGTCCGAAACCTTGGGGCCCGTACAGTCAATCAATTCGCTGTCACACGGAATGCGAGGAGGAGGAAGTCAAGCTGGAGAGGGCATCAAGGTCGTCGGCAATTGGGGACGTGTCGAAAGCGTCCAAAGTCCCCCAGAACACCCCATCGGCCCAGGCGCCAGCGCCTGAGCCCTGCAAATCAGGTTTGCGCACCCCGCTTCGGCGGGTTTTTTTTTGGCCGGTCGTCACGGCCTCTATTTGCTCGGCCAGGTAGAGCGCGTCGCGCGCCACGCCGGAGAAGCGTCCCGAGCCCCAGGTGTGCAACCAGGGCAGGCCCAGGAAGTAAAGACCGGGTTGGTGTGTCACGCCACGTTGGTGCACAGGGTGCCCTCTTCCGTTAAACACAGGGGCGTCCACCCATTTGAAATCGGGCTCGAAGCCGATGCACCAGATCACCGAGGTGATGCCGGCCTGGGCCAGGTCCAGGCGGGTGTGCTCACCGTCGGTCGGTTGCCACACCGGCTCATAACGTGAAGGCGGCGGTGCATCGATGCCTTGTTGTGCAATGTGTTTGTCGATGGACGCGTTGATGCCGTTGTAGATCTGGTCGGCGTGGTCCAGCGCGGCGGGCAAGGTATCCCCGAACTGCAAGGCGCCATCCTGCAAGCCTTGCAGCAGGCCATGAAGTTGCATGCCTTGCAGCGCGAACTGGCGCAGGTCGATGTCGCGCCCGCCATCGCGGCCGGTCACGTAGTGGTTGGTGTTGTCGCGCACGCCCTCGCGCAGCGGGTGCTGGTGCACGGGCATGTCGTAGTAGTTCATGTCGGCCAGCCAGTCAACCACATCGCGCGCCCGGTAGAAGCGTGCGCACCGGGGCGCATCGCCCACGGCCAGGTGGACTTGGCGGCCGGCCAGGTGCAGGTCCTCCGCGATCTGCGAGCCCGACTGGCCCGACCCCACGACCAGCACGGCGCCATCGGGCAGGGACTGCGGGTTGCGGTATTGCTCGGAGTGCACTTGCAGGATGTGCGTGGGCAGGCGCTCGGCCAGGCGCGGGATGATGGGCTGGTGGTAGCCGCCGGAGGCCACGACGACCTGATCGGCCGTGAAGTCGCCTTGCGAGGTGGTGACCTGGTAGCCGCCTTGAACACGCGGGGTGACCTGCTTGACCGTGACGCCCTCCAGCAAGGGCGGGCGCGTGCGGGCGAGGAAGTCGGCCAGGTAGGCATTGATCTCGTCCTTCTTCATGAAGCCGTGTGGATCATCACCCGCGTATTCGTGGCCGGGCAGCTTGCATTGCCAATTGGGCGTGACCAGGCAGAAGTTGTCCCAGCGCTGGGTGCGCCAGCTGTGCATGGCGCTGTGCTTTTCCAGCACGAGGTGGTCGATGCCACGCTGCTGAAGGTAGTGGCTCAGCGACAGGCCGGCCTGGCCGCCGCCGACGATGAGGACGCTGTGGTGCGGGGTCTTGGTGGCGTCAGCGGTGTGGGTGCTGGTGAGGCTCATGGGGTGCTCCGATCAGGACAAATCAGAAAAGGCGATGACGTGAACGCGGGCCTCGGGCTGAGGCGTGTAACGCGCGGCGGTGGCTTCGATCTCGGCCCACTGGTCCATGGCGCGCGAGCAGGCAAAGCCGTACTTGGCCCGCACCCGCTCAGAGGCGATCTGCAAGGCTTCATGGATGCGTTGTAGGAAGTCGTCCAGGGCGTAGTCCTGGCCGGGGGTGAGGTAGTCCTGCACGATCAGCGAAGGGCTGTAGCAGGTGCTGCCCTGGCCATCGGGCCAGCGGACGGTGAAGTGCATTTCAGGCATGGTGGTGATGGTTGTGGTCTTGGGCTTGTTGCGGGTGGTGGGTGGGCCAGCCCGACGAGCCGCTTGGCCGGGCCAGGCTGCGCAGGGCGCGGTAGATCAATTCGTGTCGTTGGGCGCTGGCGGCCCAACTCATGCGCAGGCAGACGCCCCGGGCGTGTTCAAGCACGCCTTGCGTCTGTGTGGGGTCGAGGCTGGCCAACAGGGCGCGCCGGATGTCGTCCACGCTGAGGGGATCGGCCCAGAGCACTTGATGGGGCGCGAAGTGCTCGGTGAAGGGCGCCATGCGCGAGACGATGGCGGGTGTGCCACAGGCCAGGGCTTCGAGCGCCACCAAGCCGAAGCCCTCGCGAAGGGAGGGCATGGCCAAAGCGGTGGCGCGGCGATAGAGGGCGGGCAGCGCCTCATCCAGCAAGGGCCCGGTGATGCGGACCTGGTGCGCGCGCGCTTGACCGGGCGCCATGCCGTGGTCACGCAGCACCTGCTTGAACTGATGGGCGTGTTCATCGTGGTCGAGCAGGCTGGCGCCCCCGGCGATCACCAGCTGCGAATTCGGCGCCTGATCTTGCAAGGCGATGAACGCTTGCAGCAAGCGCACGGTGTTCTTGCGGGCCTCGATGCCGCCCACGGCCAGCCAGACCGGGCCGTCAGGGTGGATGCCCAAGCCATCGCAGATGCAGGCATCGGCTTGTGCTTGCTGCTGATCGATGTCGGCGGTGAAACGTGTGAGGTTCACGCCATTGGGCACAGGCGTGGCGTCCACCGCCCAATCACAGGCCAGCGTGGTCTGCCACAGGCGGCTGACGCACAGGCATTGGCTGGCCTCACGCACGCCGCGCGCCTGCCAGGCCGCCAGGCGCACATCGTCGAACTCATCGAGGTGGTGAACGGTGCGCACGAAGCCCGTGATTCGGCCTTCATCTTTCAAGGTGGCCAGGGCATTGGCGCTGATGCTGTCCTGCGAATGCAGCACGTCGAATTGACGCAGATCGCCTTGGTCGCGCAGGTGCGCGGCCATCGCGGCCATGCGGGCGGCAATCATGGGCACGAGCGCCCGTGTGCGGCTGTGAACGGGGGCAATGGACAGCGTGGCCTGTGTCGGCCTGAACAAGGCTTGCCCCGGCGTGGCCGGCGCGAACACCGTCACCGCGTGGCCCAAGGCGCACAAGGCATCGGCCAATTCCAGCGTGTGGACGACGCCGCCGCGCGGGTTGAGCGAATGCATCAACAAGGCGATGTTCAAGGGGCTTGTGGTCATGGTCATCATGCGGACACCAAGCTGGCCTCGGGGCGGGCGCAGATGAAGGGCTGCTGGGTGAAGTCCCACAGCCGGGCTTGCTCCGTGCACTGACCGCCTGGCTGGGCGCCGCCTTGGCTGAGCCAGACCTCGCGGCGCGCGGTCACCTCACCAATGACCTGGCAGGCGATGCCACGGCCCTCGAAATGCGCCGCCACGGCCGCGGTGTCCATGGCCTCGACGCTTAACAGGTAGCCGAAGCTGGGGAAGGCCTCGAGCCAGCGCAGCCACGCGGCGGGCTCGTCATGCGGCCCATGGCCGGGTGGATGCGGGAGGGCATCAAGCTGGATGTTGGCGCCGACCCCCGAGCACTCCAGCAGCATCAAGGCCGTGCCCAGCACCCCGGCCATGCTGATGTCCTTGGCACAGGCGCAGAGGCCGGCCTCGGCCAGCTCAGGCAGCAATGCCAGGTCGGTGCGCAAACGTTGTGGGGGCGCGCCAGTGGACGCGTTCCAGAAGGGGTAGGGATCTTGCCACTGGCCGCGCAGGTCCACGGCCATCATGAGTTGCTGGCCAGGCTTGGCGGCAAAGCTCGACAGCAGCGCCTTGGCGCGGCCCAGCACGGCCACGGCCAACTGGCCATGTGCGGCGCGGGTGTTGCTGTGCCCGCCCACAATGGGCACGCCATAGGCCTGCGACGCAGCGGCCAGGCCTTGCAGCATGGGCGAGGCATCGTCATGGTCACGGCTCCACAAAGCATCGACGACGGCCATGGGGCGCCCGCCCATGGCGGCGATGTCGCTGAGGTTGACCATCAGGCCGCTGTAGCCGGCGAACCAGGGCATGCGCTCTACAAAATCCTCCACCAGGCCTTCGATGGCCAGCAGCAGGTAGCCATCGCCATCGGGGATGGCGGCACAGTCATCGCCCAGCAGCACGCCTTCACGGGCGGCCAGGGTGGTGCCAGCCAGGCCGTTGGGCAATGAGCGGGCCAAGGTGCCGACCACCTCGCTGATGTCCTGCTTGTGGGCAAAGCCACGGCTGCCGGTGATGGCCTGCACAAGGGCTTGAACGGGCGTGCGGCCAGGGCGGTCGGTCATGGTGGGCTCCCGGCCGTCAAGCGCGTGAAGTGGCCCCACTCCGGCGTGGTGCAAGGCGGGTAGTGCGCCAGGCTGGCCTGCATGTGGGCGTGTGGTCTGCCGTGCAGCAGCACCTCACGTTCGCTGCGCCAGTGCAAGTGCTCGAACAAGGCCACGTTCTGGGCTTGCACGTGCGCGTGGAATTGCGCGGCGCCTTGTGCGTTTGCCGTGCCCACGGCCAGGCGGATGAGCGTGGCGCCGATGCGGCCCTGGTGCCTGAAGGAGGGGTGCACCGCCAGGCGCGATCCCCACCACACGCCGGGTGCGCTTTCATGGATGCGCACGGTGCCCACCACCTGATCGCACTCGCCGGCCACGATGGTGCAGGCCACCAGCAAGCGGGCTTGCTCGTCGATGGCATCGCGGTCATCGCCCATGAACAGGCCTTGTTCGGCACAGAACACGGCGCGCCGCAAGGCCCGGGCGTCGCGATGCTCCCAAGCTTGCGTCACTTGCTTGACGCGGAACACCGCGGGGCAAAAGGCCGATGGCAGATCGCACCAGTCGGGGCAGGCCATGGGCTGGGCGACGGGTGGGGTGACAAGGGCTGGCATGGCGTGGCTCAGGCTCGCAGGGCGATGTCGGCGTCGAGCGCTTGTGCCGTCTCGTAGACGGACAAAGACGAGCACGCCCCGCATTTGCCGCAGCCGGCCTTGATGTCCGAGGAGCGCATGCCCTTGTCCGCGACGAGTGCGCCCAGTGGCGCCAGCACCGAGCGCATGAACTCGGGCGAAGGCGCGGGATGGCCTTCCAAGGGCGTGCCACTGATGGGCACGAAGGGCACGACGAAGGGGTAGACGCCCATGTCCAGCAAACGGTGGCTCACGCCCAGGATGGCTTCGCGCGTGTCGCCCAGACCAGCCAGGATGTAAGTGCTGACCTGTCCGCGCCCAAAGACCTTGACGGCGGCCTCGAAGGCGCTGAAGTAGCGGTCCATGGGCACGCTGGCCTTGCCCGGCATGATGCGCTGGCGCACGCTGGGTGTGACGGCCTCAAGGTGCATGCCCAGGGTGTCGATGCCGCTGGCGCGCATGCGCTCGAACCAGGCGTCGTCATCGGGCGGCTCGCACTGCGCCTGGATGGGCAGGTCCACGGCCGCGCGGATCGCCTGGGCGCTCTCGCACAGGATCGCCGCGCCCCGGTCGGTCTGGTTGGGCGTGCCCGTGGTCAGCACCATGTGCTTGACGCCATCGAGCTCGACCGCCGCCTTGGCCACCTCGGCCAGTTGCTGTGGCGTCTTGCGGCCGATGGTGCGGCCCGCCGCCAAGGATTGGCCGATGGCGCAGAACTGGCAGGTCTTGCGGCGGCTCTCATAACGGATGCAGCTTTGAAGCACGGTGGTGGCCAGCACATCGCGGCCATGTAGCGTGGCGATGTGCGAGTACGGGATGCCCTCGGCCGTGCTCAAGGCATAGAAGCGTGGCGTGGCCGGGAAGCTGATCTGGGCGATCGGGATGCTGGCGTGACGCAAGGTGCTGCGGCCATCACTGCCTGGCGCATCGGCCACGAAGGGCGAGTCCCAGGCCGGGGCTGTGTGCACGGGGATCATCACCGTGTGGCCCTCGATGGTCACGGCCTTGTGGTCGGAGGGGCCGGCGCCGCCACGGCGGCTGGGCAGGCCCGCACCAGGGTCCAGCAGGCGCATGCCCTTGGACTGCAACTCGGTCAGCAGCGCGCGGCCTTGCGCGCTGAGCAGGGGCGGCGGCGCGCTGCCTTCAGGCGACGCGGGTGAGCGGGCTTCGGTCAAGCTCATGGTGGAGGCTCCCGGGCGCCATCTCTGGCGCATTGGTTGAGGTAGGCAATGCGGTTGTGCTGCTTGGGCTCAGGCCATGCAAAGGCATGCTGGCCTGGTCGTTGATGTGCAAGCTCAGCAACTCGGGGCGGGCGTAGTGACCCACCGAATCCATCATGCGTTTGCGCTTGGTGACCAGGCTCATGTCCAGGTCGGCGATGAGCATGCCCTCGCCCTCCTTGAGCGGTGGCACCAAGTGCGCGCCTTCGGGGGAGACGATGGCCGTGCAGCAACCGCCACGCAGCGCCTTTTGCCGCGCAGGCTCCGGCGTGATCGACATGATCTGCTCGTCGCTCAGCCAGCCCGTGCTGTTGATGACGAAGCAGCCCGCCTCCAGCGCATGGTGGCGGATGGTCACCTCCATCTGATCGGCGAAGATGGGGCCGACCAGCGAGCCGGGGAACTGCGCGCAGTGGATCTCCTCGTGCTGTGCCATCAGGGCATAACGGGCCAGCGGGTTGTAGTGCTCCCAGCAGGCCAGCGCGCCCACGCGGCCCACGGCGGTGTCCACCACCTTGAGCCCACTGGCATCGCCCTGGCCCCACACCATGCGCTCGTGGAAGGTGGGCGTGAGCTTGCGGCGCTTCAGACGCAAGCGGCCCTCTTCATCGAAGATCAACTGCGTGTTGTAGATGCTGCCGTGGTCGCGCTCGTTGACGCCCAGCACGATGACCATGCCATGCGCTCGGGCGCGTTGGGCCACGGCGTCGGTGACCGGGCCGGGCACCACCACGGCATGCTCGTACAAGGCCATGTGCTCCGGCCCCGAGGCCACCGGCGGCCTGATGAACGAGAAGTACGGGTAGTAGGGCACGAAGGTCTCGGGGAAGACGATGATCTGCACGCCTTGCCGGGCGGCGTCATCGATGGCCGCCAGCACCTTGTGCAGCGTGCCCATCGCCTCGCCGAGCACCGGTGCGATCTGCACCGCGGCGGCCTTGATGATGCGAGCTTGAGTCATGGTGGTGTCCGCCCCTGGCTCACAGCGTCCAGGTGTCGATGACGACGGCCCCGGCTTTGCGGTGCAGCAGCACGATGTCCAGCACGTCCAGCGGGTTGATGGGGCGGATGCCTTCAATCAGCGCGCCTTCGCCGTGGCCGTACAAGGCTTGCAGCGCGAAGCGGCAGGCGTAGACCTTGCCGCCTTCTTCCATGAACTTGGTGATCTGTTTGTTGAAGTTCTGGTGGCCGGGAAAGGCTTCGTCGCCCAGCTTGGGAAAGCCACGCTTGACACCCAGGGTCACGCCCGGGCCGTAGAGCAGCACCGAGGTCTCGAAACCCTTGCGTTGCAGGCGGGTCGCTTGCAGCAGGTTGACGAAACCGATGGAGCCTTCAAAGGCCACAGTGTGGAAGGTGACCAGGGCTTTTTCGCCTGGCTCAGCCTTCACGTCTTCAAAGACTTTTTCTTCATAGTCCACCAGGTGTTCACCGATCTGGTTGGGGGCTTTGGTCACAGCAGGCATGGTTGGCTCCGTCAAATAACAAGGGGTTGAATCGAAAGGTGCGCGCGCTGATCAAGCAGGTGCACAGGCCATGCCATCAGTGCCGTTTTCAATGCGATCAAGATTCGATCAATGGCCTCTTTCAGAGAGGCGGCCAGCCGCGTTTCCCGTGGGTCGATGCGCCCGGCACCTGACATCACCGCTGTGCTCGAAGGGGCATGTGCACCAGGATCAATCGCCATCGCCGCTGATCGATGTCTTGCATTGGGGCGTGCGCATGGGCATGCGCCGTTTGAGTGCATTTGAAATGCGATCAATTGGCACACTTGATGCAATCAATCCAGGCATGAACACCTCCATCCGACACTGGGCTGCCAGCCTGCGTGTGAGCGACAAGCCCGCTTACCTTTTGATCGCCGACCTGCTGGCCGAAGACCTGCGCAGCGGCCGCCTCAGCCCCGGCGACCGCCTGCCGCCCATGCGCGAAATGGCCACGCAACTGGACTTGAACTACAGCACCGTGGCGCGCGCCCTGGCCGAGGCGCAAAAGCGTGGCCAGATCGATGCCAGCCCCGGGCGCGGCAGCTTCGTGCGCGGCCCTGCCCCAGCCTTGCCTCTGCGTGGTGGCAGTGCAGCCGAGATGACCATGAACCTGCCGCCCGAGCCCAGCGACCCGGCCTTGATCGAGCGCCTGGCCGAAGGCTGGCGCCAGGCCTTGAGCAGCCGCAACCTGTACGAGCAACTGCGCTACCAGGACTTCGGCGGCAGCGCGGCGGACCGTGATGCTGCGGCGCGCTGGCTGGCGCCGCACCTCGGCCCGGTCAAGAGTGAGCGCATGCTGGTCTGCCCTGGCATCCACAGCGTGCTGGCGGCCTTGCTCTCTCTGCTGGCGCGGCCGGGTGACACCGTCTGCGTCGAGGCGCTGACATACCCGGGCATGAAGGCCCTGGCCACGCAACTGGGCATCCACCTGCATGCCTTGCCGCTCGACGATGAAGGCCCGTGCGCCGTGGCCTTCGAAGAAGCCTGCAAAGCCGTCGCGCCCAAGGCGCTGTATTGCAACCCCACCATGCTCAACCCCACCACGGTGACCGTGAGCCAGGCGCGGCGCGAAGCCCTGGCCGATGTGGCCCTGCGCTACAGCATCCCCATCATCGAAGACGATGCCTATGCCGCGTTGCCCACCCAGCCCATCACCCCGCTGGCCCGCCTGGCGCCCGAGTTGACTTACTACGTCACCGGCTTTGCCAAGTGCTTGGGCGCCGGCCTGCGCGTGGCCCAGGTTCATGCACCGACAGCACGCGCCACACAGCGCCTGGCGGGTGCCTTGAGGGCCCTCTCGGTGATGGCCTCGCCCATCACGGTCAACCTGGCCACGCAATGGATCAACGATGGCACAGCGGCTAGCATGGTGCAGGCCATCCGGCGCGAATCCATCAGCCGCCAGGCCTTGCTGTCGCACTACCTGGCGGGTTGGAACGTCCTGACCCAGCCGGAGTGCTTTCACGCCTGGCTGCCCTTGCCCGATGCCTTGAGCGCCAACGAGGCAGCCACCTTCTGGCGCTCACGCGGCGTGGCGGCCGTGGCCAGTTCGGCCTTCAGCACGCATGCCGTGCCACCCAAGGCCGTGCGCTTGTGCCTAGGAGGCCCCCTGAGCCTGGCGCAGTGCGAACAGAGCCTCCGAGTGGTGGCCGATACGCTGTCCCATCCCGAGCAGGTACACAGTAATGTGATGTGAGATGCAGGTCATGCCGCCAATGTCAGCGGCGCATCCTCGTCGGCGGAATGCCTTGAAAGAATGTCGGCAGCGACATATTGCGCATCATCGGCGACGCCGCCCAACAGGCCGGACCTCTGCCTGTGCAGCCATGGCAGGCCGACGAAATAGAGCCCGGGGAACTCGGTGATCCCCCGCTGCTGGCGTGGGTAGCCGTCGTCATCGGCGATGGGGAGCTTGACGAGGTTGAAGTCGAAGTCGTAACCGGTGGCCCAGATGATGGTCTGGATGCCTGCTTCGGCCAGGTCGAGCGATGGCCGGCGAGCCACCAAGTAGCCGTCCCGAAGTTGAGGCAGCTGCTCCGGTGGCAGGTCCAGCTTGTTCTCCGCCACATGGCGGTCCACGCCCATCGTGAAATCAGCTTCGAACTTATCGGCCTGGGCCAGATTGTCATGGAGATCGTCGGCCAGCACCAGC
>CANBUA010000056.1 GCA_947372535.1 Burkholderiales bacterium
ATTTTCACGCTGCCCGAGGACTGCCTGGTTTTGCCCGCCCACGACTACAGCGGGCGCACGATGTCGTGCATTGGCGAGGAGCGCGCGCACAATCCACGCATCGGTGGCCGGGCGGACGAACGCGACTTCGTCGGCTTCATGGAGAACCTGCACCTGCCGCATCCCAAGCAACTGGCAGCCGCCTTGCCCGCCAATCTGCGTTCAGGCCAGCCTGCTGATGGCTTGGTGCCGCCGCTGGCCGACTGGGGCCCCGTGCGACAGACTTACGCCGGCCTGATCGAGATCGACGCCGAATGGGTGTCCGAGCACCTGGATGAGGTGCTGGTGCTTGACGTCCGCCAGCCCGATGAAATCGACGAGCGCCTGGGCCGCATCGCGACGGCCCGGCTGCTGCCTTTGAACGAGCTGACCAGCCGCCTGGCCGAGTTGCCCCGGGACCGCCCGGTGATCGCGGTGTGTCACGCCGGCACGCGTTCGGCGCAGGCCACGGTGTTGCTGAAGGCCGGTGGTTTCACGCGCGTGGCCAACCTGCATGGCGGCATGTTGATGTGGCATCAACTGGGGCTGCCGATCGTGCGTCAGCACCAGGGCCTTTAAAGATCTGGCTGCCTTCTGTCACACTGCAAGACGTTTTTCTTGCTCGACAACCGGAGGTAATCCCATGGCACTTCGCATCAACGACCTGGTTCCCAATTTTTCGGCCGAGACCGATCAGGGCCCCATCCAATTTCATGACTGGATCGGCTCGGGCTGGGCCATCTTGTTCTCCCACCCCAAAGACTTCACGCCGGTGTGCACCACCGAGTTCGGCGCCGTCGCGCAACTGGCCGATGAGTGGGCCAAGCGCGGCACCAAGGTGATCGGCGTGTCGGTCGATGGCGTGGAAGCGCACAAGAAGTGGAAGGGTGACATCGAGACCGTCGCTGGCTGCCAGGCAGGCTTTCCCATCATTGCGGACGAGGGCCTGGCTGTGTCCAAGGCCTTCGACATGCTGCCTGCCGAGGCCTACCTGCCAGACGGCCGCACCGCCAATGACACGGCCACCGTGCGCTCGGTGTTCATCATCGGCCCGGACAAGAAGCTCAAGCTGTCCATGACTTACCCGATGTCGGTGGGCCGCAACTTCGCCGAGGTGCTGCGCGCACTGGACGCACTGCAACTGACCTATGGCGTGCCGCTGGCCACGCCCGCCAACTGGACGGTGGGGCAAGACGTGGTCGTGGCGCTGTCGCTCAATGACGACCAGGCTCGCGAGAAATACGGCAGCATCGACGTGAAGCTGCCTTATCTGCGCACCACCAAGGCGCCGAAGTAATCACGCGCTCGGCAGGCAGCAGCCGGCATGGCCACCAATGCAGGCTGGGTGCTGCCACCACCACTGCAGCGCCACCTGGAGCAAATGGCCGGCGAGTTCATGCACCCGCATGGCCGCCCCCGGGTGGACTTCAGCCAGCCACCGGGTGAGCCCGCGCTGCTGCCACCCGATGCCCTGTCCTGGGTCATCTTCAAGAACCCTTTGACGCTGGCCATCGGTGGCATCGCAGCGGTCATCCTGGAGCTGGCCGAGCCCCGCGTGCGCACTGGCGTGTGGGCCCACACGAGCTTTCGCACCGCCCCGCTGCCGCGCCTTCAACGCACCGGCCTGGCCGCCATGATGACGGTCTATGGTCCGCGGTCACAGACCCAGGCCATGATCGCCCGCGTGAACCGCCTGCATGGCCAGATCCACGATCACACCCCGCAAGGCGAGCCGTTCACGGCCAGTGACCCTGAACTGCTCGATTGGGTGCAGGCCACGGCTGCCTTTGGCTTCATGCAGGCTTACAGCGCCTATGTGCGTCCCTTGAGCCTGCTGGAGCGTGATGCGCTGTATGCCGAAGGCCAAACCTCCGCCCGGCTGTACGGCGCCACGAGCGCCCCAGCGTCCGAGCAGGCCATGAACGCGCTGTTCGACCGCATGCGGCCACGGCTCGAGCCTTCACCCATCGTGTTCGATTTCATCGAGATCATGCAGAACGCGGCAATCCTGCCCAAAGGCTTAGGGCCCTTGCAGCGTCTGTTGGTCAAGGCAGCCATCGCCCTGGTGCCCGATTGGGTCAGGGCGCAATTGGCGATCGGCCCGGCATGGCACCTGCGCGCCTGGGAGCGCACTTGCATGAAAGTGGCCGCCCAAGGCGCCGATCGCGTGATCCTGCGTGACAGTCCGGCTGTGCAGTCTTGCCTGCGCCTGGGGCTGCCGGCCAATCACCTGTACCTGCCGCGCGTCGAGGCCCGTCAGTAGTACAGAAACGTCAGCGCTTCCCGCAGCCGATCGCCCGTGGTGCGCATGCGGTCCCAGCGCTCCATGGACACATCGCCCTGGCGAAACTCCCGGAAGAAGTCATTGGGCTTGAGTTGGTTCATCACCGCCTCGACATTGGCCGGGATGCTGGCAGCCAGGCCGAATCGCGCCCGCAACGCCTTCATGCCATCGGCCATGCTGCGGCCTTCGGACTTGTCGGCCTCGGCCACTTGCACCGGCGCCCTCGGGGTGACCAGGATCAGCACCGAGCGCTGGATCTCATTGGTTTTTTGGTTGGAAAACAGGTACTGCAAGCCGGGCACGTCTTGCAGACCCGGCACCCCATCGCGGGTGCTGGCCGAAGTCTTCTCGCTCAGGCCGCTCAAGACCAGGGTGTCGCCCAGTTTCATGACCACGTTGGCATTGGCCGTGGTCTCACCAATTTCGATCTGGTAGGCAACCCTTGCATTTTCGGCGCTGGCGTTCAGCGAGGTGCGTTGCGCCTCTACCTTGAGTTGCACCTGCCCCTGCGGCAGGAAGCTCGGCGTCACAGCCAGTTTGATGCCGAAGCGCTTGTCCAAAGGCACGATCGTGGTGCCGCCTTGCGTGCTGGTTGACACGACACCAGCGCTCAGGTTGGTGCCTGAGAAAAATTCGGACGACAGGCCTTCGATGGCAGCCAGCGTGGGCCGGGCCAGCACCTCGTTCACGGAGCTGTTGGCGTTGGCGATGTTCAATGAATAGGCCAGCGCAGGAATGGTCACGGCCCGCGTGATGGTGGTGCCGGGTGTCGCACTGACGATGCCGCTGGTGGCCGTGTTGGTCCACGAGTAGCCCGGCGTGCTGCCGGACCCCAGTTGCAGCGTCAAGGCACTGAGCAGGTTGACGCCTTTGGAGGTCGAGACCAGTTCCTGCATGGACAGCAGCACCACGTCGATCAGGACCATGCGGGGCCCCTCGGGGGCCATGTCGGTGCGGGATGTCACAGCGGCATCTGATGGTGCGGCTTGTGCAGAAGGCGTGCTGTCATCACTCGCTGTTGGCGCTGGAGTAGCGGGGGGAACCGGCGCCGCAGCACGGGGGCTGACCGCTGGCCGGCTGACCACGCTCGGCACGCTGAAGGCCTGCGCGAAGTGTTCAGGCGGCAGCCCGGCCGGGTCCTTCCTCAAGCTGGTTTTGACGAGGTCCAAGCCTGCCTGGGCTTCGTGCCTTTGGTAGAAAGATTTCCACTGCGCCAGTCGTTTGTCGAGGCGCACTGCATCGGCCTCATCGGTGCTCAGCTTGGTGAGCGTCGCGCGCATCTCATCGGCCTGCTCGAAGTTGGCGCAGGAAGCGTAGACCGCGATGCTCGAACGCACAAAGCCCTGGTGCGGTTGGCTGGAGACCTTCCTGAACTGATCAGCCATGGCGCAGGCCGTGCTGGCATCGCCCGTCAGGTAAGAGGCCACCATCAAGCCTTGCAGCGACACGGTGCTCTCGGGCGTCAACAGCAGCACGCCGGAGAACTGGGCCTTGGCCTTGTCGAACTGTTTCAGGTCCATGTAGGCCAGGCCCAGGAACTCTTGTGCGATCCAGTTGCTGGGGTCGATGCGCAAGGCCTGCTGGTAGCCCTCGATGGCGATCTCGGCCTTCTGAGTGTCGCCTTGTTTGGCTTGCAGGTGGTAGACAAAGCCATTGAGGAAATGCAGGTAGGCATTGCGCGCATCCAGCTGCAAGGCCTCGTTGATGGCCAAGTGGGCTTTCGGCAAATCCATCTGGCGGATGAACTCCACGGCGGCCGCGGCTTTGACCAGCATCTCTGAATCCGGCGCGCCGGCCGGCACCAAGTTCAGCCCTTTGACCACGTCCGCGAAGGAGCGGGCCGCCTCCCCATCGGCCCAGGCCGGTGAGGTGAGACAGAAGGCGACTGTCAATGCGGCGGCCACCTGGCCGAGGCGATGAGTGTGCTTGCGGTGTGTCATGTCAACGCGGGCCTGTCGATGAGAAGACGAGCTGGTCGATGGACTTGCCCGCGCGGCCAGACATGCAACCCAGCTTCTCGCCAGCGGTGACTCGGTACTCGCCAGGGCTGCCGCCATTGCCACCATAGGGGCCATAGGTCTTGCCCACGTTGGTGACGAACATCACGTTGTCTAGCCTGTCGCCGCTGCGGTATTTGACATAGGTGATGTATTCGCCATTGGCAAAGGTGACGTCCGCGTTGAACTTGTTGTTGCCGCCCTGGGGCGATGCCCAACCTTGGGGGTACCGGAACTGCAGGCGGTCCACCGTCTTGCCGTTGTTCAAGCGAAAGCCTGTGACGTACTGCCCGTCGCAGAATGCGGCGTCGCTCCACTCACCACCACCGCCACCGCCCGCGCGGGTCGGCCCCGAGACCGGCCCATTGAAAGCGGAAGCCGGGCTGCCATCGCGGCCTTCGTCTTCACCGCTGTTTAACCAGTGGTCGAAGGCGGCGTCGTAGTTGTACTTGCCGAAGGCCTTCTGAAGATCAGGGTAGCGGTTCAGGTAGCTGGCGATGCTGAAGTTGGCACTGCCTTGGCGTCCGTCGTCAAAGCCATAGTCCAGCCAATGCTGAAGGGCGCATGGCAGGTCCTGGTTGGGGCACCGTGCCTGGACATCGGTGTAGCGGCTCCAGTAGTACTTGGCATTGAACTCGGGGCTGCCTTGGCGGCCTTCCTTGAAGCCGCTGTCTTGCCAATGCTTGGCCAGGTCGGCCTTGGCGTCTGCCAGATCGGGGTTGTTGTCGTAGTAGTAATCCCAATCGAACACCGAGGCGGCGAACTTGGGATCCGGCCCCTTCTTGTGCTTCTTTTTCTTGCCGATTTTCTTGAAAGCGTTGCCCGCATCGTTGAAGGCCTTGTTCGCGCCATTGGCCGTTTTGTTGGCCACGTCGCGGGCACCGTCCTTGGCCTGCTCATACGACTTGCTGCCAAAGCCAGTCATCTTCTTCAGGGCCTGATTGGCTTGGCCGGCGGTGTAGCCACTGAGCGATTTGTACTCGCCCGCGATCTTGTTGAGCGCAGCTTCGAGTTCCTTGCCGATGCAACCGCCGATCTTGGAGGGGTCAACGTTGACGCCGGGCTGGACCTCGAACAACTGGGCGATGTCCAGGCTTGGATGGATCTCGGCCTTGGCTTTGATCTCGAAGGGGTTGACGCAACTGGCGGAGACATCGATCGTCAACATGGTCGGGGACATGACCACGCTGACAGCCTGGCCCATGAAGTTGCCCCGCATGCCCATCTCCTGGCGGTTCATGTCGATGTCGGTCCGGGACTCCATCTTGATGCGCGTCTTGCCCAACGGGCCAAGCTTGATCGTGATGGACTCTCCGACCAGGTTGTGCATGCCCGAACGGCCCGTGGTGTTGTCCATGTAGCCCATCTTCTGGCCCAGGATGGCCACCTCACCGGCCGTCCGCATCATCGGTCCGTCATCGGCCAGCGGGCCGGCGATCACGAAGTTGAAGTACTTGGGATCATCCGGCCACGGCTTGGTGCTGTCGGCGAAGCGGTATTCCACCGGGTTCGCGTTCCTGAGCTGAAACACTGACAGCGGCTTGGCGGAATCCTGCAGGGCTTTCTTGTAGGCGTTGATGTTGCCGATGAAGCCGCCACCGTACTTGGCCAGGCGACGGTCAGGCGTGGCCATGGCCAACATCACGTTCATGGCGTCTTCCATGGTGATCTTGGCCGGTGAGGCCATGCGGAACTGGAAGTCCGCCAGGTCCATGGCGCCCTCGGGGGTCAAGGGCGTCTGGAACTGGATCAGGAACTTCTTGTCGCCCACGCCCTTGAAGGCGGCATTGCCCTTGTAGCCAAAAGTGAGGCTGTTGTTGATGAAGAAGGTCGCGTCTGTCAGGTTCATCGGCGGCAGGATCATCGGCAGCTTGGCGTTCGGCGCGAACTGGAACTCCACGAAGGCTTCTGGCTTCAATGAGTCGAGTCCAGCCTTCTTCATGGTGTCGCCATGGCTCACGGCATCAGCCAGACCCGCCCCGGTGCCGGCGCCACCGGCCAAATCAGTCGGAATGGGCATCACCACAGCAGCACGCATGGTGAGCTGGTCCGCGCGCACGCCCAGGCTTTCCATCGCGATCTTGATCGCACCGCCCAGGTTGGCGCGGGCGGCCAGTTGAACACCGCTGGAGAACTCCAGCGAGCTGACATTGAAGTAGCTATCGCGCACCACCTTCTGAAGGGGCGCGGGCATCTTGCTCACATCAAGCGCGTAGTCGGTGGTCGAGATGGAGATGATGGGCGAGGCCAGTTGGGTGCCGCCCATGGCTTTCTGAACACTGTCCTTGAGCAGCGGCGGCATCGTCATTGTCTTGTCGAGCACCAGCAGGAAGGTCTGCTGAGCATTCTTGCTGGTGAAGAAGTAAAGCTGAATCGGGCCGGCCTGGGTGGCATAGCAGCCCGTCAGGCCCCCACCACAACTGGTTTTCTTGAGCGCAGCGACCATGCCTTGCACGTCGTCCTTGAGGCCTGCGATCGGGAGCCCGCCCAGCATCTTTTTGAGGCTGGGCGTGATCTCGGGCATGCCCTGCGCCTGGGCCGACATGGGCAGCGCTTGCAAGGCCAACGAGGTCAACAGGCCAGGTAGCAGGGCCTTTCGCATGGCGATGAACGGAGACTTGGTTTTTTTGTTGAGCATAAGCACCTGAGGGACGATGAATCAGCCACGTGCAAAGACGGCGACGCCGAATTTTTCAAAGCACGGTTGATTGCAAATCAGGTGGGCTCGGTCCGTAGCCGCCAAAAGCGCTCGGAAAACTGGGCATTAGCCTTTCAACAACAGCCTTCGATTCAGCCCGCCGCACGCGGCCGCCAGAACAGCCGCAACAAGGGCTTGACGCTGGTGCCATGCACGAGGATGGACATGGTGACCACCACCAGCGAGAGCTGGATCAGATCGCGCGAGAGCTCATGCGGCAAGCCATGCTGGATGGCATAGACCAGGTAATAAATCGACCCGATGCCGCGCACACCAAACCACCCGGCCATGGCGCGCATGCGCCATGGCATGTCCGTGCCCATCAGGCCGATGAAGGTGCTGAGCGGGCGCGCCACCACGAACAGGAACACACCCAGACTCACCGTGCGCCAGTTCCAGAAGTCCAGGGCCAGCATGCCGCCCAGCAGCAGCACCAGCATCAACTCGGACAGCCGCTCCAAATGCTCCTTGAAGACCAGTGACTCCGCGCTGACAATGGGTGGAGGCACGGGCCCAGGGCTGGCCATCGGGTCCACCGGCTCGGCCACGTCGGCATTGAGTCGATCGGGCTGGATGCCGGATTGGCGTGACAGGTGCATCTCCATCTGCCGCAAAGACACGGCCGCGAAAAACACCGCCAAGAAGCCCCATGTGTGGGCCGCCACGCTCAGGCCGTAGACGATGGCGATCAGGCCAAGTCCCACCAGGTCATCCAACACATCATGTCGCTTCGCCGAGCGCCTGAGTTTCCACACCAGCCGGGCCGTGGCCGCGCCGCCGACCAGGCCGATGCCAATGGCACCCAAGGTGGCCCACACCACATCCAGGGCCAGCCAGCGCCAACCGAACTCGCCCAGCTCATGCACCCCGAGCAGGCCCAGCCCCAGCACCACGAAAGGAAAGGCCGTGCCATCGTTCATGCCGGCCTCGGAGGTGAGCGTGAATCGAAGCTGGTCGTTGTCGCCCGCATGGCGGGACTGCACATCGGTGGCCAGCACTGGGTCGGTGGGCGCCAAAATCGCGCCGAGCAGCACACCCGCGCCCCAAGGCAAGCCGAGCACGGCGTAGGCAAAGGCGGCCATCAAAGCGATGGTCAGCGTCATGGAGACCCAAGCCAGCCTGACCGGGAACCGCCAGCGAGCCCGCCTGATCGGCACAGGCATCTTGATACCGGCCGAGAACAGCGAGATCAACACGGCGACTTCAGTCAGCAATTCCAGCAGGGCCGGCTCTTTGAGCGGATCAAAGTAGAACAGTTGCAACACGCTGGGGCCGAGGACAAATCCCACGCCCAGGTAGACGATGGCAGGTGTGAATGGCAGTTTTTTCAGCGTGGTGCTGGACAGACCACGGCTGAGCATGAGGATCCCGATGAGGAGGAACCACATCGCGTTGGGCATCGATACTTCCTTGGCAGGGACCGGTATCCATGCTCTCAAAGAAGCTGCGCAAGGGGCAGCAGTGTCCGACTCGACTTGCTGTAGGGGCCATCCGACATCAAGCGGGCAGCATCACCTCGTAGGTGATCCCCAGCCCGCTGCCGCTCAAGCCACCGCGTTGCGAGTTGAAGTAAAGGCGTCGGCCATCGGGCGAGAAGGCCGGGCCGGTGATCTCCGAGCTGTCCTGCCCTTCCACACGCAGCAGAACCTTGACCTGCCGATTGGGCAGGATCATGCACAGCTCCATGTTGCCGCCATCCTCGGCCACCAGGACATCGCCCCAGCGGCTGACCGTCAGGTTGTCCACGCCCGACAGCACACGGTCGGCCGCGCTGGCCGTGGCAAAGTCGTAGATGACTTGCAGGGTCTGCTGGGCAATGTCATGAGCCCAGATGCGGTTGTCGCCCTTGGTCGCGAAGTACGCGATGCCCTTGAAGTACCAAAGGCCTTCGCCACCATTGAAGATGGTGCCAGGGGCTCGGTTGCCCATGGCAGTGCGCACGGTGCTTTGCGGCTGGACCGGATCGACCACATCAACCCACTGCACGGGATGGGGCCGCTTGAGGTCCAAGCCATCGGCGGGGTGGGCATTGTTGGCCAGGCCATTGAATTTGAGCACCTGCAACGTGCCCGATTTCAAGGCGGGCCGGGCCGCGTTGGCTGGCCAATCGGCCACGCTGCACACGAAACGGTAGAAGCGCCCGGTGGGTTCATCTTCAGTCAGATAGACCACCTTGTTGACCGGGTCCACGGCCGCCGCCTCATGCCTGAAGATGCCCAGCGCCGGGCGTGCGCTGGCGGTGACCACGCCAAAAGGATCGCATTCCCACACCTGCCCGGTGGCATGCTCCTCGCACGACAGCCAAGTCTGCCAAGGCGTGGGGCCCCCTGCGCAGTTGACCGATGTGCCCGAGAGGATGCGGTAGGCGTTGACCACCTGGCCCGCCGCATTGAAGCGCAACGCACCGACCCCGCCAGTACTGTTGCCCAACTCGCTGTTGTTGGCATAGACCCAGCCGCCATCGGGGCTGGCAAACGCAGCACCGCCGTCGGGCGCGCCATGCCAGGTGTAGTTGCCCCCCGCCACGGGCCGCTGGCCTGAGACCGCGACGACGCGCGACGAGAAGCCAGCGGGCAGGCGGATGCCATTGGCATCAGGGGGCAGCAGGCCGCCGATGTCAGCCAGGGAAAAGGCGGGGCGCTGCGCGCGCGCCAAGCTGACCGGGCCCAGGGTGGCGGCACACACACCACCCGCGCTCAGGAACAACTGGCGAAGAAACTCGCGGCGGGCAAGCGCTTGGTGATCATCATTCATGGGATGTTGGCCTTTGGCGTCCAATGCGCCTTGCATTCAAGCCGATTGTAGGGACAGGTCCGAAGCATCTGCCAGCACCGTGCGCTTGCGCCCGGCGTGCTTGGCCCGGTACAAGGCTTTGTCCGCGCGCTCCAGGCAGGAGGCCAGGCCCAGACCGGGCGTGGAATCGGCCATGCCGCACGAGAAGCTCACCGCCAAAGGCACACGCTCTGACTGGATGAGCGGGGCAGCCGCCAGGCTGTGATGCAGGCGGTCGATGGCTTTGCAGGCCAGGTCACCCGGCACGGTGTCGGGCATCAGGATCAGGAACTCCTCGCCGCCCCAGCGCGCCACCAGGTCGGTCTCACGCAGCACCTCCCGGGCCCGCTGCGCAAAAGCCACGAGCACTGCATCACCCGTCGGGTGACCGTGGACATCGTTGATGCGCTTGAAGTGATCCAGGTCCACCAGCGCCACGGAGAAACCGGGGCCACCCGCGCCCACGCGCTCGATCTCCAAGGCCAGTCGCGCTTCCATGTGCGCCCGGTTGCACAGCCCTGTCAAGGCATCATGGAAGGTGATGTGCTGCAGACGCGCCGCGGCTTCAGCCAGCGCCAGCTTTTCTCGGTGGATGCCCTCGCGCACACGGGCGAAGTAGTGGGACTGCATCATCAGCGCGAACAGGCCGAAGAAGGTGCCGGTGATCTTCAAGGCTTCTGCCCGCAGGTCGATCTGCTGCGGGATCCAGGTCATCATCATCAACAGCCAGGCCAGGCCCACCATGGCCATGACGACGCCACCCACCAGCAGGGTCTGGCGCGGCCGCAAGGTCAGGAAGCCGAAGACCTGGATCAGGCACAGGGTTTGAAAGGCCGCCGGGCGCACCACAGGGGCCAGCACATAACCCAGGACCATCACGCCACTGGCCCAGAGCATCTGCGGAACCACCAGGCCGGGGTCGGCCCAGTTGAGGGTGAGGCGGCTGCGTACCAGCGGGTAGAACGTGAGCTGCGCCACGCAGATGTAGAGGACGAAGAAATTCGCCACGGCGCTGGAGACCAGGCCCTTGGGCTCAGCATAGACCAGCAGCAAGATGATCCAGCAGTTGTAGACAACCGAGGCCACCAGGCACAGGCTGCGCCGCGCCACCATGCGCGGATCGGTGCCCACCAGCCAGGCCAGCAGCCGCGAGCGCGATGGCCAGGCAAGCGCCGTCATCGCTCGGCGTCGATCCGGTCGCGGCCTGCCGTTTTGGCGGCATACAAGGCTTGGTCGGCCCGCTCCAGCAGGTGCGCGACCTCATCGCCCACCCGATGCTGCGCCAAGCCACCGGAGAAGCTCACCGTCAAGCCGGCGGCATGCACTTGCCAACCATGCTCACGCACCGCCTGCGCCGCCTTCGCGAGCACCGCCTCGGCCTGCGCCAGGGTGTGCTCAGGCATCAGCACCACGAACTCTTCACCGCCCCAGCGGCCCACCGGGCAGAGGCCGCCCATTTGCTTGACGAGCAGTTGCGCCACCTCACGCAACACCGCATCACCCACGGCATGCCCGTGGCCATCGTTGATGCGTTTGAAGTGGTCGATGTCGAGCATGGCCACACAGCAGGGCCGGCCGCTGCGCGCATGCCGGCGCAAGGCCTCCTGGAGCAGGGCCTGGGCATGGCGGCGGTTCAAGGCGCCGGTCAATGCATCTCGGATGGCCAGCTCGTCCAGCCGGGCCACGGTGGCGGCCAGCTTGCTGCGCTGAGCCTTGCGCTGCTCTTCCACCCGCCGTGCGACCCGCGTCACGACCATCAAGGCGCCCAGGGTGACAGCCGCCATGCCAATGTTGACCACCTCGGGGCCGGAGTCGATGCTGCCAGGGGCATGCCACTGAAGCATCAGCATCGCCAGCATGAGCAGCCCATAGGCCAGCGCCACAATGAGCAGCACCTGCCGAGCGCTCAGGCGGCGCATGTCGAACAGGATGAGCAGGCACAGCCACTGAACCACCAGCTCGCGCGTCCAGGGGACCAGCACATAGGCCAGCACCACGAGCGTGACGTAGAAGCAGGTCTGAGGAAAAACCAGCAAGGGCTCACGCCAATGACGGCTCACACCCGAGCGCAGCAGGCCGTAAAAACTCAGGAAACCGGCCAAGCCATAGGCGAACAACCAGTGGGTCTCACGGACTGGCGCCAGGCCCATGCCAAGACCCAGCAGCAGCAGGATGCCCAGGATCAGAACGCCGGGCCACAGAAAGAACAGGCGCTTGATGGCCTGGCGTTGCGTCCCCTCTCGCCCAGCCACGACCTGTGACCAGGTGGATGGCTTGGCGGGTGCAGGCGATGGGTCGAGGGAAGGCGAAGCGGGGGTGGTCATCGATGGCCAGGGGTTGACGTGTTTTCGGGCGCAACAGGCATCGACTTGAGGAGATCCAAGTCGGATTCTTCACGCTGGCTCAAAAACCGAAGCTCGCTGGCGCACCACCCTCAAGGCAAAGGCCGCGTCCGCGCCACGCGGCCCTGGCTCACTGCGGCAACTTCTCCGCCAGGGTCACAGACGCTTCGGGCGACCAACCACCACCCAATGCACGCGCCAGGCTCACGGCCGCGAGCAAGCGTTGCGTGCGGATCTGCGCCGCCGCGCGGTCAGCGGCCAGGCTGCTGCGCTGGGCATCGATCACATCCAGGTAGTTGGACACACCCCGGTCATAACGGGCGCGCGCCACCTCATAGGCCCGCGCGGCGGCCTGCTGGGCCTGACCCTGGGCATTGGCCTGCAACTGGCGTTGCTGCACATCGGACAAGGCATCCTCGACCTCACGCAAGGCAGTCAGCAACTTGCCCCGGTGGCTGGCCAAGGCCTCTGCATAGCGGGCCTGACTGACCGCCAGATTGGCCTGGTTGCGGCCGCCATCAAAGATGGGCAGCGACAGGGCCAGGGGGCCGATGCTGAACTGCTGGGCATCGCCACCCGTCAAGTTGCGCAGCTTCTCGGAGGCAAAACCGTAGCTGCCCGTCAAGCTCACGGAAGGATAGAACGCGCCTTCGGCCACACCCACCTGGGCATTGAGAGCGCGCAGCCCGGCCACGCTGGACGACAGGTCCGGCCGTTGGGCCAGCAGGCTGGCCGGCAAGCCGACGGGAATGCTCGGCGGCGTGGGCAAGGCGGTCTTGGCAGCATCACCCAAAGACGCGATCAGAGGCTCGCTGGGAGATGCCCCGACGAGCACGGCCAGGCCATGCTCGATCGCCTGGCGCTGGCGCCGTGACTCGTGCAGGTCGGCCTCGGCATTGGCGCGCTCGACGCGGGCACGAGAAAGGTCAAGCTCGTTGGACAAGCCCGAGTCGAAGCGGGCAGACACCAGTTGCTCGCTCTCCTTGCGCGTGTCCAGCGCCCGCGCCAGGATGTTGATCTCGGCATCCAGGCCTCGCAGTTGGAAGTAGCTCACCGCCACCTGGTTGGACAGCATGAGCAGCACACCGTCGCGGTCATAGCGAGCCGCCAGGGCCTGTGCGTCGGCCGACTCGACAGCGCGGCGCACACGGCCCCACAGGTCCAGCTCGTAAGACAGCGAGACGCCCACGGTGTGGTTGCTGCCTTCGATCGAGCGGCCACCGAGCATGATGGCCTGCGAGGTTTCCTTGGACGTGTGCGAATAGGCCGTCGATGCGCTGGCGCCCACCTTCACCCCATCTTCCGAACGCGCCACGCCCAACTGGGCCTGGGCTTCGACCAGACGCTGGGCATAGACCTTGACATTGGGGTTGTCGCGCAGCGCACGCAGCTCCAATGCATCCAAGGTGGCATCGCCAAACAAAGTCCAGCTGTCCAAAGGCAGGTGCGCGGCATCGCCCGCCTTGTTCACGGCATGGCGGTAGCTTGGCGAGGTCGCCAAGGCCGGCTCGGCAAAGTCGGTGCCGACCGTGGCGCAGGCGCTGAGCGCGGCCAGCGCAACCAAAGTGGCGGCAGCGCTCACGCTGCGGTTCAAGTGCTTGAACATGTCTTCTCCAAATCTTCTTGAGGGGCTCAATGGGCGCCCGCGCCGCCGCCCGAGGGCGACTTGACCTTGTCGGCGAACCACAGCACGCCGATGCAAAAGAACAGCACCGCCGCCATGATCAAGAAGCCGTCGTTGTAGGCCATTACGTAGGATTCACGTCGCACGATGCGGTCGATCATCGCCAGGGCCTGGTTGGCGGCCTGGGCCGGGTCGATGCCGCCGGCAATGAAGCCTTGGGTCAACTGGTCCAGGCGGGCCTGGGTCGCGTCAGACAGCATGGACACCGATTCGCCAAGGCGCGCCGAGTGGAAGTGCTGGCGGTTGGTCAACATGGAGGCCAGCATCGCGATGCCGATGGAGCCTCCCAGGTTGCGCGTCATGTTGAACAGGCTGGAGGCCGAGGGCATGTCCTTCGGGCTGATGCCCGCCATCGCGAAGTTGGACAGCGTCAGCATGATGAACGGCTGACCCAGCGCACGCACCACCTGGGAGGCCAGCAACTGGTCGTAGCCCACGGTGGCATCCATGTAGCTGTTCATCAGGCAGGAGACGCCGAACAGCCCCAGGCCGATCGAGCACAACACGCGGTTGTCCACCTTGGACGACAAGCCCGCCGCGAAGGGCATGATGAACAACTGAGGCAAGCCCGCCCACATGATCACCTCGCCGATCTGCATGGGCGTGTAGCCCGCGATCTGGCCCAGGTACAAAGGCAGCAAAAAGGACGAGCCATACAAGGCCATGCCCGTGACGGCGGCCAGCACGGCCGCCACGAAGAAGTTGCGCCGCAGGTACAGGCGCAGGTCCACGAAGGGGTCCTCGCGCAGCAGGCTGGTGCTCACCCACCCCACCAGGCCCACCACGGCCAGCGTGGCGAAGGTGCGGATGAAGTTCGAATCGAACCAGTCTTTCGAATTGCCCTCTTCCAGGAAGATCGTCAGGCTGCCCAGGCCAACCGCCATGAATGCAATGCCCAGCCAATCGGCGTTGCCCAGCAGCGACCAGTTGCGGCGCTCAGCATCCAGGCCATTGATGATGCCAACGATCAGCAGCAGGCCGGGCACCCAGTTGATGTAGAAGATCGAGGGCCAGCCGTAGAGCTCCGACAGGTAGCCGCCCAGCGTCGGGCCCAGCGTGGGCGCGAGCGTCGCGGTCAGACCGAACATGGCCATGCCCACGGCGCGCTTGGCCGGCGGCAGCTTGGTCATCACCAGGGTCATGGCCATGGGAATCAAGGCCCCGCCCGTGAAGCCCTGCATCATGCGGAACACGATCATGCTGGGCAGGTTCCAGGCCGCGCCGCACAGCGTCGAGCAGACCAGGAACATGGCCGTGGTGCCGACCATGTAGGCGCGCAGGCCCAGCACGCGTGACAACAAGCCAGTCAGCGGGATGACGACGATTTCCGCGCACAGGTAGGCAGTCGATATCCAAGAGCCCTCCTCTTGCGTGGCCGACAGCGTGCCGAGGATGTCCTTGAGCGACGAGTTGGTGATCTGGATGTCCAGCACCGCCATGAAGGCGCCCAGGAGGCCAGCCGCCACGGCGAGCCAGGTGCGCAGTTCCACGCGCTGGTTGGGATCAGCCATCGTGGGGACGAAGTTGGAAGGCGAAGTGGTGCTCGACATGGTGTCTTCTCAAAGCCGGGCAAAGGCTCAGCGCCGTTCGCTCGACGACTGGCGCAGATCCACTTCGGCCGTGGCCGACATGCCCGGCACCAGGCGGCCGGCCAGACGCTGGATGTCGGCATCGGCAAAAGTCAGCTTGACGGGCACACGCTGCACGATCTTGGTGAAGTTGCCGGTGGCGTTGTCGGCAGGCAGCAACGCGAACTGATTGCCCGAGGCGGGTGAGAAGCTGTCCAGCCTGGCTTTCAAATGCTCACCGGGCAGCGCGTCGATGGCCACATCCACCTCCTGGCCGGGCTTGAGGCCTGCCAGCTGGGTTTCCTTGAAGTTGGCCGTGACCCACACCTTGTCTTCCACGATGGCGGCCAGTTGCTGGCCCGGCTGCACCCGCGCGCCCACTTCGATGCTGCGCTTGCCCAGGCGGCCGCCGACGGGCGCCACGAGTTGGTTGTAGCCCAGCTGCAACTGGGCATCCTTGGCCTGTGCCTGCAACACCTTGATCTGGGCCTTGAGCACCTCGCGCGCCGATTGGGCCGCGACCACCTGAGCCTGCGCGGCCAGGGCGGCATCCTTGCGGGCGGCCACATCGGCCAACGCGCCAGTGCGTGCCGCATTGGCCGCGTCCACCTCGGACCGGGACACGGCCTTCATCTGCGTGTTGTAGAGCTGGCCATAGCGCTCGGCATCCTGCTGCGCGCGCAGCGACTGGGCCTGCGCCTGTGCCACCTGGGCCTGCGATCCACTGGCTGAGGCCCGCGCCTGGGCCGTCTGCGCATCGGCCTGCAGGACCTGCTGCTCGACCGAGGCGATCTGCGCCTGGATCTGCTCCAGCTTCACACGCTGATCGGCCGGGTCGAGCTCGGCGATCACTTGGCCTTCTTTGACGACCTGGTTGTCTTCGATCAGCACCTTGGTCACCACCCCGGCGATGCGCGCCGAGACCGGGTGAACGTGGCCCGCCACGTAGGCGTTCTCGGTTTCGACGAAGTTCTGACTGCGCCAGTACATGCGCCCGCCCACACCCAGGCCGGCCAGGACCATGACGCCCAGCACCGTGAAGACGCGGGCCTTGGAGGCTGGCTTGGCCCCGGCGACGGCAGCAGCGGGCGCGGCGGCAGGTGGCGCATTGGTGCTGGAGGTCATGGGCACGGCGGCGAGTGCAGCAGACTCGGTCTTGGCCGGTTGAGTTGGCATGGCGCGGCTCTCTCGAAAATGAAATGGTGTCATTGCATTATTTTCTAACGCCTGCCAAAAGTCAAGAAATGAAACGTGGTCATTTCATTAAATTTTTAACTCGGTTAAGATAAAAGACATGTCCCAATCGCTCACCCCATCAGCGCCACGGCCCACGCCTGTCACCAAGAAAAAGGCTCCGAGCAAAGGTGCGGGGCGGCCTCGTGCCGAGGAAGTCCAGGCCCGCACGGAAGACCTCAAGCGCACGGCCGCCCGCCTGCTGCTGGAAAAGGGTTACGCCAACGTGAGCCTGGAGATGATTGCCCGCGAGGCCCGCGTGGCCGTGCGCACCATCTACATCAAGTTCGGCGGCAAGATCGGCATCCTCAAGGCCCTGATGCAGGAAAAACGTGAGCAACTCTTTGACAGCATCGACATGGGCCAGGACCCGCGCCCGCTCCAGGAAGTGCTCAACGACTTCGCCACTCGCCTCTACAACCTGCTGACCTCACCCGATGCCGTGGGACTGCAACGCATGCTGGCGGCCGAGGCCCGCAGCAATACCGAATTGATCGACACCTTCTTTGCGATGGGGCCTGATGTGTCCCGCCAAGCCATCGCACAGTTTTTGCAGCGCCCTGAGGTGCGTGCGCAGTTGCGCGACGACTTGCCCTTCGAGCAATTGCCGGTGTTGCTGATCAATGCGGTGCTGGGGGATCAGTTGTCCCGCGTGTTGCGGGACAAGCAGGAAGGCACGCCCGAAGAATGTGCACGGGCTTTGAGCCAGCGGATGGCGATGTTTTATCGGAGTGTGTTGCGGTGAGTCCTGTGCGTACTCGCTGATCGGTCAGGCCCGCATGTCTGCCAAAGAAGGAGGCTCGTCCAGCAAGGACTCATACCCTTCGTCCGCCCCATGGCAATGTCGAACTTCGACGCTCACCCCGCCAACTCAAACGAGCGTAAATGTCCAGTGGCTGAAACAAGCCCACTGAAGCATCACCTGCATGTCGAGCCAATCCCGGGTCTTGGACCGATTGGCGCAAGCCATGCATTTCAATCGGAAGATCTCCTCCAAGCTGGCGACGCGCGGCCTGTCAGGCGCACCCGCACACAGCAACGTGAGCTTCACGCAGCCCCCAACCATATAGTCCTGCTGGTAGTCGTGGCAATCCATGCCGGTGTCTTCAAACTCGGCCAAACCCTCAGAACTGTCGTTGGGCACGAAGTTGAAACCACGGGCATGCGACACCGTTTCAAACCCTCGATGGCATGGCCTGGCAACTTGGGCCCTGGGATCATGAAGTCCAGGTCTCCACTGACGCGGTGATCCATGTGCATCGACAAAGCCGTGCCGCCCACCAGCACGAGGGCCGCCCCACTGCAAATTGCGGTGAATGCGGCCACACAATAAGGCCAGGCGCCGGCAGAAGCTGCCGACGCCAAGCGCTCAGCGCCACACGCTCAAGGCGTGTAGACGATCGGGTCGAGCGGATTGCCAGGCGCGATGCTGGCGCAGTTGTCCGGCGCAGGCTTGCCAGCGAACCTGTCATCGATCCAGGCTGTCGCGGCGGGCACCCAGTTTGCGATGGTCAGGAAGTGGCTGCTGCCGTACTCCTTGTGCTGCACCTTAACGCCTTGGGCGCAGTACTGGCGCGCCAAGGTTCGTACGTCGCCGGCCAGCATCACGCCGTCACCCTTGCCCCAAACTGGTGAGGGCTTGGTGCCTTCCAGCGTGCCGCCTGTGCCCTGGCCAATCTGCAGCGGGATGGTCGGCGTGCCGCCCGTGCCCATGATCACCTTGTTCACGGCGGTCACGTAATCGAGCAGCTTGGTGCGGTCCTGATACTCGGGCACGACGAGGTCCTTCCAAGTGGCGTTGCCATACTGGCCGAGCACGTAGGCGATCGACGCATTCTGAATCCGGTTATAGACAACCAGGCCACGCGCCGTCAGGTACTGCTTGATATCGATGCCATACGACCGCGCGACACCGACCACCGCCATGGGCATCACACCACCCCAGATGGGCGCGCCTTCAACGTAGGTCAGGTTGTGCTCGGGGCTCACCAGTACGCCGCCAAAGGTGGCGCCGATCAGCTTGGCGTTCACGTCGGGGGCGTAGGTTGGGGCCAGTTCGGCCGCCCACTCGGTGGCGATCGCGCCGCCCGAGTAGCCCATCATCGCCACCTGGGCGTCGGGGCTGAGGCCAATGGCCGGCGAGTTGAAGGTAGCGCGGATCGCGTCTAGTGTGTTGTAGCCGTACTCCGGGCCGGCAGCGAAGTTGGCCTTCTGGCCCTCGGTGTCGGAGATGATGAGGGTGTAGCCCTTCTTCAGGTACCCGCTGACCAGCGCCACCTCGAACGCGGGTAGCAAGTCTGGGATGCGCTTGCCCCCAGCGTAAGCGCGCGAGGGCGAGTCTTCAGGGTTGAGCGAGTCGTAGAACGATTGGTAAGAGATCACCTTGTTCTTGTTCAGGCAGGCCGAGGTGCCCGCCGTGCAATCCGGCGCGAAGATGGTCGTGACATTCGCTGCGGGTTGCTGCTGGGCATCGGTTGAGCGGTAGACCAATTGCGTCGCCTTGAGCTTGGTGGTGAAGCCCGCGAGCGTGACCGAGATGGTGCGGGTCTTGAGGACGGTGCCCGGCGCGATGCTGGCCAGCGGGGTGCTGTCGGTGTATTGGAAGAACGGATCCGTCGCGGCCGAGGCCAGGCCAGGGATGGCGAGCGTGGCAAGCGTGGCGAGGGCGGCTTGCATGGCGGTGGGGCGGAAGTGCATCAAGGTCTCCGGTGTATTGCGTTGAAGTTGCTGGATGCGCCAGCGGGCCAGAAGCACCGCGACGCATACGAATATCGGCATCCTGCACAGAGTGCCGACAGTGGACTGATTCTTAGATGTTATTTTGGTGTCGTCTTGCTC
>CANBUA010000057.1 GCA_947372535.1 Burkholderiales bacterium
AAAAGACGCTGGCCTCGGGCATGCCCATGGCCAAGCTCTTGTTCAGTGGCAATGCCTCGATGGGCGTGCTGATCTTGCCGATCATGCTTTACCACCAGCTGCAGCTGTTCGTGTGCACGCTGATGGCCCGGCGTTATGCCAGCCGCTCGCCCGGTCGCACGGAGTGAGCCTTGCTTGACGCCTGCGTGGTTTACACGCCCCCGCCTGATCTGGGTCTGGACCTGGTCTACCAAGACGAGGCGCTGATCGTGGTCAACAAGCCCGAGGGGCTGCTGTCGGTACCGGGGCGGGGCGACGACCGCGCCGATTGCATGGTGTCTCGCGTCCAGCAGCGCGTGCCGGAAGCCCTGACCGTGCACCGCTTGGACATGGCCACCTCTGGCTTGCTGGTGTTCGCCCGTGGCCCCGACATGCAGCGCGCCTTGAGCCTGGCCTTTCAAGACCGTGGCGTCAGCAAACGCTATGTGGCCGTGGTGCATGGCCTGGTCCAGCCAGACGAGGGGGTGGTTGACCTGCCTTTGATCGCCGACTGGCCCAACCGCCCGCGCCAGATGGTGTGCCACGAGCGCGGCAAGCCGTCGCAAACGCGCTTTCAGGTGTTGGCGCGCGATGCCGTGGCCGGCCAGACGCGGGTGGCGTTGGAGCCCATCACGGGCCGCTCGCACCAGCTGCGCGTGCACATGTTGGCACTGGGGCACCCCATCGTGGGCGATCCGTTTTATGGCGATGCAGATTTGCAGCGCCCATTCGCCAGGCTGCACTTGCATGCGGCTGAGCTTGGCATGGTGCACCCGGTGTCAGGGCAGTGGGTGTCTTGGGCCTGCGAGGCGCCGTTCTGAGCCCCTTGGCCAGTGCAGCCTCAGCCCGGCGTGAGGCGCTCAAGGCCGGTCCTCGGTGTGGGTGCGCAGGCCCGGTTCGCCCTCATCGCGGTGCGCATGGCCTTTGAGGATCCGTTGCAGCCAGTGCCCCAGCACACTCACATGCAAGAGGTTGGCCATCAGCGTGTGCAAATGCCTGATGGCCAGGCTGTCGTCTGCGCTGGCCAGCGAAGCCAGCCATCCGCTGGCGCCCAGGCCCAGGACCAGCCCCCACAGCCACATCGACAGCCACCGGCTGTGTCCGCTCGCGCTGGGCGGTGAGGGCCACAGCCATTCATGCAACAAACGGATCAGCACCACGGTCGCAGCGAGCGTGCCGACATCGCGGTGCAGGCCATCAGGCACGTTGAGCAGGTTGAAAATGACCGCCACCGCCACCACCCAATGGCTCAGGCGCATCAATCGGCTCGGCGAGGGCGTGCTGCTGACGCTGGCGTCAGCTTGTTTTGAGGGCATGCGTATCTCCTGGGCGTGCAGCGAGGCGCGCGGTTTTCTGCTCGGTGCCGACATGGTAGGGACCGGTCATGAAGTCAGCCTGAAGCCCGCCGTTCTGTGGATGTCCCCAAGGTGGCACGGGGGTATTGGTGGCAAAATCGCTTCTTTTCGTCTGAGACTTGGTTGCCATGAGCGCAGTTGTCATCACGGGTACGGGTTTGTACCAACCTCCCCACACCATCACCAACGATGAGTTGGTCGTGTCCTTCAACGCCTATGTGGACAGCTTCAATGCCCACCACGCCGCCGAGATCGAAGCTGGAACCGTGCAGGCTTTGACGCACTCCAGCAGCGAGTTCATCGAGAAGGCCTCCGGCATCAAGCAGCGCTATGTGATCGACAAGGAAGGCGTCCTTGACCCAAAGCGCATGTACCCCCGCTTCGTTGAGCGCTCTGACGATCAGCTCTCGCTGATGGCTGAAATCGCCGTTGACGCTGCCAAGAAGGCCCTGGCGCAAGCCGGCAAGACAGGTGCCGATGTTGACGCCGTGATCTGCTCGTCGGCCAACATGCAGCGCGCTTACCCAGCCATGGCCATTGAGATCCAGCAGGCGATTGGCGCCAAGGGCTATGGCTTTGACATGAACGTGGCGTGCTCGGCCGCCACCTTTGCGCTTGAGCAAGCGGCCAACGCCATCAAGTCGGGCTCGGCCAAGTGCGTGCTGGTGGTCAACCCAGAAATCACCTCGGCTCACCAAGAGTGGAAAGACCGTGATTGCCACTTCATCTTCGGTGATGTGTGCACGGCCACCATCGTTGAAAGCGCCGACACGGCCACGGGCCCCGAGCAGTGGGAAGTGCTCAGCACGCACCTGGCAACGCAGTTCTCCAACAACATCCGCAACAACTTCGGTTACATGAACCGCAGTGAAGACAGCGACCCGCTGGCCCGCGATAAAACCTTCCGCCAAGAAGGCCGCAAGGTCTTCAAAGAAGTGGTGCCGATTGCCGCGGCGCACATCGAAGCCCAACTGGGCGCCCTGAAGCTTGAGCCCACACAGGTTCGCCGCTTCTGGCTGCATCAGGCCAACCAGACCATGAACCAGTTGGTCATCAAGAAGTTGATCGGTGGCGAAGCCACGCAAGACATCGCCCCCTTGATCCTGGACGAATACGCCAACACGGCGTCCGCCGGTTCGGTGATCGCCTTCCACACGCACCGTGCCGACCTGGCAAAGGGCGACCTGGGCGTGATCTGCTCTTTTGGCGCTGGTTATTCGGTGGGCAGCTTGGTGCTGCGCAAGCGCTGATCGCTTGACACCCCTGTGTGCGCTGGCTTTGCAAGGCTGGCGTTCACTGCGCGGCCCGCTTGGTGATGCCACCAGCCGGGCCGTTTCATTTGCTTGGCAGCCTTGCGTTGGAATGGACTGGTCATGAGCGGCGACTTCACTTTTTACTGGCACGACTACGAAACCTTCGGCAAGGTGCCTCGGCACGACCGGCCCTCGCAGTTCGCCGGCGTGCGCACCGATGCCGATCTCAACGAGGTGGGCGAGCCCCTGATGCAGTATTGCCAGCCTGCGCTGGACTACCTGCCTGACCCAGAGGCTTGTTTGCTCACCGGCATCCTGCCGCAGACCTGTGCCGAGCGCGGCGTGCCCGAACACGCCTTTGCCGCCGCCATCGAGCACGAGCTTGCCACGCCCGAAACGATCGGCGTGGGCTACAACACCATCCGGTTTGACGACGAAGTTACCCGCCACCTGTTTTGGCGCAACCTCATCGACCCCTACGCCCGCGAATGGCAAAACGGCTGTGGCCGCTGGGACCTGATCGACGTGGTGCGCTGCACTTGGGCGCTGCGGCCCCAAGGCATCCGCTGGCCTCTGGGCCCCGATGGCAAGCCCAGCTTCAAGCTCGAAGCGCTCACGCAGGCCAACGGCCTGTCGCACGAGGCGGCGCACGATGCCCTGTCAGACGTGCGCGCCACCATTGCCGTGGCCCGACTGGTCAAACAGGCCCAGCCGCGCCTGTGGGACTTCTGCCTGAAGCTGCGCAAGAAAGACGCGGTGCTGCTTGAGGCCGGCCTCGACAAACCCCGCAGCCAGTGGAAGCCGTTTTTGCACTTGTCGAGCATGTTTGGCAGCGACCGCGGTTTCATGGCGCTGGTGTGGCCGCTGGCACAGCACCCGTCCAACAAAAACGAAATCCTGTGCTGGGATTTGGCCCATGACCCCAGCGAGCTGTTTCGCTTGAGCGCCGACGAGATCCGCCTGCGCGTGTTCACCCGCAGCGCCGATTTGCCCGAGGGCGTGCAGCGCCTGCCCATCAAGAGCGTGCACATCAACAAGTCGCCCATCGTGATCGGCAACCTCAAGGTGGCGACGCCCGAGGTCATGGCCAATTGGGGGCTGGATCTGGAGCAGGCCTTGCGCCACGCCGAAACCGCTGCTGGCCACGGCCCCAGCATGGACGGCATCTGGGCCGAGGTCTATGCCCGCCGCGAGCGTGAGCGGCACGCCATGCACACCGATGTCGATGAAGACCTGTACGGGGGCTTTGTGGGCAACGAAGACCGCCGCGTGCTGGAGCGCCTGCGGCACCTCAGCCCCGAGCAACTGGCCGACAAATCGCCGGCCTTTGTGGACGAGCGCCTGGACGAGCTGCTGTTTCGCTACCGCGCGCGCAACTTCTCCGACACGCTCAATGAGGCCGAGCAAGCACGCTGGTTGGCGCTGCGCCGCGCCCGCCTGATCGATGGACAAGGCCCGGGCTTGAGCCTGGCCGCGTTCTTTGAACGCATTGACCAACTGAGCGAGCAGCTCAATGAAGACGACGAGCGCGCACAAGACATCCTGGGGGCGCTGTACGACCATGCCGAACACATCGCACCCTGATCGCGTGGTCCAGACCCATGCGCCGCAGCTCAAGTACCTGGCCGGCTACCCGCCGCAGCTGCTGCAGCAAGTCCAAGCCTTGATCGATGCGGGCAAGCTTTCTGAGACCCTGCGCCAGCGCTACCCCGAGCAACACGCGGTCAAGTCCGACACGGCCTTGTACGACTACGTGATGGACCTCAAGACCCGCCACATGCGCAACGCCGCCCCCATCAACAAGGTGGCCTACGACAGCAAGCTCAAGGTGATTTCGCATGCCTTGGGCACACACACCGCGGTGTCTCGCGTGCAAGGCGGCAAGCTCAAGGCCAAGCACGAGATCCGCGTGGCCACTTTGTTCAAAGACACGCCTCCAGAGTTCTTGCGCATGATCGTGGTCCACGAACTGGCTCACCTCAAAGAAAAAGCCCATGACAAGGCCTTCTATCAGCTGTGCGCGCACATGGAACCGAGCTACCACCAGTACGAGTTTGACCTGCGGCTTTACCTGACTGCGCAAGACCTGTAGGCCAAGGTGGGCGCAGCCATGGTGTCGGGGTCAAACCCCTAACCCTTTGTGTGTGGCACCCCTTGTTCTCGCCGCAAAAAGGGCATTGCTGAAGGGTGTAAAACGCGCAAACCCTCTGGGAGCTCGAAGCGTCTTATCCTGAAAATAACGTTGACAGTTAATCGACTGTCGGCAATCGATGTGACGGTTGCCTCATTGCTCAGGAGAGAGACATGTTCAACAAATTCGCCTCGAAGGCCGTTGTGGCCTTGCCCTTGACGGCACTGGCACTGGCCATTTCTGCGGCTCATGCAGCCCCTGTGGTGGGCCCCGCTGACGCCACGTTCTACAACATTCCCGCCACGGCACCTGCTGGCGTTCACGGTGATCTGGTGTCGTATCGCCAAACGACCGTCAAGCTGGGCGACACCGCGCCAGCCACCAATGCCTGGAACGTTGTTTATCAATCCACTGACTCTGTGGGCAAGAGCAACTACGTGTCGGGCACGGTGCTGGTTCCCAGCGCCGTCTGGACCGGCACCGGCCCTCGCCCCGTGATCCTGTACGCCGTGGGCACGCACGGTCTGGCCAATGATTGCGCGCCTTCGCGCCAAATGGCCAAGGGCACCGACTATGAAAACGCCAACATCGCAGCCGCGTTGAAGGCCGGTTACGCCGTGCTGGTGTCTGACTATGCGGGCTACCTGAACGGCGCGTCGTCGACCTACCTGGCCGGCGCCTCGCAAGGCCACGCCGTGCTGGACATCTTCACGGCGGCGACCAGCATCCCTGCCACCGGCATCACCGCCACCTCGAAGGCCGCCATCTGGGGCTATTCGCAAGGTGGTCAATCGTCTGCATGGGCAGCCGAGTTGTTGACCAGCTACGCACCTGGCTTGAACGTCGTGGGTGTGGCCGCGGGTGGTATTCCGGCTGATTTCATCAAGACTTCGTTGAACCTGGATGGCAATTTGGGCGCCGGGTTCTTGTTCTCAGCCGTCTCTGGCTTGTCTAAGCAATACCCCAAGGGCATTCCCGTTGGAACGATTGCCAGCGACTTTGGCAAGGCTGAATTGGCCAAGTTGCAGACACAGTGTGTTTTCACTGCCTTGCTGACCCACTTGAATGGCAAACTTTCCGACTACACGCTGAACAACACCACGCTCACCGAGTTGGAAGACATTGGCTACGTCAATGACACCTTGGTCGCCCAAAACCTGGGGCTGCAGCCCGTCAACGTGCCCTTGTACCAATACCATGGCCAGGCTGACGAGTTCATTCCCCTGGACCAAGACATTGCGCTGAAGCGTCAATACTGCGCCAAGTACCCCAACGTCACGTTCGACGTCTACCCCAGCGAGCACATCGTCACGCAGTTCCAGGCAGCGCCCAATGTGTTGACCTGGTTGGGTGACCGCTTCGCCGGCAAGCCTGCGACTGGCACCTGTGGCAACAACGCTCCAGAGCCCAAGTCGATCGCCAACCCAGGTGGTGGTGACTTCGTGGTCTCCCTGACCAAGTGGCCCTTGACCGCCAGCGTGGGCCTCAAGACCCTCAAGCAAACGGTGAACCTGCCTGCCACATCGACCTTCACGGCCGATGCCAACATCACGGCAAAGACCCTCAAGGGCAACTTGGTGGTGCCTGAATTCAAGCAATCGATCAACATCATTGGTTTGCCAGTGCCCGTCGGTCTGCGCATCACCCCGGTCGGCGAGACCACGGGTACCACCAGCTTGGACAACGACGGTATCTTGCACGTGCATGGCAAGGCTTACGTGAACATCACGGTCACGTCCTTGCTGGGCATTCCTTTCGGTGAGTGCAAGACGGTCACGCCGGTCGAGTTCCCGCTGAACTTTGACGGTCCTGTTTCCTCCTTGGGCAATGGTGGCCTGACCTTCACCGGCACCACGACCTTCCCCCAAATCAAGGGCTGCTTCGTGTCGGGCATCTTGACCGCCTTGATGTCGGGTACGGGTCAGTCGTACAGCTTCAACGTGGCACCTCCTGCCCCAACGAAGTACTGATCTGAGGGCCAGCCCCTCTCCGCCCGAGCCCATGTGGTTGAGGGCAGGGAGGGGCTTTTTTGAATGTGGATGAAAGGTCTTCCCATGTCGACGATTCAATGGCGCTCTCGCACACCGCGCTGGTGGCCTGTCGCGCTGGGCCTGGTGTCCGTGGCTGTCGTTTCGGCTTGGTGCTGGTCGTCGTTCACCGCGCCGGCCACAGAATTGACGACAAGCGCTTCCCCGTCTGTTGTGCCTGCTGGCCTGGAGCCAATGGCCACATCACAGCAGCCCACGGCCGAGCCCTTGAGCGTGGCGGAGAAGGTGGTCGCCGCGGCGATTGAAGGACAAAAAGAAGCTGCGCAGGTGGTGGAGCGCCAGCCCGATGAGCTCACGCCCATTGTGGGCAAGGTCAAAGAGCGCCCTCCTTATGTCTCTGTGATGGAGTGGGGCATGCTCAAAGGGGTGGCTGAACAGCACGAGAAGCCCGATCAGGAGTTGAACCACCTCGTCAACTACCTGCGTTTCACCAAGAAGCTGGAGCTGTACCAAGGCTTGTCGTCCTCACTGGCGCCGGCCCGACGCATGGCCTTGGCCGAGCAGTTGATCCAGGAGTTGCCCGCACGCCTGCGTCAGGGCGACATGGACCTCAGGGAGGCTCAGCGCCTGCTGGCCGAGATGCTGCAGGATGCGGCGCCCGATGCCCAGGCCCGGCAGCAGCGCAGCGTCACTGAGCAGGCCAAGTTGACCAAGGCCATGGCATCTGCCTCGCCTTGAATGGATGCCAGCGGTGGTTGTGGTCGCCTGACTGCACTTCACCCAAAAGATCGCGATCTGCGAAAACCTGCCTGTGGCGCAGGCTGCAGCGCAAGGCAAATGGACGATGGCCATGCAACATGCACAAGCCAGCATTCGCCTGTGAGGCCCCGTCTGCGTGGGCGATCAGGCCGTCCAGGCCAGCCAGAGCGGCGTCGTGATGGCCGCCGTAGCCGTCGACATGACCAAGCTGGCCGCCACCGGGCCTTCCAGTGCCTTGAACTGACGCGACATCAAATACACGTTGGCGCCGGTGGCAATCGACGCCAGCAAGGTCACGGCCCTGGTCTCCATGTCACCCAGCCCCAAACCGCGGGCCAGGGCCCACACCACCGCGGGCTGCAGCACCAACTTGATGGTGCACATGGCCATGCTCGTGCGCCAATGGGCGCGGATGCCGTGTGCCGCCAAGCCCATGCCGAGGGTCAGCAGGGCCAAAGGGCCTGCTGTCTGGCCGACCCATTGCAAAGGTGTGTGCAGCCATTCGGGCATGACCCAGCCACTCAAGCCCACGGCCGTGCCGCTGAGGATGCCCACGATCACCGGATTGCGAAGCACCCCTTTGAGCGTGGCACCAAAGCCCGCCATCGAGGGGCGCCCCTGTTTGGCCCACTCCACTGACACGGTGGCCAGCGTCCACAGGGTCAGCGAATTGAACACCAGCACCAGCGCCACGGTGGGCATGGCCCGGTCTCCCAAGGTGGACTGGGCCAGGGGAATGCCCAGCAGCACGTTGTTGGAAAAAATGCCCGCCAGCGCAAACAGCGACTGCGACACCCCATCGAGCCCGAACACCCGCCAAGCCAGCCAGCGCCCAAAGCCAAACACCAGCAGGCAGCCCCCGAAAAACGCCAGCAGCACGCGCGGGTCCACTGGCGGCAGGCGCGACAGGTCGCTCATCAAGCCAAACAGCAGGGCCGGCAGGGCCACGCCAAACACAAAGCGCGACAGCGCCTCATGCAAGCTGCGGGGCCCGGGCCACCACCGGCTCAGGCACCACCCAGCACCCACCAGCGCGAACATCGGGGCGCACAGCAGGGTGTAATGCAGCAGCGCTGGCATCGGCTGCGATCAGTCAGCGCCAGGCATCAAGGCACCGCGTGCACAACAGGTGCCGAGGCCGAGCTGGCTGCGCCAACGACCTCTCCCGCTCCTTCGAGGGTCTCTGACGCCGCCGGGCTGGGCGGTGTTGGGATCATGGCCGGGGTGATTTCTTGTTCGTCCATCCCCAGTGCGCGGATGAAGCCGCCATTGGCCCACTCGGCATACCGCCAACCACCTTCGGTGTGCACGACCCCGTCGGGCACATCCAACTCCTTCACGGGTTGGCGGGCCAAGGCCGTGGCCATGAACTGAATCCAGGCCGGCAGGGCCAGCGAGCCGCCCGATGCGTGGCTGCCCAGGCTGCGTGGCGTGTCATAGCCCAACCACACCACGGCCACCAGGTTGGGCTGAAAGCCAGCGAACCAGGCATCGAACACGTCGTTGGTCGTGCCCGTCTTGCCAAACAGGTCGGGTCGACGCAGTTGCGCTTGTGCCTTGGCGGCCGTGCCACTGCGGGCGACCTCCTGCAGCAGCGTCGAGGTCAGGAACGCATTGCGGGCGGGGATCACGCGCTGCCCTTCGCCCGCATTCGGCGTGGGTGCTTCGAACACCGTCTTGCCTTGCGCATCGCTGATGCGTTTGATCACCACCGGGTTGACCTTCAGTCCACCGTTGGCGATGACCGCATACGCACCCGCCATCTGCAGCGGCGTGGTCGATCCAGCGCCCAAGGCCAGTGTCAGGTTGTCCGGTTGTTTGTCCACGTCGAAGCCGTAGCGACCTGTCCATTGCCGTGCGGCCTGGGGGCCCAGCAGCTGAACGAGGCGGATGCTGACCATGTTTTTGGACTTGGCCAAGCCGGTGTGCAGGGGGATCAGTCCGTCAAAGGTGCCGTCGGCATTCTGCGGACTCCAGTCGCCCACATTGGTCAAGGGCGCGTCGTTGACCAGGGTCTCGGGCATCACGCCGTTTTCCATGGCCGCGGCGTACAAAAATGGCTTGTAGCTAGAGCCTGGCTGACGCCAACCTTGGGTCACGTGGTTGAACTGGTTTTCACGGAAGTCAAAACCGCCCACCATGGCCCGAACCTCCCCATTGCGCGGGTCCACTGCCACCAGGGCGCCTTCGGCTTCGGGCCACTGAGTGATCGTCCAGTCTTTGCCCTGCTGCATCACACGCACCACTGAACCCCGGCTGATCTTCAAGGCATTGCTGGCTTTGGGCGACAACCCACTTTGCACTTGCCTCAAACCCTTGCCGTTCACCACGGCCACTTCGCCAGAGGCCAGCACCACCATCACCTGCTTGGCGTTGGCTCGCGTCACGATGGCGGCATGCAGTACCTCGTCGTCGTTGGTTTCGGCCAGTTGCTGGGACACGGCCGGATCGGACTCGTCCAGGTTGTCATCCAGGTCAAGCTGGTCTTCCGGGCCTCGCCATGGCTGGCCCAACTCCCGATCGATCAGGGTCTTGCGCAAGGCCTTCCAAGCTGCCTGTTGCTCGTTGGCGCGCAAGGTCGTTACCACCTTGAAACCCTCGGTATAGGCTTTTTCGCCGTAGCGCGCATACACCTGCTGGCGTGCCATCTCGGCCACGTACTCGGCGTGCACGTCCACATCGCCCGGGTTGCGCACATTGAGCTTTTCGGCTTTGGCGACTTCGTACTGGGCCTCGTCCAAAACCCCGGCACTGCGCATGCGTGACAGGGCCACCAATTGGCGTGCCCTTGCTCGCTCGGGGTTTTTGATCGGGTTCACGTTGGCCGGGTTTTGCGGCAGGCCAGCCAGCATGGCGCACTCGGCCGCGCTGAGGTCCTTCAAGGGCTTGCCAAAATAGGTTTGTGACGCTTCGGCAAATCCATAAGCGCGTGCGCCCAGGTAGATCTGGTTCATGTACAGGGCCAGGATCTGATCCTTGCCCAGCTCGCGCTCGATCTTGAGTGAGAGCATCGCCTCCTTGAGCTTGCGGCTCAGCGTCTTTTCTCGCGTCAGCAAGAAGGTGCGCGCCACCTGCTGGGTGATGGTCGACGCACCTTGCGTGCGTCCGCCGGTGACGTTCGACACCACCGCGCGCAACACGCCAATGGGGTCGATGCCAACGTGGTCGTAAAAGCGAGCGTCTTCAACGGCCAGAAGGCTGTCGCGCATCAGCTTGGGGATCTGATCGATCGGCAGGTACTGGCGCTTCTCGCTGCCAAAGCCCCCGATCTCGACGCCATCGGCGGTGTAGACGCGCAGGGGCTGTTTGGGCTGGTAGTTCGCCAGGCCCGAGGTGTCAGGCAGCATGGGGTAGAGCACGGCCACGCTGACCAGCAGCGCCACGCAGGCGGCTCCGACCGCCCCCAAAGCCACCTTGGCGATCAGGCGCCATCGTTGTTTCAACCAGGGCAGGACAAATGTGTGGGGCAGGGCCGCGTCGCTCATGCAGGGTCCATTCAAACCAGAGGTTGGCGATTATCCCCCGCCCCTTCCGGGCATCGAGGTAAACCACCCGGGTTTGTGCTCACCCACCTCGGGCTGCAATTCGACACACTGTGACAAGGAGCATGTTTTTTCTTGGAGCAAAAATGTCGCCACACAGTCCCTTGAGACGATCTCCTTACCGCCGGCGCATGACCTGGGTGGCACTCGTGATGCTGATGGCAGCGGGAGGGCGTTGGCTCTACCAAGATGGACAGCCCCTGCAGCCCATGGCGGTGTCTGCCGGGCCCTTGCAGCCCTTGGGTTCGGTGTTGCCGGCCTCTTTGGGGCCGGCCGAACATCCGGTGGCCCGCAGCCTCGATGCCATTGCGGCGCAGCCGGGCGCATCCCAAAGCATGGTGCTCGAGCTGCCGGCCATCGGCCCTTTGGCGGCTGGCAAGTGAATGAAAAAGGCCCGCACGGATCGCTCCGGCGGGCCTTTTGACTGACTGGGAGGATGGGGCTGGCCCCACCTACCCGTTCAGTGCCTCAAGTTCAGGCAGACACGGTCTTGGCCTTGTCGGCGTATTCCGTGATCTGGTCAAAGTTCAGGTATTTGTAGATCTGGGCGCTGGACGCGTCCAGTACGCCCACACCGGCCATGTACTCTTCCTTGGTCGGGATGCGACCCAGGCGTGAGCAGATGGCGGCCAGTTCGGCCGAGCCCAGGTACACGTTCGAGTTCTTGCCCAGGCGGTTCGGGAAGTTACGCGTGCTGGTCGAGAAGACGCTGGCGCCTTCCTTCACTTGAGCCTGGTTGCCCATGCACAGCGAGCAGCCGGGCATTTCCATGCGGGCGCCAGCAGAGCCCAGAACGCCGTAATGGCCTTCTTCGCTCAGCTGTTGTGCGTCCATCTTGGTCGGTGGGGCGACCCACAGCTTGACGGGGATGTCGCGCTTGCCTTCAAGCAGCTTGGAAGCGGCGCGGAAGTGACCGATGTTGGTCATGCAAGAGCCAATGAACACTTCGTCGATCACGGTGCCAGCCACGTCCGACAGCGTCTTGACGTCATCGGGGTCGTTCGGGCAGGCCAAGATGGGCTCGTGGATGTCGGCCAGGTCGATCTCGATCACGGCGGCGTATTCGGCGTCGGCGTCACCCTTCATCAACTGTTGGTCGGCCAACCAAGCTTCTTGAGCGGCGATGCGGCGTTGCAGCGTGCGCGCGTCTTCGTAGCCGTTGGCGATCATGTTCTTCATCAGCGTGATGTTGCTGTTGAGGTACTCGGCGATCGGCTCCTTGTTCAGGTGCACGGTGCAGCCAGCAGCAGAACGCTCAGCCGACGCATCAGACAGCTCGAACGCTTGCTCGACCTTCAGGTCTGGCAGGCCTTCGATTTCGAGGATGCGGCCCGAGAAGATGTTCTTCTTGCCTTGCTTGGCCACGGTCAGCAGGCCAGCCTTGATGGCGTACAGGGGGATGGCGTTGACCAGATCACGCAGGGTGATACCAGGCTGCATCTTGCCCTTGAAGCGAACCAGCACGGACTCAGGCATGTCCAGGGGCATCACGCCCGTGGCAGCGGCGAAAGCCACCAAGCCGGAGCCAGCGGGGAAGCTGATGCCGATGGGGAAGCGGGTGTGCGAGTCGCCACCGGTGCCGACGGTGTCGGGCGTCAGCAAGCGGTTCAGCCAGCTGTGGATCACGCCGTCGCCTGGGCGCAGCGAGACGCCACCGCGGGTGCTGATGAACTCGGGCAGCTCGTGGTGCATTTTCACGTCCACGGGCTTGGGGTAAGCGGCCGTGTGGCAGAACGATTGCATGACCAGGTCGGCCGAGAAGCCCAGGCAAGCCAGGTCCTTCAGCTCGTCGCGGGTCATCGGGCCGGTGGTGTCTTGCGAACCGACCGAGGTCATCTTGGGTTCGCAGTAGGTGCCAGGGCGCACGCCTTGGCCAGCGGGCAAACCGCAAGCCTTGCCGACCATCTTCTGGGCCAGCGAGAAGCCCTTCTTGGTGTCGACAGGGGCGACGGGCAGGCGGAACAGGGTGCTGGGGGCCAGGCCCAGGGCTTCACGGGCCTTGGCGGTCAGGCCACGGCCGATGATCAGGGGGATGCGGCCGCCAGCGCGCACTTCGTCGAACAGCACGTCGGACTTGACCTTGAACTCGGCGATGACTTCACCGTTCTTCAGGGCCTTGCCGTCGTAGGGGCGCAACTCGACCACGTCGCCCATGTCCATCTTGGAGACGTCGAGTTCGATCGGCAGGGCGCCAGCGTCTTCCATGGTGTTGTAGAAGATCGGGGCGATCTTGCTGCCCAGGCAGACACCACCGAAGCGCTTGTTGGGCACGAAGGGGATGTCTTCGCCCGTGAACCACAGCACCGAGTTGGTGGCGGACTTGCGCGAGGAACCGGTGCCGACCACGTCACCGACGTAGGCCACCAGGTTGCCCTTGGCACGCAGGTCTTCGATGAACTTGACCGGGCCGCGCTTGCCGTCTTCTTCAGGCGTGATGCCGTCGCGCTTGTTCTTCAGCATGGCCAAAGCGTGCAGCGGGATGTCCGGGCGGCTCCAGGCGTCAGGGGCGGGCGACAGATCGTCGGTGTTGGTTTCGCCGGTCACCTTGAAGATGCCCACGGTGATGCTGGCGGGCACTTCGGGGCGCGAGGTGAACCATTCGGCATCGGCCCAGCTTTGCAGCACGCCCTTGGCGTTGGCATTGCCCTTGTCGGCCTTTTCCTTCACATCATGGAAGGCGTCGAACATCAACAGGGTCTTCTTCAGCGCCGCAGCGGCGATGCCGCCCACGGTGGCGTCGTCCAGCAGGTCGACCAGGGGGGCGATGTTGTAGCCGCCCAGCATGGTGCCCAGCAACTCGGTGGCCTTTTCGCGGCTGATCAGCGCGCACTTTTCAGTGCCGTGCGCCACAGCGGCCAGGTAAGAGGCCTTGACCTTGGCAGCGTCGTCCACACCAGCCGGCACGCGGTTGACGATCAGGTCCACCAGGGTGGCTTCTTCGCCAGCGGGCGGGTTCTTGAGCAGCTCGATGACTTCGCCGGTTTGCTTGGCGGTCAGGGGCAGAGGGGGAATACCCAGCGCGGCGCGCTCGGCAACGTGTTGGCGATAGGCTTGCAACATGGTGATCACCTGGAGTGGGTAGAGCTGTTATCCAAAGCACGCGCCAAGGCGGTGCATTGTTGGGCGATGTTGGGCAATGGCGGGCTTGTAGGCCCTGCGGGTGGACCGCTGGTCGCTGGGAATGCAAATTCCGTGCAGCCCGGTATTGTCGCTTACCCAGGGGCCGTTCGGCGGTGCTCGGGCGAAGAAAACACGTCGGTTTCAGGGGGCCGGCTGGGCCGGCGGCGATGTGGCGGCGTCTGCCGTGGGCTCGGTGACCTCGCCCACCCGGGTGCGCACCTCCTGCAGGTAGCGCTCCAGCAGGGGCATGTCCGCTGCGGCCAACCGGGACACGCGTGAACGCATCTCGCGTTCCAGTTCACGCAGCCGCCAGCGCACCTCCATGAGCACGATGGCGACCTCGCGTTGCATGTCGGGCGATTCCTGGTTCAGCCAGGTGGCGTCGGGGTGCACGTCCAGCCCGGTACTGGACCAGGCCCGGCGGATGCGCTCGAAGCGCTCCAGGCCCTGGCTCCACAGGGCTTTGTATGGGGTGCTGGCTTTCAGCGTCAGGGGGGCGAACGCCGTCTGGACATCTGCGATGCGCTGAAACCGCTCGGCCACGGCCTGGGAGCTGGTCAGGGCCTGGCCCAGGTTGCCGGTGTCCATCAGCGCGTTGTCTTCGGCGCGACAGTCCTTGTAGGCCTGGCTCACCAGGTCAATCACCGGCCGGCTGAACTCGCCGGGGATCAGCTTGCAGGCGACATCGGCGTGTTGAAGGAAGCTGTCCTTGTTTTCCAGCAGGCCAGCCAGCATTTCGGCAATGGCCAGGATCTGGGCCTCTGGCTTGGGCGGCGGCTGTTTGTGCCCCGCAGGGTAGCCAAATCCGTCCAGGCGTTCATGGTGATCGAGGATCAGGGCGGCCGCGGGACGGGCCAGGCCGTTGAGGTCCTTGAGCAGGCCGTGGGCGACAATGGGGTGCGTCACGATGTGCCGCCATTCCACATGGGTCAGTGGCGTGCCGGTTTCCAGGTAACGGGGGTCGATGTAGAGCTCGCCCACGTCATGGGCCAGGCCGGCCACGAGCATCACCTTGAGCCCTTCAGGGTCATCGGGTGTCAGGCGCTTCAACAGGCTCATGGCAATGAGCGCCACGCGCAGTGCGTGGTCCAGCTTGCCGGCGCGGTGTTCGTTGTAGACCGTCATCAAGGTCTGCAGGCGGCCGGCAAAAGTGGCCTCGGCCAGCACGTGCATGGGCGAATGTGGGCCCTGGCCCGTCAGGGCGCGCAACACGGGATGGGTGTCCAGGAGCTGTTCTGCCACCGACAGGCAGCGGGCGCCGGTCACCCCGTCGGACACGGCCAGGCAGTCTTCCAGGGGTTTGGTGAGCTTGTGCTCCAGCAGCCGGTCCCGCATGTTGCGGTGGATGGCGTAGCCCTTGGCGACCAGCTTCATGCCGGTGTTGGAGTAGATGTCTTCGGTGGCCTCGACCTGACGCTCCTCGGCGACGGTCATGACGTTGTCGAGGTAGTGCTCGTTGACGCTGGTTTCGGTGGATGTGCTCACGTTGGCCGTGCACGCGGTGCTACAAGGGGTGCATTGTGGGCATGTTGCGCTTTTTCCATCCAACAAAAAAGCCCGTGGCCAGGAGGCAAACGGGCTTTTTCCGGAGCGCGCCCGGCGTGCCGGGCTTCACTGCAGGGCTGCGGTCAGCTCACTTGCAGGTGCTGGGGGCAGCCTTGCCGGCGAAGCGGTCGACCAGGTAGGTCAGGCCGCCGCCCAGGTAGGTGGCGCCGATCACGTGGTCCACGCCCGTCAGCTTCTTGAACTGCACGGTGGTGCCGGCAGCACAGTAGGACTTGACCACGGCTTCGGTGTCGGCCATGGGCATCAGTTCGTCAGTCGTGCCCAACCAGATGTAGACCGGGAACTTGGGCGGGAACTGACCCATCGTGTTTTCCTGGTTGATCGCCTGCATTTCAGGCAGATCCAGGAAGTTGGGGTCGTTGTAATAGGCGGCGCCCTTCTTGAAGGCGAAGGCGGTCAGCAACTCGGGGTTGCCGCTCACGGTGCCACCCAGGCAACGGGTGCCGGCGTCTTTCAGTGCGGCCACGCCAGCGGCGTTGGCATACTTGCCCACGTCGACTTCCGGATACGCGCGCTGCAGACCCACCACGGCACCGATGTAGGCACCGGCGAACAACGTGCCGTCCACCTTCTTGGCCACGTTGATCGGGTTGGCGGGCAGGCCACCGGCTGCGGCACCGACGATGTTCAGCTCAGGTGCGTACTGGGCGGCCAGTTCGGCGCCCCAGATCGTGGCGAAACCACCGCCCGAAAAGCCGTACAGGCCCACCGGGGTTTTGGCATCCAGATCGGCGCTGAAGTTCTCCACCGCGCGGATGCTGTCCAGCACGCCGTGGCCGGTGTTCAGGGCGGCGATCCATTGCGAATCCAGGCCTTCGTAGTCGGACACCACGGTGTAGTAGCCCTTGGTCAGCGCGGCCTTGAAGAAGGTCTTGTCGAACAGCACGTTGCGCAGCAGTTCGCCCGAGGGGGAGCAGTTCAGGGTCAGGCTGTCGTAGAAAGCCTGGTAGGACACCAACTTCTTGCCGGTAGCAGACACGGTCTTGGGCACGTAGAAGGTGGTGACCATGGCCACGGGTTGGCCCTTTTGACCGCTGGAGCGGTACATGATCTGCCAGCCTTCTTTCACGTCGGCCCACAGGGCGGCGGCGGGCAGGGGGCGGTAGCGCAACACGGCGCCGGGCTGGGCGGCGGACAGGATGCCGTCAGCAGGGGGGGTGTAGAAGGTGTCGGCCGCAGGCTTCACGGCCTTGTCGGCCACAGGGAAAACTTGCTGGGCGCCAACGGCGGAGAACGCCGTGAGGGCGCTCATGCTGACGAGGGCGGCCGAGGCGGCCAGCTTGGCCACAGGGGTGGTAAACATGCGCATGTCGATCCTTCGTTGTAGGGTGTGACGGATGCCACGCCAGGCGCAGCAATGGGCCCGATTAAACGAAGAAGATCTGACAAACCGGCTTGTCGTTTTCCCGTGTGCACGGGGGTGAACGTGTCCCCTGGATCGAGGGGCGCCCAGAGGGAGATTCAGGCTGCTGGAGAGGCGAGCGCGTCCGAGTCGGTGTCCACCGGCGGATCGGATTGATCCAGGGCTGGCATCCTCGGCAACATGTTGGCGGCCTGAGCCAAGCGCGGCCCCAGAGTGGTCAGTGCCACACCCAGGGCCACCCCGACCGTCACGGCCAGGGTGCGGGTGCGCTTCATGCGTTGAAGTTTCGCGGTCATGCCCCGAAGGTACCACCCGGCACGCGCACCCAGCCTTCCATGAGGATGCGGGAGCTGCGGCTCATGATGGCTTTGGTGACGGTCCACTGGCCATTCTCCAGCTTGGCGTGGGCCCCCACACGCAGGGTGCCAGAGGGGTGGCCGAAGCGCACGGCCTCGCGCTCGCCGCCGCCAGCCGCCGTGTTGACCAGCGTGCCGGGGATGGCGGCTGCGGTGCCAATGGCCACCGCGCAGGTGCCCATCATGGCGTGGTGCAGCTTGCCCATCGACAGGGCGCGCACCAACAGGTCCACATCACCTGGGTTGATCGTCTTGCCGCTGGAGGCCGTGTAGGCCGTGGGCGGTGCCACGAAGGCGATCTTGGGCGTGTGCTGGCGGGTGGCCGCCTCTTCGGGCGACTTGATCAGGCCCATGCGCAGGGCGCCGGCCACACGGATGGCTTCGAAGCGCTTGAGCGCGGCCGGGTCGCCGTTGATCTGCTCGCGCAGCTCGGTGCCGGTGTAGCCGATGTCCGCGGCATTGACGAACACGGTAGGGATGCCGGCCGTGATCATGGTGGCCTTGAAGGTGCCGATGCCGGGCACCTCCAGGTCATCGACCAGGTTGCCCGTGGGGAACATGGAGCCCCCTTCGTCGCCATCGTCCGATGGGTCCATGAACTCCAGCACGATTTCGGCGGCGGGAAAGGTCACGCCGTCCAGCTCGAAGTCACCGGTCTCCTGCACCTGGCCTTGGGTCACCGGCACGTGGGCAATGATGGTCTTCTTGATGTTGGCCTGCCAGATGCGGACCACGGCGGTGCCGTTCTCAGGAATGCGCGAAGGGTCCACCAGGCCGGCATGGATCGCGAACGACCCGGCTGCCGTCGACAGGTTGCCGCAGTTGCCCGACCAGTCCACAAAGGCCTTGTCGATGGACACCTGGCCATACAGGTAGTCCACATCGTGATCGGGCACGCTGGACTTGGACAGGATCACGCACTTGGAGGTAGAGGAGGTGGCGCCCCCCATGCCGTCGATGTGAGCGGCATACGGATCGGGGCTGCCGATCACGCGCAGGAACAGCTGGTCGCGGTCCTGGCCGGGCACCTGGCATGAGGCGGGCAGGTCAGCCAGGCGGAAGAACACGCCCTTGCTGGTGCCGCCACGGATGTAGGTGGCGGGGATCTTGACTTGAGGGGCGAAGGCCATGGTGGTGTCCTCTCAGGCGATCTTGTCGGCGGTCTTGTTGGCCGCAAGGAAGTCTTGTGCAAAGCGCTGCAGCACGCCACCAGCCTGGTACACCGACACCTCTTCGGCCGTGTCCAGCCGGCAGGTCATGGGCACCTTGAGCACTTCGCCGTTCTTGCGGGTGATGACCAGGTTCAGGTCGGCGCGGGGCTTCAGATCACCTTCCACGTCATACGTTTCGGTGCCATCCAGAGCCAGCGTGAGGCGATTGGTGCCCGGCTTGAACTCCAGGGGCATCACGCCCATGCCGATCAGGTTGGTGCGGTGGATGCGCTCGAAGCCTTCCGCCGCAATCGCTTCCACACCCGCCAGGCGCACGCCCTTGGCGGCCCAGTCGCGCGACGAGCCCTGGCCATAGTCGGCACCGGCCACGATGATCAGCGGCTGCTTGCGCTCGTAGTAGGTCTCCATGGCTTCCCACATGCGCACCACCTTGCCCTCGGGCTCGATGCGAGCCAGCGAGCCGGCCTTCACCTTGCCGTCGGCATCGCGCACCATCTCGTTCTTCAGCGTGGGGTTCGCAAACGTGGCGCGCATGGCGGTCAGGTGGTCGCCGCGGTGGGTGGCGTAGGAGTTGAAGTCTTCTTCTGGCAGGCCCATCTTGTGCAGGTATTCACCGGCCGCCGAGTTCAACAGGATCGCGTTGGAAGGCGACAGGTGATCGGTGGTGATGTTGTCCGGCAGGATGGCCAGCGGGCGCATGCCCTTGAGCGTGCGCGGGTTGGCGGCCAGCGCGCCCACACCTTCGGTGTCCCAATACGGCGGGCGGCGGATGTAGGTGGA
>CANBUA010000058.1 GCA_947372535.1 Burkholderiales bacterium
GTGCTTGAGCAACTGCCCGCCAAAGACATCCTGGCGGTGATCCGCGAGTACGACACGTCCAAGGAGTCCATCGTCAACCTGATGGTCACGCCGGCCCAGTTCGCCCGCGCCGTGGTGATCGAAAAGCGCTACAAGGACCTCACGCGCACCCACCTGCGCGGCATGGTCAACGCCATCATCTTCCGGGAAGACGCCGACCCCATCGAGTTCATGACCGCCCTGGGTGATCTGGACGGCGGCAGCGAAGCCCTGGCAGATTACTTCTCTGAAAAGTGGAGCCGCATCGAGGCCTTTGCCCGCACCGGCAGCTTCGACGCGGTGGACGACGATGGTCAGTTGCTGTCCGAGCAGGCACTGCTGTCCTCGGCCCACGTCAAGCCCATCCTCCAGCACGACGAGGTGTCCGACCAGGACTGGATGGAGCTGGCTTGGCTGCTGCGCTACCAATTGCCCGACCTGTTCATCGAGATGCTGATGGTGCTGCGCGCCAAGGTGCGCGCTTTCGAGGCGGGCGCTGAAGAGGAAGAGGAAGAAGAAGGCGACGGCAAGGTGGACCTGGCCGACACCGACCGCGGCCGCATCACCACCGTGGTGCTGGAGTCCGACGAGGAGTCGGCAATTTGATGTCAGCCGAGCTGTCGTCCACATCTGATGCGGCCACCTCGGCCGTCTCGCTCTTCGACCGGCGGCCCTTCTTCGAGAAGGCGCTGCAGTTCGGTGTGCAGCACGGGCTCATCGACCAGGCCAAGCTGGAGGCCATCTGTGCCGAGGCGCCCAAGGGCATGGTGCAGATCGCGGCCTACTTCGGCAGCGAGTTCCTGCGGCCTGAGCTGGAGCGCGCCAAGGACCGCATCGTCAACCTGGTCAGCCTGTTCCTGGAGCACTCGTGCAACGGCGACCTCAGGCTGGCGGCCGAGTCCTTGCGAGACCATTCGTTCTTGTCGCGCTCCAAGGGCGGCTCGGACATGCTCAAGCGCCTGATCGCCATGCCGCAGAACAGCCACTTCGGCATGAACGAGCGCCATGGTTTCACGCCAGACCACATCCCGCAACTGGCCAAGTGGTCGCTGCGCAGCCTGGCCGATTACCAGGCCGAACTCAGCCTGCGCAATCACGCTGCGCAGTTGATGGACGCCGCTACTTGGCTGGCCGACGCCCTTCAGCTGGACACCCAGGACCTGGAAGACGCCGGCAGCGATGCCGAAGCCGTCATCCGCACGGCCTTGCTGGCGCACGCCGCCAAGTTGCCCAAGATGCCTGATCGCGTCACCTTCGAGAAGATGATCGCCGCCTTCCGCAAGAAGCCGGCCGGCATCCACATTGGCCTGCCCAAGGACTTCCCTCTAGAGCTGCGCGCCGTGGTGGAAGACCTTCGCCTGTCCGTGGTGGCCGACCTGCCGAAGATCCTGGAGGCGGACGTGACCGTGCGCAAGCTCTTCAACCAGACGCCAGCGTTCATGGGCCGCTACTTCTGGCTGGAAGATGCGCTCAGTGAGGTCGAGCACCATGACCGCTCCGCCTCAGCGACCTGGAAGAAGGTCACCGGTGGGCACAGTGACGAAGGCTCGCTGCTGACCTTGTTCGTGAGCGTGGCCGCGGGCAGCCCGGCCAAGACCAGCTTCACCGAAAAATCGGCGATTGCCTTGGTTCGCAAGGTCCGCAAGACCGGGCTGCACCCCGAGCTGGCCACTCAGTACATCTTGGACCACGCGCCGGTCCAGTACCAGGCGGACTACACCCAACTCTGGCTGGCCTTCCTGGACGAGGCCAAGAAGACCTTGCTCAGCGACGCCGACTACGAGCTCAAGGACGCGCTGGCCTTGCTGCGACGCGAGTGCATCGTCCTGGGCAGTTGAGCCTGAGGCCTCAAGGCTGAGCCGCGATCACCTGGGGCAGTTCGTGCAGCGTGCCGCCGTGGGTGGTGACGTAAAGGCTGCTGGGCGAAAAGCCTTGCCCGGCGCGGCCCACGGCCAGGGCGCTGGGGTGGTGCAGGCCACGGGCCAACACGCAGATGCTGCCAGTTTTCTCGATGCGCCAGACCTCGCCTGCCCAATAGGCGGCGGCGTAGAGGCGGCCACCCGCATCGATCTCCAGCCCATCGAGCCAGGCCCACTTGCCCGATGAGGGCGGCTCGGCCAGCACCGTGAGCCGGTTGGTGGCGCGGTCGATGGCCATCACCCGGGCCGGCACGAACTGGTTGACGTACAAGGTTTTCTCATCGGCGCTGAGCACCAGGCCATTGCTGTTTTGCGCCAGCCAGCCGCGCTGCACCGTGCCATCGGGCAGCACACGATCCAGGCTGCGCGACAGGTCGTCCGAGGCGTAGAAGGTGCCATCCGATGCCCGCACCAGCCCATTGGCCATCGACAGGCCCTTCACCACCGGCGTGACCGTGCCGCGGTCCAAATCCACCTTGGCGATGCCGGCCAGCCCCAGCGAGGGCAGCAAGCCGCTCAAGCCATTGCCGGTGCCGACGTAAGCCGTGTGCTCATCCACCACGGCGATGCCGCCAGGGCCACTGATGTCGCCGGCCACCGTCACGGGGCTGGCGTTGGGGCGGTCCAGGCGCCTGAGGGCTTTCTGGCCCATGTCCGTGTAGAGCAGTCGCCCGGCCCGGTCAAAGGCGATGGATTCGAGCATGCCTTGGTCTTGCAGCAGCACGCGGGTCGCGGCGGGCGCATCGCTGCAGGCGGGGATGGGCTCGTTGCCGGTGGTGCCGTCGTGCAGCCCCCAGGCCAGGACGGCGATGACCGCGGCGGCAATCAGGACGGTGCTTCGGGAAACGGCCATGGCGTTTTGAATGAAAGGTTGAGCCACTAGGCCGACGAGGCAGTATGCCCCGGCCCACATGCAAGACCACGCTGCCTGAGTTGAGATCCGAGGCGTGGCACAGCCATTGCTTGTATACCAGCGTGTACATCACTGGCTGCACCGCCCCGGTGCAAGGAGCAATGCATGGCAATGGATCAATGGAATCGTCGGACCTGGATCAAGGGCATGGGCCTGTCGGGCGCCTCGCTCGCACTGGGCAGCCTGCCTGAGTTGAGCTTCGCGCAGAAGCCCATCACCATCGGGATGATCTACGTCGGCCCCAAGGACGATTTCGGCTACAACCAGTCGCACTACGAGGCGGCCTCCGAGATCAAGAAGATGGCCGGCATCAAGGTCGTCGGCGAAGAAAACGTGCCCGAGACCCAGGGCGTGCAAAAGACCATGCAGGGCATGATCTCGCAAGACGGCGCCACGCTGCTCTTCCCCACCTCTTTCGGTTATTTCAACCCCCACATCCTGGACGTGGCCAAGAAGAACCCCGATGTACGTTTTGCCCATTGCGGCGGCATGTGGGACGCGGCCAAGCATCCCAAGAACGTGGGCAGCTTCTTCGGCTACATCGACGAGTGCCAGTACCTCAACGGTGTCATCGCCGGGCACATGACCAAGTCCAAGAAGATCGGCTTCGTGGCGGCCAAGCCCATCCCGCAGGTGCTGCGCAACATCAATGCCTTCACTTTGGGTGCGCGCTCGGTGCACCCGGACATCACCTGCTCGGTCATCTTCACGGGCGACTGGTCCATGGCCGTGAAAGAGGCCGAGGCCACCAACAGCCTGGCCGATCAGGGCGTCGATGTCTTCACCATGCACGTCGATGGTCCCAAGGTGATCGTCGAGACGGCGGCCAAGCGCGGCAAGTTCGTCTGCGGCTACCACGCCTCCCAAGCCAAGCTTGCGCCGCAAGCCTACCTGACGGGCGCGGAGTGGAACTGGATCACACCTTACAAGCAGATCGTCGATGCTGCGCGTACCGGCAAGCCGCACCCCAACTTCCTGCGCGGCGGTTTGAAGGAAGGCTTCGTGAAGACCTCGCCTTACGGACCCATGGTGCCCGAGGCTGCGCGCAAGCATGCCGACGGCATCAAGGCGGCCATGCTCAAGGACGAGTTTGAGATCTTCAAGGGTGAGATCAAGGACAACACCGGCAAGGTTGTCATCGCCAAGGGCGCCACCATGAAGCAGATCGACCCGGCGCTCGAAGGCATGAACTACTTGGTCGAAGGCGTCATCGGCAAAGTCTGAACCTTGTTTGACAGGAAAGGGGCGGCATGAGCAATCCATCATCCTCGGGCGTGGGTCCGGCCATCGAGGCCGTCGCGCTGCCTGTGCTGGCTTTGGCCGGTGCCGTGCTGCTGTTCGGCGGCTTTGTCTGGCTCGGCGGCACCTCGCCCGTGGACACCTGGGTGCTGCTGTTCAAGGGCGCATTCGGCGATTCGTTCTCCTGGCAGAACACGCTGCAACGCGCCGCCCCCTTGATGCTGACCGCGCTGTGCGTGGCCATCCCGCAGCGTGCCGGCCTGATGGTGATTGGCGGCGAAGGCGCGCTGGTGCTGGGCGGCCTGGGGTGTGCAGCCTTGCCTTATGTGATGACGCCGCCGGCGGGCGCGGCGGGTACCTTGCTGGTGCTGGTGGCCGGTGCCTTGACGGGCGCAGCCTGGATCGCGCTGGTGGGGGCCTTGCGTCAGTTCAGAGGCGTCAACGAAACCATCAGCTCGCTGCTGATGAGTTACCTGGCCATCGGTCTGTTCAAGCATTTCGTCGAAGGGCCCATGAAGGACCCGAGCAGCCTGAACAAGCCTTCGACTTTGCCCTTGCGGCAAGACAACCTGATGGGCCTGATCCCCGGCTACGAGGTGCACTGGGGCCTGGTCTGGGGCGCGGTCGCCTGCGTGCTGGCCGGCATCTGGCTGTATGGCAGCACGCATGGATTTGCCACGCGGGTGGTGGGCGGCAATGCACGCGCCGCCCGGCTGGTCGGCCTGCCCGTGCCCACGCTGGTGATCACGGCTTGTGCGGTGGGCGGGGGCTGCGCCGGGTTGGCCGGTGCCATCGAAGTGGCGGCGGTGCACACCAATGCCAATGCTTCGCTGATGGCAGGGTTGGGCTACACGGGCATCCTGGTGTCTTTTGTGGCGCGGCATAACCCTTGGGCCATCATCCCGGTGGCGATCCTGTTTGGCGGCTTCGGCGCGGCGGGCTCCTTGCTGCAACGGCGCTTGGACCTGCCCGATGCCTCCGTGCTGGTCTTGCAGGGCTTTGCTTTCGTGATGATCCTGGCCAGTGAGGCCTTGCGTGGTCGCCTGGGTGAGTTGCTGACCAGGCCCGTCCCTGGTGCGAAAGACCTGGTGGATGCTGGCACCAAACCTGCTCCAGTCACCGATAAGCGCACCGCACCTCAGGAGGCCGCGTGATGGACATTCAAGTCGTGGGCGATGTGACGCTGGCCGTGCTGGGCGGGGCCATCCGCGTGGGTACGCCGTTCCTGTTCGTGAGTCTGGGCGAGTGCCTCACCGAAAAATCCGGTCGCATCAACCTGGGGTTGGAGGGCGTGCTGGTGCTCTCGGCCATGGCCGGTTTTGGGGGCAGCTACCTGACGGGTTCGCCCTGGCTGGGCGTGTTGTTGGCCGGGTGCTGCGGCGCCTTGCTGGCCATGCTGCACGGTTTGCTGTGCTCGCTGCCGCGTGTCAATGACATTGCCACCGGCATTGCCCTGATGCTCCTGGGCACCGGGCTGGCGTTCTACCTGGGCAAGTCTTTGATCCAGCCGCAGGCGCCACAGATCCCATCCATCGATCTGGGCATGTGGAGTGATTCTTCGCAAGTGCAGGCCGCCTTGCGCATCAATGCCTTGTTCCCGCTGGGCGTGCTGCTGGCCGTGGTCATGGCCTGGGCGCTGGCCAATACGCGCTGGGGCCTGATCGTGCGCATGGCCGGCGACAGCAGCGATGCGGCGCGGGCGCTGGGCTACTCCGTCAACACGGTGCGTGTGCTGGCCACCTCGGCGGGCGGTTTCATCGCGGGTCTGGGTGGCGCGTCGCTGTCGCTGTATTACCCGGGCAGCTGGAATGAGGGCCTGTCCAGCGGGCAAGGCCTGATCGCCGTGGCCCTGGTCATCTTCGCGCGCTGGCGGCCGGTGGCCTGCCTGGGTGCGGCGTTGTTGTTCGGCGGGGCGGGCGCCTTGGGCCCGGCGCTGCAATCGGTGGGCATCAGCTCGGGCTACCACCTCTTCAACGCCATGCCTTATGCCTTGACCCTGGCGATCCTGATCTGGACCTGCAGCCCCAAACGCTCCTTGCAGGGTGCGCCGATGGAGCTGGGCGTCTCGCGCTGACATCTCGCGTCACTTTGAATTTCCATCTCCTCAATTTATCCCACGTTGAAGGACAGCATCCATGAGTGGCCTGGCCGGATTGAACAAGACGCCCTCGGGCATGGTGATCGGCATGGTGCAGTTGCAACTGCCTGTGGTCGAGACACCGACCCAGTTGGCCTCGCAGACCGAGCGCATCGTGACCATGGTGGGCAAGGCGCGGCGCAGCTACCCGGGCATGGACCTGGTGGTCTTTCCGGAGTACGCGCTGCATGGTCTGTCCATGAGCACGGCCGATGAGCTGATGGTGTCGCTCGATGGGCCGGAGGTCGCTGCCTTCAAGGCGGCCTGCATCGAGCACCGGATCTGGGGCTGCTTCTCGATCATGGAGAAGAACCCGCTGGGCAACCCGTACAACACGGGCTTGATCATCGACGACCAGGGCCAGCTCAAGCTGTATTACCGCAAGTTCCACCCCTGGGTGCCGGTCGAGCCTTGGGAGCCCGGCAACATGGGCATCCCCGTCATCGATGGCCCCAAGGGCGTGCGCATCGGCCTGATCATTTGCCACGACGGCATGTTCCCCGAGATGGCGCGTGAGTGCGCTTACAAGGGCGCCGAACTCATGATCCGCACGGCGGGCTACACGGCGCCCATCCGCCATGCCTGGCAGATCACCAACCAGGCCAATGCCTTTCAGAATTTGATGGTCACGGCCAGCGTCTGCCTGTGCGGCAGCGACGGTACTTTCGACTCCATGGGCGAGGCCATGGTCTGTGATTTCGATGGCACGGTGATGGCACAAGGTGGCGGGCGGGTCGATGAGATCGTCTGCGCCGAAATCCGAGCCGACCTGATCCGCGAAGCCCGCAACCACTGGGGCGTCGAGAACAACATCTACCAGCTTTACCACCGGGGCTATGTGGCCGTGAAGGGTGGTGCGCAGGATTGTCCTTACACCTTCATGCAGGACATGGTCTCGGGGCAGTTCGAGTTGCCTTGGGAAGACGAGGTCGTGCACACAGACGGCCAGTCCTGCGGCTTTGCCGCGCCTTCGCGTGCTTTCGCGGGCAACGAGGACAACCTGCTGGATGTGCCGGCTCAGGGCTCGCTGTTCGGCCTGGCTGCCAGTGCTTCCACCATCACCACGGCCACGGCCGTTCCATCGTCTCCCTCTGCCATCAAGGAGGCCGCATGACCACCTTCGCCGACGCCAAGCCCTATCCCTGGCCTTTTGACGGCGACCTCCAGCCCTCGAACACCGCGCTGATCATCATCGACATGCAGACTGATTTCTGCGGTGTGGGTGGCTATGTGGACAAGATGGGCTACGACTTGTCGATGACGCGTGCGCCCATTGAGCCGATCAAGGGTTTGCTGGCGGCGGCGCGGCAGGTGGGGCTGTTGGTGATTCACACCCGTGAAGGGCACCGGCCCGACCTGACCGACTTGCCGGCCAACAAGCGCTGGCGCTCGCGGCAGATCGGCACGGACGGCGTGGGCATTGGTGATGAGGGCCCTTGCGGCCGCATCCTGGTGCGTGGCGAGGTGGGCTGGGACATCATTCCTGAGCTCTACCCCATCGCAGGCGAGCCCATCATCGACAAGCCGGGCAAGGGGTGCTTCTGCGCGACGGACCTGGAGATGCTCTTGCGCACCAAGGGCATCAAGAACCTGATCCTCACGGGCATCACCACCGATGTCTGCGTGCACACGACGATGCGCGAGGCCAATGACCGCGGCTTCGAGTGCGTGATTCTGACCGATTGCACGGGTGCCACGGACCCGGCCAATCACGCGGCAGCTTTCAACATGGTGCTCATGCAGGGCGGCGTGTTCGGCACCGTGTCCGATTCAACCGCCGTGATCAAGGCGCTAGAGGCGCTCTGAGACTCACCAAGCCTTTTGTTCTTCAACCTCACCGTGGCCTCACTCATGAACGATTCTGAATTCAGTGTTGACCGACGAAAATTGCTGCAGGCCGGTGCTGCAGCCCTGGCCGCTGGCAGCTTGCCGACGGCACGTGCCAGTGATGAAAAAATCCTCATCGGTTTCTGGCCCATCGCCTCGGGCCTGCCGCTCTACACGGCGTTGGAGCGCGGCTTCTTCAAGGAGGCCGGGCTCAATGTGGAAGGCGTGAAGTTCGCGAGCGCCCAGCAGGTGGCTGAGGCCATGATCGCAGGGCGCACGCATGGCTCTGCCAATGGCACGGCATCGGCTGCCCTGGCCCTGGCTGAGATCACCTCGCCCGGCTTGTTCAAAATCATCTGTTCCAACCCTTCCAACCACAAGCTGGTGCTTGACCAGTTCGTGGTGCCGCTGGGCAGTTCGATCAAGTCCATCGCCGAACTCAAGGGCAAGCGCGTGGCCTCGGGCCCAGGCATCCAGAACGTGACGCTGGCCAAGATCATTCTGGAAAAAAATGGCATTCACGACCCCAAGGTCACCGAGTTGCCGATTGGCCAGCACGTGCCTGCGCTGGCGGCCGATCAACTCGATGCGGTCTACACCTTGGAGCCCACGGGCACCTCTGGTCGCCTTAAAGGATTGACGCGTGTGCTCGAAAACGGTGTGATCTCCAAGTACGTGTTGGGCGCGCCCGAAGCACCTTGGTTCGGCGGCTCGGCCACGGTCACCAACAGCTTCTTGAAGGATCGCCCGGAAGATGCCAAGAAGTACATCGCAGCCTATTCGCGCGCGGTGGACTTCGTGCGCAAGAACCCGGCCGAGGTGCGTCAGCATCTGGATGGCTTCACGGCCATCGACCCCTCGCTGGTCAAGGAGGTGCCGCTGGCTGGCTTCACGCTGTACAACGAGTTCAGCGCGTCCGACATCGGCTACTTCCAGAAATTCTTCGACGTGTTCACGGAGCGCAAGGTGTTCTCGCGCGCCGTGCCGGTCAAGCCCCTCATCTACGCAGGTTGACGCGCCATGATTCCCAAACCGCTCGACCGTCTGTTCGATGAACGCCTGCTGCCGTTGATCGGCCCCTTGCTGCTGTTCGGACTGTGGGAGTTGGTGATCGCGGCGCAATGGGTCAAGCCCGTGCTGCTGCCGCCGCCGGGCGAGACGCTGGTGCACTTGTGGAACAGCGTCGTGTCAGGCGCCATCGGCATCGATTTCATGGCCACGCTGTGGCGCACCTTGGCGGCGTTCGGGATCGCGGTGGCCATCGGCGTGCCCTTGGGTGTGATGCTGGGAAGCTCGGTCAATGCCTACCGCAGCGTGGAGTTCCTGATCGATTTTTTCCGCTCGACGCCTTCATCGGCGCTGATTCCCCTGTTCCTGTTGATTTTTGGCATCACGGATGCGAACAAGATCGCGATCGCGGCTTTTGCAGCGGTACTGCTGGTGTTGTTCAACAGTGCCTATGGGGTGATGAATGCCAAGAAGACGCGGGTGATGGCGGCCCAGATCATGGGGGTCTCGCGCTGGCATGTGTTCAAGGATGTGATGTTGATGGAGAGCTTGGCTCAGACCTTCGTGGGCTTGCGCACGGGGGTGTCGATGTCGCTGGTGATCGTCATCGTGGCGGAGATGTTCATTGGCTCGGAGACAGGGCTGGGGCATCGGATCATTGATGCGCAGCAGGTGTTCAATGTGAAAGACATGTACACCTCGATCCTGATCACGGGGGCCTTGGGGTATTTGTTGAACCTGATGTTTTTGTTGATCGAGAAGAAGATCGTGCATTGGAGTGGGAAAGCATGAGGCGCTTCACTCAGGACACTGCCGCGACCGAGCGTGCCATGAGGCATGGGTGGCTGACTCCGCTCATGTCCTCCGCCCAGGCTGTGCCTGGTCTCCTCCTTTACTTCGCTGCGCCAGCCACCCATGCCTCATGGCTGGGAAGCACTCTGGCAGTGCCTTCGCTCCGCGAAGGCCAGGGAAAGGACAGCGGCGTCGGCCGCTGTCCTTTCCCTTCCCGCCACCACCGCGGTGTGAGGGGCAGGCCATGTGGGTACACGGCGGAGCGAAGTGAAGGAGGAGGAATGGGCCGTGCCCATTGCGGGGGACATGAGCGCAGTCGTGTACCCACATGGCTTGACCCGTCTTCACCGCACCCATCCACACCACCCACAACCGCCAACCAGCACGCCTGGCCGAACAAGGATCACCTGACATGAGTGCCATCCTCGCCGCTGACCCGCCCTTCGCCACGGAGTTGATGCCATCCGCGCGTCCCCACGTCACCGTGCGCGGCCTGTGCAAATCCTTCGCCGGCAAGCCGCTGTACACCGACTTCAACCTCGACCTGCCGCGCAGCAAGATCGTCTCCATCTTCGGCCCCAATGGCTGCGGCAAATCCACGCTGATGAACATGATTGCCGGTCTGATCCCGCTGGACCAAGGCGAGATCCTCTTCGATGGCAAAACCCTCAAAGAAACCAAGATCGGCTACGTGTTCCAGAACTATCGCGATGCGCTGTTCCCGTGGATCACGGCACGTGACAACATCGCCTACCCGCTGCGCCGCCACGGCATGAAGGAGGCCGAGGTCCAGGCCCGTGTCGATGAGTTGATCAAGCTGTTCGAGATCCGCTTCGACTTGGCGCGCTACCCCTACGAACTCTCGGGTGGCCAGCAGCAGACGGTCTGCATCATGCGGGCCCTGGCACCCAACCCCGAGGTCATGTTCCTGGACGAGCCCTTCTCGGCGCTGGACTTCGAGATGACCTTGTTCATCCGAGAAAAGCTGCAAGAGGCTCACTTGGCCACGGGCGTGACCATGGTCATCGTCTCGCATGATCTGGAGGACGCCGTCTTCCTGGCCGACGAGATCCTGCTGCTCACCCGCCGCCCTACTCGCATCGCCGAGATTGTGCCCTTCGACCTGCCCCGGCCGCGCCAGCCCGAATCCACCGCCGACCCGCGCTTTGTGCAGGTCAAGGCCCACACGCTGGCCGTGTTCAAGCGCGAGATGAAAGCCTGAGGATCGCTACACCATGACCGTTCCCCTCGACCCCGCCCTGCAACCGCCCCCCAAGACAGGCGCCCTGGCCCTGTCCACCGTCAACCTGACCAAGCGCTTTGGCAGTTTCGTGGCCATGGACGCCGTCTCGATCGATGTGCGCCCCGGCACCGTGCATGCCTTGCTCGGAGAGAACGGCGCTGGCAAGAGCACCTTGGTCAAGGCCGTCGTGGGCTACCATCTGCCTGAAGAAGGCGCCGTCATGATCGATGGCCGCGAGCAGGCCATCACCTCTCCCGTCGTGGCCCGCCAGTTAGGCATCGGCATGGTCTACCAGCACTTCACCGTGGTGCCCGGCATGACCGTGGCCGAGAACCTGCTGCTGGCCAAAGGCGAACTGCCTGCCATCGTGCCTTGGCACAAGGTGCGTCAGGAACTCGCTGCCTTCTTGGCGACCACGCCCTTCAAGCTCGACCTGGACGCGCGGCCCATGGACATGTCGGCAGGCGAAAAGCAAAAGCTCGAGATCCTCAAACAGCTCTACCTCAAGCCCCGCCTGTTGATCCTGGATGAGCCCACGTCGGTGCTGACCCCGCAGGAGGCCGACGAGGTGCTGGGCGTCCTGCGCGACCGCGCCCATGCCGGCGATGTCTCCATCATCATGATCACGCACAAGTTCCGCGAAGTGATGGACGTGGCCGACGACGTGAGCGTGCTGCGGCGCGGCAAGCTCATGTGCACAGGCCGCGTGGCCGACACCTCGCCTGCCACCCTGGCCGCCGCCATGGTGGGTGAGACCGAGCCCAAGCTGCACGCCGTGCCCGCGTCCTTGGCGACGACAACGACAACCACAATTGCCGAGCCCGACGCCATGGCCGAAGCGCTGGGGGTGCCGATCGGCGCGAGCCAACCAGCCGCCGCCAAGTCATCCGACAAGGCTCGCTTGCGCGTCAAAGACCTGTGCGTCATGGGCGACCGCGGCGAGATGTCCGTCAATCGCCTGAGCTTGAGCGTCCACGGGGGCGAGATCCTGGGCATCGCCGGTGTCTCCGGCAATGGCCAACGCGAACTCATGGAGGCCCTGGTGGGCCAGCGCAACCGCGAGTCCGGCGAGGTCTGGATCAAGGACGAGCCCTACCAGGCCCGCCGCAGCCAGAACCAGCGCTTGAACGTTCGCAGCCTGCCCGAGGAGCCTTTGCGCAATGCCTGCGTGGGCGACCTCAGCGTGGCCATGAACATCGGCCTGCGCCGCTTCGACCAGGCCCCTGCCTCGCGTGGTGGCTGGCTCAAGCCCTCGGTGCTGCGCGAGCAGGCCAAGGCCTTGATCAGCGATTACCGCGTCAAGACCCAAGGCGAGAACGCGCCCATCAAATCGCTCTCGGGCGGCAATGTGCAACGCGCCGTGCTGGCGCGTGAACTCGATGGCCAGGTCGATGTGCTGCTGGTGTCCAACCCGGTTTTTGGCTTGGATTTCGCTGCCGTGGCCGAGATCCACTCGCGCCTTCGCAAGGTGCGTGATCAGGGCGGCGCCGTGCTGCTGGTCAGCGAGGACCTGGACGAGTTGCTCAGCCTGGCCGACCGCATCGTCGTCATCAGCGAAGGCCAGCTCGTGCACGAATGCCCCGCGCAAGGCGCAGACCGGCGCGTGCTGGGCGCCCACATGGCCGGCGGCCATGGTCACGATGCCGCCGACACCCAGCCCCAAGCCAGCAGCAGCGCTTCGGCATCCACCATGGAGGCCGCCGCATGAGCTCGCCCTTGACCACCAAGCCGCGCACCGTGAAGGCCCAGCCCTTCGACTACACCTTCGAGGTCGCTCACACGGCCTTGCTGATCATCGACATGCAGCGTGATTTCGTCGAGCCCGGCGGCTTTGGCGAAACGCTCGGCAATGACGTGTCCCTGTTGCAAGCCATCGTGCCCACGGTCCGCGCTGTGCTGCATGCCTGGCGCGAAGCCGGCGGCTACGTGGTCCACACCCGCGAGTCGCACGATGCCGACCTGGCCGATTGCCCGCCGGCCAAGCGCCTGCGCGGCGCGCCCACGCTGCGCATTGGCGACGAAGGCCCGATGGGCCGCATCCTCGTCAAGGGCGAGCCTGGCAACGCCATCATCCCCGAGCTGGCGCCCATCGATGGCGAGCTCGTCATCGACAAGCCCGGCAAGGGCGCCTTCTACGCCACGGACCTGATGGCCCAGTTGAGTGCACGCCACATCACCCACCTCGTCGTCATGGGCGTGACCACCGAAGTCTGCGTGCAGACCTCGATGCGTGAGGCCAATGACCGCGGTTACGACTGCCTGCTGCTCGAAGACGGCACCGAGAGTTACTTCCCCGAGTTCAAGACAGCCACCCTGGCCATGATCCGAGCCCAAGGCGCCATCGTGGGCTGGACCGCACCCAGCGCTGCCCTCTTCGACGCCTTGTCCCAATCCTGATCGATCCCATCGAGACCACCTGCGCAGACATGAGCAACATCCCCCACACCATCGCCGGATTGCTCGCCGCTTACGAGCAAGGCACCTTGACCCCTGCCGAGGTGCTCGCCCCCTTCATCGACGCCGCTGGTCAGCGCGATGCCATCGCACCGAGCGATCCGGTCTGGATCAGCCGCGCCTCGGCCGAACTCATCGCCGCTCAGTTGCATCGACTGCAAGACCACTCGCCCTCGACCATGCCGCTGTACGGCATCCCTTTCGCGGTCAAGGACAACATCGATGTGGCCGGCCTGCCCACCACGGCCGCCTGCCCTGCCTATGCCTACGAGCCTTCGCGCTCGGCCACGGTGGTCACGCGCCTGATGGACGCGGGCGCCATCGTGGTGGGCAAGACCAACCTGGACCAGTTCGCCACCGGCCTGGTGGGCGCGCGCTCGCCTTACGGTGCGCCCTGCAGCACCTTCAGCAGCGAGCACATCAGCGGGGGCTCCAGTTCAGGCTCGGCCGTGTCTGTGGCGCGCGGCGAAGTTCCTTTCGCGCTGGGCACGGACACGGCCGGATCGGGCCGCATACCGGCGGGCTTCAACAACCTGGTGGGCCTCAAGCCTACGCCCGGCCTGGTGCCCATCACCGGCGTGGTGCCGGCCTGCAAGACGCTCGATTGCGTGTCCATCTTCGCGCTCACGGCCACCGATGCCGCGCGCGTGCTGGCCATCATGGAAGGCCCGGACCCCGGTGCGCCCGTTTTCAACCAAGTGACTTTGCAGCCGCCCCGCTGGCCCACGCAGCGCCCTTTGCGCATCGGCATCCCGCGCGCGCTGGAGTTCTTCGGCGACATGGCCTATGCCCAGGCTTTCGAGCAATCCAAATCGCTCTGGTCGCAACTGCAAGACCGCGAAGGCCGCGTCTGGCCCGTTGAACTGGTCAAGGTGGACACCGCGCCCTTCATGGCCGTGGCCCGCCTGCTCTATGAAGGCCCTTGGGTGGCCGAGCGCTATGCCGCCATCCGTACTTTCATGGAAGACCCGACCCAGGAGATGAACCCGGTTGTGCGCGGCATCATCGAGGGCGCCCGCAAGCACGACGCGGCCCAGGGCTTCGAGGCGCTCTACCGCCTCAAGACGCTGGCCACTCAGGCGGCCACCATCTGGCAAGGCATCGACGTGCTGATGGTGCCCACCGCACCCACGCACCCCACGCATGCGGCCGTCGAGCAAGACCCGGTCGGCTGCAACACGCAACTGGGCACGTATACCAACTTCGTCAACCTGCTGGGCCTGGCCGCGCTGGCCTTACCGGCCCGCATGCTGCCATCGGGTCTGCCCTTTGGCATCACCTTGATCGCGCCGGGCGGCAGCGATGCCGCGCTGGCGGACTTGGGCACCTGCTGGCAGCGCGCGCTGGGCAGCACGGGCGAACACGTCCTGGGCCACGGTCTCGGCGAGCCGCAGCCGCAGGACCTGGCCTGGCCCGCCAAGGCCCCGCAGGCCGAGGCTTTGCTGGCCGTGGCCGTGGTGGGTGCCCACCTGCATGGCATGCCACTTCATGGCCAATTGGTCGAGCGCCGTGCCCGCCTCATCGAGGCAACGCACACCTCACCCCGCTACCAGCTCTTCGCCTTACCCGGCACCGTGCCGCCCAAGCCAGGCCTGGCCCGCATCGCGCCAGACGCAGCACCCGAATTGGGCCACGCCATCGCAGTCGAGGTCTATGCCGTGCCCATGTCCCAGATCGGCTCCTTCCTGGCCTTGATCCCGCCGCCATTGGGCTTGGGCTCCATCGAGCTGGCTGATGGCCGATGGGTCAAGGGCTTCATCTGCGAAGGCGTGGGCCTGGCCGGCGCTGAAGACATCAGTCACTTTGGCGGTTGGCGGGCGTTCATGGCCCACCGGCAAGCCGCTGCACCCAAGGCCGCCTGATGATGGCCACGACCGACATCAACCGTGCGGACATCGTGGGTGAGGTCACGCGCATCTTCCTGGCCTACGAGTCGGCGCTGATGCGCAACGACGTGGACGCGCTGAACCAGTATTTCTGGGACCACGGCGCGGTCACGCGCTACGGCATCTGCGACAAGCAGCAGGGGCACAGCGCACTGGTGGCTTATCGGAAATCAATCCCTGCGCCCGATTACAAGCGCACCCTGCACGACGTGCGCATCACCGCTTTCGGGCCCGACATGGCCGTGGCCATGTGCGAGTTCAAACGCACCGACACCACGCTGCATGGCTTTCAGACCCAGACCTGGGTACGCTTGCCGCAGGGCTGGAAGATCGTCTCTGCCCATGTCAGCATGGTGCCGCTGGGCGGCAGTGGTTCATGATGAAGATGCTTCCACCACTTCCCAGCGTCATCGGCGTCCCCCTCAAAGCCGTCGAGCCGGCGCCCACCCTGGGCGGCTCTCTGGCCGATCGGGCCTACAACGAGATCAAGCAATTGATCTTCGATTTCGTGCTGTTGCCGGGGGATCGATTTTCAGAGAGCGACCTGGTCGATCGGCTCCAAGTCAGCCGCACGCCGCTGCGCCAGGCCTTGCAGCGCCTGCAGCGCGAAGGCTTCCTGATGGTGTTTCCCAAGAGCGGCTGGCAGGTCTCACCGCTGGACTTCGAGGTCTTCGACCAGCTCTACGATTTCCGCGTGCTCCTGGAAACCCACGCTGTGATCAAGTTGTGCGAGATGGAGGATCGCCCCGTGCTCAAGGTGCTGGCCGAAGACTGGCTGGTCAGTGAGGCCGAGCGCCACCCCATCCAGGCCATGGTCGATCGACTGGACGAGAACTTTCACTCATCGCTGGTCCATGCCGTGGGCAACGACGAGATGATCCGCGTGCACGATGACATCACCGAGCGCATTCGCATCATCCGCCGCCTGGACTTCACCAAGGCCGCGCGCGTGCAGGTCACTTATGACGAACACGCCCGCATCATCCGGGCGATCACGCGTCGCCGCGCCGATGAAGCCCAGCGCCTGCTGCGCGCCCACATCGAGCAAAGCAAGCTGGAGGTGCGGCATATCACGCTGGACATGCTCTACCAGGCCAGGGCCCGCAGCGGCGGCCCCAAACTGCGCATGACGTCCGAGCTCTGAAACGCCGCGTACATCGGCGGGTGGTCGTCAGCCCGGCACCAGCACCTGGCTGCGCAGCAAGGTCAGCACCTGCGCCTGGCCTGAGGTGATCAGCTCGACGTCACCGGGGCGGCCCATCTCCAGCGCCACCTGTTCGCAAGCGGCCTGAGGCGTCGGTACGGTGATTGCAGCCTCATCGTCCGCGGACGGTGTCAACAATACGACCAGCCGGAGTGTGGGCGCATTGACCGCCTGAAAACACACCCGATCATGCGCGTTGCGGTAGACCAGCAGTGCGGTAGGCCGGGGTTTTCGTGGCCGATGATCGGGCCCGATCTGGTGCACCGGCCAGTCGTAGTTCAAAGCCAGCAAGGCGGGGTTGGCTTGGGCTGGTGCATCGGCTGACCAATGCATCAAGGTGTCATCGGCCCAGCGGCCCACGGGCTCGGTCTCCATCACCTCGACCGCCAGCTCGGCCCATTCATAGTGCGCCAGCGACACCAGCCAGGCCGGCACGCTGATGCCGCCTGGCCGAGGTGCCTGCATCAGCCATTGCACGAACTCGCCGCTCAGCTCGTGGTACAGCGGCGTCTGGCTGCGCCCCTCGCGGCAGAAGGCACGAACCAGCTTGATCCAGCGCGTACCCAGCACGGCTTTGCACACCGGCATGGCCGTGGCCAGGCAGCCTTCGATGTTGCGCAGGACCAGGTCGCTGTAGACGGCGGTGCGGCGTGCGTTCAGCCCGGCCGGGCGCGCATGCCGGCGTGGATCGCGCAAATGCAGGCCCATGGCTTGTTGGTAATCGGCCAGGCTCAAGGGTGTGCTCGTTGTCGTCATGTCAGGCCACCTTGGGCCAGGCCGGCGCCCCATCGACATGGGGTGAGGCCAGGCAAGCCGCCTGCAAGGCCTGGACGTGATGGACCTCATCCATCAGCTCGGCCAACGTCGGCATGTTGGCATCACGTTCCAGGCAGGTGGGCACTGGGCCGCAGCGGGCATAGGCGGCGGCCAACAAGGCCCACACGGGGTCGATCACGGGCGCGCCATGGGTGTCCAGCAGCAAGCCGTCGGACTCGATCTCATGTCCGGCCACGTGCACATAGAGCACGCGCTCCAATGGCAATTGCGCCAGGTAGGCCATGGCATCGAAGCCGTGGTTGCGGCTGTTGACGTGGATGTTGTTGACGTCCAGGTGCAGGCCGCAATCGGCCTCTTCCACGATGGCGCGGATGAACTCGGGCTCGCTCATCTCCGCGCCTGGCGGGATCAGGTAGCTCGAAGGGTTCTCGATGCCGATGCGCCGTTGCAGGATGTCCTGCACCTGCACAATGCGGCGGGCCACATGCCGCGCGGCTTCGTGCGTCAGCGGCAGGGGCAGCAATTCGTAGAGGTGGCCATCGTCACTGCACCAGGACAGGTGGTCGGTGAACAGCTCGATGCCATGCGTTTGCATGAACTGCCCGGTTCGCTGAACGAAGTCCACATCAATGGGCGACGGCCCCCCGATGGACAGCGACAGCCCGTGGCAGACAAAACGGTGTTGTTCGGTGTAGCGGCGAAGGGTGGCCGCCTGGCGACCGCCCTTGCCCAGCCAGTTCTCGGGGGCAATCTCGAAGAAACGAATCGCCTCGGGTACCCCCAAATCCAGCTCGCCCAGCAACTCGCGCCGAAAACCCAGCCCTGCGCCCCTGAGGGGCTCAGAAGCCAAGGTGTTGGCGCGAGTCGGGCGCATCAATGATCGTCAGCAGCCGATCAGGACGAGGCCTTGGAGGCGGCGTGCTTGGCCTTGTGCGCAGCCTTGGAGGCGCCGCACGAAGCGTGTTCACCCTTGGAGGCACCGCACTTGGCGTGTTCGGCCTTGCTGGCGCCGCACTTGGCATGCTCGGCCTTGGAGGCGCCGCACTTGGCTTCAGGCGCCTTGGTGTCGGCGGCGGCCACTTGGTAGCCCTTGCTCATCGAGGTCGACGAGAAGGTTTCGCCAGCGTGAGCCGACAGTGCCAGGGTGGCCGAGGCGATGAAGGCAGAACCCAGGGTCAGCGAAGTCTTTTTCATGGCAATGATTCCAGTGAGGTTTTGATGTGAATGAGGGCACCTTCCGATGACCCCGCCAGCAATGTACGCAGCTAAAGCCCTACCGGATGCATCCCTATGGTGTGACAGTGGTCACCAAGCGTGGCTTTTGTGCTTAGAGCCTTGGAAGTGTGGCCAGCGCACCACTGAGGGCACCGCTTCGCTGCACCCCCCGCAACTCGCCGCAGCGGGCCAGCATGGGGATGGCTTTGCCCGGGTTGAGCAGGCCTGTCGGGTCGAAGGCCGCCTTGAAGGCCAGCATCTGCGCACGCTCATCGTCGCTGAACTGCACGCACATGGCATCGAGCTTCTCGACGCCCACGCCATGCTCGCCCGTGATGGTGCCGCCCAATTCGACCGCTGTGCGCAGGATGTCGTTGCCAAAAGCCTCGGCGCGGTGCAACTCGGCCGGGTCATTGGCATCGAACAGGATCAAAGGGTGCAGGTTGCCATCGCCTGCGTGGAAGACGTTCACGCAGCGCAGGGCATGCGTGGTCTGCAAGGCCTCGATGGTTTGCAGCATGGTGGCCAGTTGCCTGCGCGGGATGGAGGCGTCCATGCACAGGTAGTCGGGGCTGATGCGGCCCGTGGCCGGGAAGGCGTTCTTGCGTCCACTCCAAAAGCGCAGGCGCTCGGCCTCGTCCTGGCTGCATTCCAGGCGCGTGGCGCCGGCCGCTTGCAGCACGGCGCTCAGGCGCTCGATTTCTTCTTCGACCTCTTCGGGCGTGCCATCGCTCTCGACCAGCAAGATGGCGGCGGCATC
>CANBUA010000059.1 GCA_947372535.1 Burkholderiales bacterium
GCTTACAAGGCGGTTGCTCTACCAACTGAGCTAAGCCGGCGCACGGCGTGCATTGTACGTCAGCGGTTGCGCCTCAACGGCGGCAAACCACCGCAATCTTCATTTGACGCGTCGCAACGACGGACGAGCACCACCCGATGGCGTGGTCGTAGGCGGCTCCGGTTCGGGCTCATCCTGCACAGCCTCAACTGTTTCTTCGACCAGAGCCTTCTCGTCCTGAGCAACAGCAGTGGGCGCCGTGGCCAGGCGAATGCCGCCGCCTTTGCGCTCGACGGGCTCGTCTTCCACACCAGTTGCGTCTTCGCCACTGGCCGTCGGCACGGGAAATGCCATGCCCTGACCGTTCTCACGGGCATAGATGGCGATCACGTGGTCAATGGGCACAGCGATGTTGCGCGCCACGCCACCGAACCGGGCCGTGAACTCGATGAATTCGTTGCCCAGCTGCAGCTGGCTGGTCGCATCGAAGCTCACGTTGAGCACGATCTCGTTGTTCTTGACGTACTCGCGCGGCACCTGAACGGTCTTGTCCACGAACACGGCCAAGTAAGGCGTGAACCCATTGTCCGTGCACCAGTCGTGCAAAGCACGGATCAGGTAGGGACGCGTCGATGTGCCCGGCACATCGGAATCGTTCGGCGTGGTCATGAAGCCCGTTTGTCTGTGGTTACTTGCGCATCACCTTCTCGGACGGCGTGAGTGCCTCAATGTAGGCAGGCCGCGAGAAGATTCGCTCAGCATACTTCAGCAGCGGCAAGGCGTTCTTGGACAGCTCGATGCCGTAGTAATCCAAGCGCCAGAGCAGAGGCGCAATCGCCACGTCCAGCATGGAAAAATCATCGCCCAGCATGTACTTGTTCTTCAAGAAGATAGGCGCCAGCTGGGTCAGGCGATCGCGGATCTGCGAGCGGGCCTTTTCCAGTTGCTTGTCCGTGCCCTTGATGCCACGGCTCTCGAGCACGTTCACATGGGCGAACAGTTCCTTTTCGAAATTGAGCAGGAACAGGCGCACACGGGCACGGGCCACCGGGTCACCGGGCATCAATTGTGGATGTGGGAAACGCTCATCGATGTACTCATTGATGATGTGCGACTCGTACAGGATGAGGTCGCGCTCGACGAGGATAGGAACCTCGTTGTAAGGATTCATCAAGGCGATGTCTTCAGGCTTGGCGAAGATGTCCACATCGCGGATCTCGAAATCCATGCCCTTCTCAAACAGCACAAAGCGGCAGCGATGCGAGTAGGGGCAGGTCGTTCCAGAATAAAGCACCATCATGGCGGCGGGATCCTCAACAAGTCAAAAACTACGGCATAAAGCCAAAAACAACGAAGCGCAGTGGCGCCCTTTGAGGGGCGTGCACTGCGCCAGAGGCCCTTCTTTTTCAGGAAAGGCGCTCTGCTGCCATCACTTCACGTCTTTCCAGAAAGACGCATTCAAACGCCAGGCAATCACGAAAAAGCCCAGCAAAAAGAGGATGACGCCCACGCCAATGCGAACTCGGCCTTGGGCCATGGGCTCACCCATCCATTGCAGATAAGCCACCAGGTCAGCCATGTTGCTGTCGAACTCCTGGGGCGACATCTTGCCAGGTGTCATTTGCTCGAAACCTTCAAATTCATGAACCACCTTCTTCGGGTCGTGGTGATCGGCCACGTCCACATACTTGGCAACCCGTTCACCCTGCCATTCCCACAGCACATGGGGCATGCCCACATTGGGGAAGACCAGGTTGTTCCAACCGGTTGGACGCGTGTCATCCCGGTAGAAGGTGCGCAGGTAGGTATACAGGTAGTCCGCGCCCGTGCCGCCATGCCCCGCACGCGAGCGGGACACCAACGTCAGGTCGGGCGGCGTGGCACCGAACCAGGCCTTGGCATCCTTGGCATCAAGCGAAACCTTCATGGTATCGCCCACCTTCTCGGTGGCAAACAGCAGGTTCTGCTTGATCTGCTCGTCCGTCAGGCCGATGTCCTTGAGGCGGTTGTAGCGCACATAGGCGGCCGAATGACAATTCAAGCAGTAATTGACGAAGATCTTGGCGCCATTTTGCAAGGCGGCCACATCCGTCAGGCGATCGGTCGGGAACCGATCCAGGGGATGACCACCTTCGTTGGCTTGCGCGCCAGACCACAGGGCCAGGGCAGCCACGAGCGAAGCAATGATTTTTTTCATGTCGTTCTCTGCTCCAGTCGATGATCAATGCGCTTCGAAGGTGACACGGTCAGGTACCTTCTTGAAGGTGCCTAACTGGCTCCACCAAGGCATCAAGACGAAGAAACCGAAGTACAGCAGCGTGCCTACTTGGGAGACGATTCCCCCGATTTCCGACGGCGGCTGAACACCAAGGTAGCCCAGGATGATGAAATCGATCACGAAGATGCCGTAGACGATCTTGTGCCAGTCGGGACGGTAACGGATCGACTTCACTGGGCTGTGGTCGAGCCAGGGCAAGCCCACCAGGATCACGACGGCACCGCCCATCACCAGCACGCCCCAGAATTTGGCATCGCAGCCACTCAGGGCAGACACCCCAGTGAACTTGAACGCGCCAAAAGCCGCGAGCAATACCAGCGAGCCGATCAGGATGAACAACTTGCCGAATGACGAAAATTTACCCTTGAAGATGGCCAGCGCTGCCGCCACGATGACGATCACATCGAAGACCTTGAGCATGTCATCGGTGGTGGCACGCAGCATCGAATAAAACGGCGTGAAATACCAGACGGGCGCGATGTGCGACGGTGTCTGGAAGGGATCGGCCGGGATGAAATTGTTGTACTCGAGGAAGTACCCCCCGAACTCCGGCATGAAGAAAATCACGGACGTGAAGACCAGGAGGAAACCGGCCACGCCCATGATGTCGTGCACCGTGTAGTAGGGATGGAAGGGAATGCCGTCCAGGGGAATGCCCTTGGCGTCCTTCTTTTCCTTGATTTCGACCCCATCGGGGTTGTTTGAACCGACTTCATGCAACGCGATGATGTGGGCCACGACCAGGCCCAGCAGCACCAGCGGCACGGCGATGACGTGCAGTGAGAAGAAGCGATTCAAGGTCGCGTCGCCGACCACGTAGTCGCCACGGATCAGGATGGCCAGGTCAGGACCAACGAAAGGAATGGCAGCAAACAAGTTGATGATCACCTGGGCGCCCCAGTAGGACATCTGGCCCCAGGGCAGCAGGTAGCCCATGAAGGCCTCGGCCATCAGGCACAGGAAGATCAGGCAGCCGAAAATCCACACCAGCTCGCGTGGCGTGCGATAAGAGCCATACAACAAGCCCCGGAACATGTGCAGGTAGACCACGACGAAAAAGGCCGATGCCCCCGTGGAGTGCATGTAGCGGATCAGCCAGCCCCAAGGCACATCTCGCATGATGTACTCGACCGAGGCAAAAGCCGTGGCTGCATCAGGCTTGTAGTTCATGACCAGGAAGATCCCGGTCACGATCTGGATCACCAACACCAACAGTGCCAGCGAACCAAAGAAATACCAAAAATTGAAATTCTTGGGCGCGTAGTACTCGGAGAGGTGTTCCTTGTAGAGCTTGGTGGCCGGAAACCGGTTGTCCACCCAGGTCATGAACTTCTCGCCGTTGGACGCGCCAGCGGGTGCAGTCTTGAATTCAGCCATGTGTCAGTCTCCCGCCTTCAGGCTTTTTTGTCTTCACCAATGAGCAATTTGGTGTCTGACAGGTACATGTGGGGAGGGACTTCCAGGTTGTCTGGGGCCGGCTTATTCTTGAACACGCGGCCAGCCAGGTCGAAGGTCGAACCATGGCAGGGGCACAGGAAACCGCCCGGCCAGTCATCCGGCAGCGAAGGCTGAGCGCCTGGCGTGAACTTGGACGATGGCGAGCAGCCCAGGTGGGTGCAGATGCCAACGGCCACCATGTATTCTGGCTTGATTGAACGCCCGGTGTTGCGGGCGTAATCCGGCGTCATCTCAAGCTTGCGCTCGGATTTTGGGTCGGCCAGCTGGGCGTCGAGCTTGGCCAGCTCGGCCACTTGCTCAGGCGTGCGCCTGAGGATCCAAACGGGCTTGCCACGCCATTCGACGGTCATCATGTCGCCTGGCTTGAGCGCACTGATGTCGGCCTCCACGGCGGCGCCAGCTGCGCGGGCTCGCTCGGAAGGCTGAAAGGTCGACACGAAGGGAATGGCTGTGGCCACTCCACCGACGCCGCCTGCGGCGCAGGCCATGGTCACCCACGTCCGACGACTTTGATCCACTGGCTGATTGCTCATGAGTTCCTCTACAAGGCAAGGACGATGACACTTTAGAGACCGAGTCAATCTGGGATTCTAATGGACAGCACAGGGCTTTCCGGCCACTTGTCGCATTCAGGGGCACGAACCAAAGCTGTGTCACAGTTCACAGTGGTTTTCATGGCACGCCGGTGGCGTTGCTCAAATACGAAATTCCCAGCGTGTATTTTCTTTTCAGGAGTCGCCAATGAGCTTTGTTTCGGAATTCAAGGAATTCGCCGTCAAGGGCAATGTGATGGATCTCGCCGTGGGCGTGATCATCGGAGGTGCATTTGGCAAGATCGTGGACTCGGTGGTCAACGACTTGATCATGCCGGTCGTGAGCAAGATTTTCGGCGGCCTTGATTTTTCCAACTACTACATCGGGCTGGCCGGGCAGGCTGCCGGCTTGCCGCTGGTGGAGGCCAAAAAGGCGGGCGCTGTGTTTGCGTACGGCAATTTCATCACCGTCGCCATCAATTTCCTGTTGCTGGCCTTGATCATTTTCATCATGGTCAAGCAGATCAACAAACTCAAGAAACACGACGCGCCCGCGCCTGCCGCCCCAGTTGCTCCGCCCGAAGACATCGTGCTGCTGCGCGAAATTCGTGACAGTTTGAAACGATGACATCAGTCCGGCACCATTGACACCGATAACCAGGACGAGAGGGGCCAAAACCTGCCCTGCCTCGCCCTGTGTTGTTGATGGGACGAATGAGTGCTGTGACCGATTCCCGACTTGATCTGCTGTTGCAAAGCGCCACGAGCCGCTTGTTGGCGAGCATGGCGCGCGCCTTCGACCAGTCGGAGACCCAACTGGGCTCATTGGCCATTGCCGCCACGCGCAATGCGGAACGGCAGGCGTTTCTGGATGCCTCGCATGACTTGCTCAGACGAGGCGACGAAGTCCGGCAGGTCTTCGCCAAAGAGCTGTCCATGCAGATTGCCCAGGCGCTGCAACCACACAACCCTCAGGCGGGCGTCTATGCGGACACGGATTGGTCGGCGCTCCGGTTGGTGGATGAAGCCGAGGTCGAACAAAGCGTGTCGGCTGGACGCCTGAGCCGCGACCTGGAAAGCCAGTGCGAAGGCGAGTTGCGTGAACTTCACGCCTATTTCGCCACGCTGCAGGATGGCACGCCCGAAGACCAGATCTTCCCGCTGCGACCCGCCATTGTGGGCAAGGCCCTTTTGAAAGCGGTGATGCGTGCCAGCGATTTGCCGGCCGCTCAACACTGCCTGGCCGATGTCCTGAGCATCCAGGCCGGCGGTGCCCTGAGGGATTGCTACCGCCATTTGCTGGCCGATTGTCAGCAAATGGGCATCTCCCGGGCGCCGCTGGTGGTCAAGCGCACGGCCAACACGACCTCCAACGGCGAGTTGGGCCACCCCATTGGCGATGATCAACAGCCGTCGAACTCGCGGGGCGCGCCGCTGGGTCGCGCGGCGGAAACAACATCGTCAACGCCGGCCCGCCAGGCCTCTAGCGAGCGCGTCATGAGCCAGTTGGGCCAGATGTTTGGCATGCCGACGCCGACGCCCATGCCAGCCTCGCCCTCATCGACATCTGCGGCAACCCTGCCCATGCCTACCCAAGCATCCCACGGCTCTTTGAGCGCCGCCGGACAAGCATCGGGCGTTAGCGCCGTGAGCAGCAACCATGACATGGTCGCGCTGATGAGGCACCTGCAGCGCCTGCCCGACCTGGTCCGGCCAACGCCTCAGGCGGCATCCAGTGCCCCCGAAGTTGCCAGCTTCACCTCACCGCTGGTGAATGTCATCCGAGTCCACCGCGAGGCCTTGGTCGAAGCCAGTGGCGGCACGGCACTCGATCAGATGGTGATCGACATCGTGGCAGCTCTGTTTGATCAGGTCCTGGCCGACCCGGACGTGCCACCTCAAATGGCCAGGCAAATCAGCCGCCTGCAACTGCCCGTCCTGCGCGTGGCCTTGCGCGATCAGAGCTTCTTTCATGCCCGCAAACACCCAGTCCGGCGCCTGATCAACCGCATGGGATCCATCGCCGCGCTGTTCGACGACCTGGCGCAAGGCGCCGGCCAAAAATGCATTGAGGTCATCACCACCCTGGTCAACGAGATCGTCGAAGGTGATTTCGACCAGATCGAGCTCTACAACGACAAGCTTGGCGCACTGGAGGCCTTCATCGAAGCACAGCGCGAGCAGGACACGCGCGATCAGGCCGAAGTCACTGCCCTGCTGAGCGACAAGGAGGCCGACCTGCGCGTGCAGCAGCGCTACATGCAGATGGTCGGGCGCGAATTGAGCGAGCTTGACGTGCCCGAGGTCGTGCGGCATTTCCTGACGCAGGTATGGACCCAGGTGCAGGTCAATGCGAGCGCCCGCCATGGTGCCGACAGCCCCGAGGCCATGCGATTCAAGCAGGCTGCCCACCGCCTGGTGATGAGCGTGCAACCTCAGGGCCATCCATCGCTGCGCCAGTCCTTTTTGCGGCACCTGCCAGGCTTGATGCGGGACCTGCACGATGGCCTGGGCTCCATCTCCTGGCCGGCGGCATCGACCCAGGCTTTCCTGGAATCGCTACTGCCCTTGCACGCCCAGGCCATGAAGGCCCCGCCTGCGCATCAACTGACCTTGCGCCTGCTGGAGGACCGGCTGCGTCATGTGGAGCGAATCTGCATCCCGAGCCGTGCCGAGGCAGCCAACGACGCCCTGCCCCAGGGCGGATCGGCGATGGTGGACATTTCGCTGGATGCGCCCCTGACGCCGCAGGAGGCCGCCCGAGTGGGCTGGCTCAGCCAGGCCGCCGTGAACCACGACAGCGCCTCGCTGGACATCGACCTGAGCGCTGGCGAAGACCCCGCACTGTGCCAGGCAGAGGTCGACATCCTGCTCGACAGCCCGGCACCGCCCGCGGCCGGACCTTCGCTGGTCAACTATATCCAAAGCGGGGCCGCTTACCGCATGATGCTCAAGGGCCATTGGCGCAAGGTACGTCTGACCTGGGTCAGCGAGGGCCGCACTTTCTTCCTCTTCACGCAAGGGCACCAAGGTGCCAAGCAGACCATCTCGCTGACGGCCCGCACCTTGCAGCAAATGTGCGCCAGCGGGCGCTTCAAGGCCTTCGAGCAAGCACAGCTGTTGGAGCGCGCCACCATCCGCGCAAGACGCCAACTCGCCGCGCTGAGCAGCGGTCAGAAACAAGTCGCCGCCTGAGCCTGATCAAGGCGCGCTCATTGGCATCAAGCGCCGGAAAGCTGCCAGGCCATCTGCATGGCCTGAATCAGGCTGGACGGATCGGCCCGCCCCTGCCCCGCGATGTCGAAGGCCGTGCCGTGGTCGGGGCTAGTGCGCACCAGGGGCAAGCCCAGCGTCACGTTGACGCCCTCGGCTACGCCCAAGTATTTGACGGGGATGAGGCCCTGATCGTGGTGCATCGCCACGACCACGTCGAACTCGCCCGGGTGATAGGGCGGTGCATGGCGCGCGCGCATGAAGATGGTGTCGGGCGGGAAAGGACCCGTGGCCTCAATGCCTGCCTGGCGTGCCGCCGCAATGGCCGGGGCAATGATGTGCAACTCTTCATCGCCGAACAGACCGCCCTCGCCGGCATGGGGATTGAGTCCGGCCACGGCGATCCTGGGGTGCGCCATGCCCAGGCGCTTCAAGCTCGCATCCGTGATCTGCAAGGTTTGAAGCACCTGCTCGAAACTCACTGCCTCGATCGCCCGGCGCAGCGACATGTGGATGGACACCAGCACCGTCTTGAGTTCATGGTTGGCTAACATCATGCGGACCGGCACCAAAGGCTGCCCCGGCGGCGTGGCCATGGCCTGAAGCAACTCGGTGTGCCCTGGGAATGGCTCGCCGGCCAAGTGCAACGCCTCTTTGTGCAGCGGCGCGGTCACCATGGCTCGGGCATGGCCATCCAGGCAGCACTGGGCGGCGGCACGCACGCTCACGGCAGCAGCCAGCCCAGCGTGGGCAGAAATCTGCCCCCAAGGCAACGCCTCCAATCCCGTCGGCAAGCCGGGCGGCTCCCAGACCAGCACAGGGCCGGGCTCACCGCCCTCCAGAGGCATCTGACCCCACGCGTCGGCGGCATCCAAGGCTTCATCGAGGCTGCTCAAGCGGCGAATGGCGATGCCGCCAGCTGGATGCCCTGCCGCAGCCAACGCCGCCACGGCCCGCGCCATCACCGCCCCTGAGCCGACCACCACCACCGGACCCACGGCAGGCGTCAGGTGCTGCATGGCCACAATTTCGGGGCCGATGCCGCAGGGGTCGCCCATCGTCAGGGCCAAGAAACGGGGCGCTTGCAGGTATCGCATCCCCCCGATTGTGGCCCCGTCAGGACCTGTTGCCACGAGATGTGACGGCTACACTGTCGACATGAATTGGATTGAAGATGTCCGCTGGGACGATCAGGGCCTGGTGCCCGTGATTGCCCAGGAGGCGAGCACCGGTGATGTGCTCATGTTCGCATGGATGAACCGCGAGGCGCTGGCACGCACTGCCGAACTGGGCGAGGCCGTTTACTGGAGCCGCTCGCGCCAAAAACTCTGGCACAAGGGCGAAGAATCGGGCCACATCCAGAAGGTGCGCGACATCCGGCTCGATTGCGACCGCGACGTGGTGCTGCTCAAGATTGAGCAACTGGGCCACGAGCCAGGCATCGCATGCCACACCGGGCGCCACAGCTGCTTCTTCAATCGCCTGGAGACGGACCGCTGGGTCGAAGCCGATCCCGTCCTCAAAGACCCCGAACACATCTACAAGTGAGCGCGAGCAAGCATCCCCACACCATGACCATCACCACGGCCACGCCTGCCCCGCTGACCCCGACCGACACGCTGGACGTGCTGATGCGCCTGGCCGAGGTCATCGAATCCCGCAAAGGCGGTGATCCAGACAAAAGCTACGTGGCGCGCCTGCTCCACAAGGGCACGGACACCGTGCTCAAGAAGGTTGGCGAAGAAGCCACCGAAATGGTGCTGGCCGCCAAGGATCTGGCGCAGTCGAACTCACCCGAACACCGCCTGGCCCTGGTCGGTGAGATGGCCGACCTCTGGTTCCACTCGATGGTGGCCATGGCCCACCTGGGCCTGAGCCCTCGCGATGTGGTGGCCGAACTGGCCCGCCGCGAAGGTTTGTCCGGCCTGGAAGAATTCGCCAGCCGCCAGAACCAAATTCGTTGATCAGGATCACACATGAGCCACGACCCCGACTGCATCTTCTGCAAGATCGCCAAGGGCGACATCCCGAGCAAACAGGTCCATCAGGACGAAGAATTGATCGTGTTCCACGACATCAGGCCCCACGCACCCGTGCATTTCCTGATCGTGCCGCGCGAACACATCCCGCGGTTGCAAGACTGCGAGCCGCGCCACCAGGCCCTGCTGGGCAAGATGATGGCGCTGGCGCCCAAGCTCGCAGCAGACCTGGGCGTGGGCGATGGTTTCCGAGTGGTGGTCAACAATGGTGAAGATGGCGGACAAGAGGTATATCACCTGCATGTTCACGTCATGGGCGGCCCCCGCCCCTGGAAGATCGGTTAAGGTATCAACAAGGCCACGCAGGCCTTTTTAGGAGTGAATCATGGGTTCGTTAAGCATTTGGCACTGGCTGATCGTGCTGGTCATCGTGGTGATGGTTTTTGGCACCAAAAAGCTCAAGAATGTCGGCTCCGACCTCGGTTCGGCCGTCAAGGGTTTCAAAGATGGCATGAAAGACGGCACTTCGTCGGCTGACACGCCGCCCGGCCAGGTCACAACCTCCGCTAAAACGGACACCAACACGGTGGACGTGGACGCCAAGAGCAAGTCCTGATCCCTGTGACCGATAAGCACGCACACGCCCTGTGATTGATTTCGGCATCGACAAGCTCGCCATCATTGGCGCCGTGGCATTGATCGTGATTGGTCCGGAGCGACTGCCCCGGGTGGCTCGCACCGTCGGCGTGCTCCTGGGCAAAGCGCAGCGCTATGTCGCTCAAGTGCAGTCCGAGGTGTCCAAATCCATCGAATTGGAAGAACTCCAGAAGATGAAGTCGGGCATTCAGGATGCGGCGGCCTCTGTCCACCAGACCATGCGCGACGAGATGCAGGAGGCCCAATCGGCCCTGCTGCACACCGATGATGTTCACGACACCCATCACCATGACACGCAGCACGACTCGTATCACGGTGCCAACAGCTACATCACCCCCTCCTACGCCCACCTGTACAACAAGCCGCGCAAGAACTGGCGGATCAAGCGTGGCAGCGTTCCCATTTGGTACAAGCAGCGCAACGGCGTGCGGCGACATGTCCAGTCGGGCGCGGCCCGTGTGGCGCGCTTCCGACCGCCCAGCCCGCGTTGACGCCTCCTTTGATTGAGCACCCGTGAGTCAAGAAGAACCTCGTCCAGATGAACTGGGCAGCGAACAGCCCTTTGTCGCCCACCTGATTGAATTGCGCAACCGCCTGGTCAGGGCCGTCATCGCCATCGGGGTTTGCTTTGCGGTCCTGGCCATCTACCCCGGTCCATCGGGCTTGTATGACCTCCTGGCCGCGCCCCTGATCGCCAGCCTGCCCAAGGGCGCGACCTTGATCGCCACCAGCGTCATCTCGCCTTTCATGGTGCCCATCAAGATCACCATGCTCGCCGCCTTCATGCTGGCCATCCCCGTGGTGTTCTATCAAATTTGGGCTTTCGTGGCCCCGGGCCTGTACCTGCACGAGAAAAAACTGGTCCTGCCCTTGATCGTCTCCAGCACTCTGCTGTTTTTCATGGGCGTGGCCTTTTGCTACTTCTTCGTGTTCCGCAAGGTGTTCACCTTCATCCAGCAGTTCGCGCCCAAGAGCATCACGGCCGCGCCTGACATCGAGAATTACCTCAGCTTTGTGATGAACATGTTCCTGGCCTTCGGGGCGGCTTTCGAGGTGCCGGTGGTGGTGGTCATCCTGGCGCGCATGGGCATCGTGAGCGTGGCCAAGCTCAAGGAATTCCGCGGCTACTTCGTCGTGGTGGCCTTCGTGATTGCAGCGGTGGTCACCCCGCCGGATGTGGTCTCGCAACTGGCGCTGGCCATTCCCATGTGCATCCTCTATGAGATCGGCATCTGGGCCGCGCATGCCATGGCCAAGTCAGCACCACCTCCTGAGCCCGAAGCTGTCAAGGATTGATGTGCTTGGCGGCTGAACGGATGTCGCCTGTCCGAACGATGATGATCCATCCTGCCGGCCGCAGTCCGGCGCTCACTCCTCGTCGGCCTGCTCTTCAACCTTGATCGCGGCCTTAGGCCTTTGAGCAACGGTCACATTGACGCTGACCTGCTTTGGGCCCCGTTGCACCAGCACGGCCGCCACCGCGCCCGGTTTGAGCCCCGCCACGGCATTGAGCAACTGTGACGTATTGGCCACCTTGTTGGCGGCCACCTGCACCACCACATCGCCCGGCTTGATGCCGCCCTGCGCGGCCGGGCCGTTGTGCAGCACACCGGAGATCAACACACCGTCGCGAACTGGCAGGTTGAAAGTTTCGGCGATCTCGGGTGTCAGGTCGCGGGGTTCCACACCGATCCAGCCGCGGGTGACTTGGCCGTCATGGATCAAGCTTTCCATCACCTGGCGGGCCGTGGAGACGGGAATCGCAAAACCAATGCCCATGTTGCCGCCCGAGCGCGAGTAGATCGCGCTGTTGATGCCCATGAGGTTGCCATTGGCGTCCACCAGCGCGCCACCGGAGTTGCCCGGGTTGATGGCCGCGTCGGTCTGGATGAAGTTCTCGAACGTGTTGATGCCCAACTGGTTGCGCCCCAGGGCGCTGACAATGCCCGAGGTCACCGTCTGCCCCACGCCAAACGGGTTGCCGATGGCAAGCACCGCATCGCCAACCTGCAAAGTGTCGGAGTTGCCGAAGGCGATGGTGGGCAGCTTGTCCAGGTCGATCTTGAGCACCGCCAGGTCGGACTCCGGATCAGTGCCAATCACCTTGGCCTTGGCCCTGCGCCCATCGGTGAGCATGACTTCGATGTCATCCATGCGCTCGACCACGTGGTTGTTGGTGAGCACATAGCCGTCCTGTGTCACGATCACGCCCGAGCCGATGCCCGATTGAGGCGCGCCTTTTTCTTGATCACCAAAGAAATATCGGAACCACGGATCGTTGCGTCGTGGATGGCGTGCCGCCGCCGTGCTGGTGAGCACGCTGACCACGGTGGGTGCCGCCCGCTTGGCCGCTTCGCTGAAACCCACGGTGGACGCTCGGGCGCCGCCAGCCGTGGCCAAGGGCGGCACCGTGGCCGTCTGCAATACCACGGAAGGCGAACCGGGCAGCTCGTTGCGCAAGGCCACGATCCATTGGGGTTTCAAAGTGCTGACCACGAAAACCGCCGCAACGGCGACCGTGACAGCCTGAGAGAAAATGAGCCAGAGTTGTCGCATGTAGAAGGAAATGAGAAATGACCCACCAGGTGATCGACCGCGATCAGATCAGCGCCCACCTCGACCAGTTGCTCGAAGCCGGACGTTACAAGGATTATGGGCCGAACGGTCTGCAAGTTGAGGGCAAAAAACGCATCGTCAAGATCGTCACCGGCGTGACAGCCAGCCAGGCCATGATCAACGCCGCCGTGGCGGCGGGTGCCGACGGCCTGCTGGTGCACCACGGCCTGTTCTGGAAAGGACAGGACGGCCGAGTGACTGGCTGGATGCGACAACGCCTGGGCACCTTGCTGACACATGACCTCAACCTGTGGGCCTACCACTTGCCGTTGGATGCGCATGCGACGCTGGGCAACAATGCACAGTGGGGGCAACGCTTGGGCCTGGTGGCCGATGGCCGCTTCGGAGATCAGAACCTGGGCTTCATCGGGCCGGCGCACTCGAAGGTCGGGACAGTGGCACAACTGAGCCAACTCATGTCAACCGCGCTGGGCCGATCGCCTGTGGTGGTGCCTGGCGATGGGCGGCCCCTGAAGCGCATCGCATGGTGCAGCGGTGGCGCGCAGAGCTATTTTGAAAGTGCCATTGCGGCCGGGGCGGATGCGTTTTTGACAGGCGAGATGTCAGAGCCGCAAGCGCACTACGCCCGGGAAATGGGCGTGGCCTTCATGGCATGTGGGCACCATGCCAGCGAGCGATATGGCGTACAGGCCTTGGGTGCGACCTTGGCGATCGAGTTCGGTCTGGCGCACGAATTCATCGACATCGACAACCCGGCTTGAATCACCGCCGCACCGGGATGCCTCGCTGCGCCATCAGCGCCTTGGCTTGCCCCACGGTGTACTCACCGTAGTGGAAGATGCTGGCCGCCAGTACCGCGTCGGCACCGCCTTGCTGCACGCCATCGGCCAGGTGATCGAGGTTCCCCACACCGCCGGAAGCAATCACCGGCACACCCACCGCATCGCTGACCGCGCGGGTCAGCTTCAGGTCGAAGCCTGACTTGGTGCCGTCCTTGTCCATGCTGGTCAGCAGGATCTCGCCAGCGCCGTGCTCGGCCATCTGCGTGGCCCAGGCCACGACATCCAGCCCGACGTTCTTGCGGCCACCGTGCGTGTAGACATCCCAGCCTTCGCCACGCGCGGCCAGGTCATCACCTTGACGGCGCTTGGCATCAATGGCCACGACGATGCATTGCGAGCCATATCGGTCAGAAGCGTCGCGAATCACTTGCGGGTTGGCCACGGCCGCCGAGTTGAAGCTGACCTTGTCGGCACCAGCATTGAGCAGGCGGCGCACGTCTTCGACCACACGCACACCACCACCCACGGTCAGCGGGATGAAGACCTGAGAGGCCACGGCCTCAATGATGTGCAGGATCAGGTCACGGCCATCGCTCGTGGCGGTGATGTCCAGGAACGTGAGCTCGTCGGCGCCCTGCTCGTTGTAGCGCGCGGCGATCTCGACCGGGTCGCCGGCATCGCGCAATTCAAGAAAATTGACGCCTTTGACGACTCGCCCGCCCGTGACGTCCAGGCAGGGGATGATGCGTTTGGCCAGCACGGTGGTCTCAGGCCTCGCCGTTCAGCTCGTCGGCGCGCTTCTGGGCGGCGGCGAAATCCAAGTCGCCGCTGTAGATGGCGCGGCCGCAGATCACGCCTTCGACGCCCTCGAACTCCACGGCACACAATTGGTCGATGTCCAGCATGTTGGACAGTCCGCCCGAGGCGATCACGGGCACGCTCAGGGCCTGGGCCAGCTTGACGGTGGCTTCGATGTTGATGCCCGACAGCATGCCATCGCGACCGATGTCGGTGTAGATCACGCCTTCGACCCCGTAATCCTCGAACTTCTTGGCCAGATCAATCACCTCGTGGCCGGAGAGCTTGCTCCAGCCGTCGGTAGCGACCTTGCCGTCCTTGGCGTCCAGGCCAACGATGATGTGGCCGCCGAATGCACTGCACGCATCCTTGAGGAAGCCCGGGTTCTTGACGGCTGCAGTGCCGATGATGACGTAGCTCAGGCCGTCGTCCAGGTAGCGCTCGATGGTGTCGAGGTCACGGATGCCGCCGCCCAGTTGCACGGGGATTTCGTCACCGACTTCCTTGATGATGGCGCGGATGGCCGGCTCGTTGACAGGCTTGCCGGCAAAGGCGCCGTTGAGGTCCACCAAGTGAAGACGCCTCGCGCCCGCCTGCAGCCAGCGCCGGGCCATCGCGGCCGGGTCCTCGCCAAAGGTGGTGGAGTCATTCATGTCGCCCTGCTTGAGGCGCACACACTTACCGTCTTTCAGGTCGATCGCGGGAATCAGCAGCATGGCTGTGCCAGGAGATTAAAAGTAAACAACAAAGAAAACACGTTAGCGCTGTTCAAGGCCGCCACGTGAGGAAATTTCGATAAAGCGCCAAACCGTGCTCGGCGCTTTTTTCGGGATGGAACTGCGTGGCGAAAATATTATCCCGAGCCACCGCGCAGGTAAAGCGCAGGCCGTAATCAGTTTCACCAGCGCTGTGTTGGGGATTGTCCACAACCGCGTGATAACTGTGGACGAAGTAGAAATAACTGTCCTGAGGAATACCAGCCCACACGGGGTGATCATTCTGGTGGACTTGGTTCCAGCCCATCTGCGGCACCTTGTAGCGGCTGCCATCAGGCTGCGTCAAGCCGTTCAGGCGGAACTTGACCACCTGGCCGGGCATCAGGCTCAGACCTGGTGTGTCCTGCTCTTCGGAGTGGTCGAGCAGCATCTGCATGCCCACGCACACACCCATCAGCGGTTTGTTGGCGGCGGCATCCAGCACGGCGCCCAGCAGTCCGCCACCATGGGCCTCGCGCAACTCGCGCATGCAGTCTCGCATGGCGCCCTGCCCCGGCAGCACCACGCGCTCGGCGGCGCGCACCGCCTCCGGGTCATTGGTGACGACCACGTTGAGATTCAAGCCCTGGGCTGCGTGCTGAACCGCCTGGGACACGGACCGCAGGTTGCCCATGCCGTAATCGATCACGGCCACGGTGGAAGTCGTCTGGCTCATGGCTTGAACATCAATCCACAAATGTCATGAGAGAAAAACTCACAGCGAGCCCTTGGTCGAAGGGATCACACCAGCCATGCGGGGGTCGCGCTCGAGTGCCGCGCGGAGGGCACGGGCAAAGGCCTTGAAAACGGTTTCGCACTGGTGATGCGCATTGACGCCCTTGAGGTTGTCGATGTGCAGCGTCACGCCGGCGTGATTCACGAAGCCCTGAAAGAACTCGTAGGTCAGCTGGGTGTCGAAGCCGCCAATGCTGCCGGACGTGAAGGGGATGTGCATCTCCAGACCGGGGCGGCCGGAGAAATCGATCACCACGCGGGACAGGGCCTCGTCTAGCGGCACGTAGGCATGGCCGTAGCGGCGAATGCCTTTTTTGTCGCCAACGGCCTTGGCCACGGCTTGGCCGAAGGTGATGCCGACGTCTTCCACCGTGTGGTGGCCGTCGATGTGCAGGTCGCCCAAGGCATGGATGTCCAGGTCGATCAGGCCATGTCGGGCAATCTGATCGAGCATGTGGTCAAAAAACCCGATGCCGGTGTGCAGCTTGGCGGCACCCGTGCCGTCCAGGTTGACGCGCGCAGTGATCTGGGTTTCGGCGGTGTTTCGGGTGACCTCGGCCACGCGGTCGTCGCCGGGCGTGCCGGCAACCATGTCAGGAGCGTTCATGCAGCGTTGAAATTCAGGGGTTCGCGCAGGACCTCGGCCAGGGCCGCGATCATGGCATCGTTCTCGGCAGGCAGGCCCACCGTCAAACGGACACAGTTTGCCAGCAATCGGTGCAAGCCCGCCACATTTTTGATGAGGATGCCCCTCGCTTTGAGGTCCGCGAACACGGCCGCGGCGTCGTTGACGCGCACCAGGATCATGTTGGCCTGGCTGGGGTAGGCCCGCGCACCAGGCATTCTGACCAGCGCAGCCATGAGGCGCTCACGTTCGGACTTGATCACTTCGGCTTGGGCGGCGAACTCGGCTTCATGTTCCAGCGCGAACAAGGCAGCCTCGACATTGAGCACGCTGACGTTGTAGGGCGGGCGCACTTTTTCGACCTGCTCGATCACATTCGCGCGGCCCATCATGTAACCCAGACGGACGCCCGCCAGCCCGAATTTGGAGAGGGTGCGCATGAGCAGCACGTGTGGGTGTGCAGCCAGCTTGCCCAGGTAGCTGTCGCTGGCGAAAGGTTGATAAGCCTCGTCGATGATGACCAAGCCCTGGCCGTTGGCCGCCACGGCTTGCACGATCTGGTCAATGGCACCGGCATCCCACAGGTTGGCCGTGGGGTTGTTCGGGTACGCGATGTAGGTCAGCGCGGGGCGATGATGGGCGACGGCGGCCAGCATGGCGGGCAGGTCCAGCTCGAAATCAGGTGTGAGCGGCACACCCACGAAGTCCATGCCGACCTGACGTGCAAAAGCTTCGTACATGACAAAGCCAGGCAAAGGGGCCAGCGCGACGGCACCAGGCTTGGCACAGGCCACCGACAACAGAGAGATCAACTCATCCGAGCCGTTGCCCAGGACCAAGCCCATGCCTTCGGGAACCTGGGCGTAAGTGCGCAAGGCGTCATGCAAGTCGTTGAGGCGAGTGCCGGGATAGCGGTTCAATGCCACGGCGCCCAGGCGCTGACCGAGCTCGGCTTGCAGGGCCGGCGGCAAGGTGAAGGGGTTCTCCATCGCGTCGAGCTTGATGAAGCCTTTGGCGTCTTGCACCACGTAAGCGTGCATGGCCCGAACGTCGGGGCGAAAGGTGTCCAGAATCTGATCGTTGGTGCTCATGGGGCTCAGGCCACAATGGCCGAATTAGCCCCACGATTATCTCACCTTGGCACCCTCGAATCAGGCATGGAAGCTTGTGGCCACCGGCAGTCCCCCCGATGGATCAGCGCTCACCATTGAATGGCCGTGTCTACCCCAGGTCGATTCCTAGGAAATTAGGATATGCTGCCTCGCCATTGCACCACCATCCATCAGTCAAGGATCATTTGATGCGCACTTTGTCCACGCAAGAAATCTCGACCGTCTCTGGCGGCGCCCTGTCTTGGTCTCAGTTCAACAGCAGCGCAGATGGTCTTGGCATCCCGCCCATCTTGCGTCCGCTATACGCCCTGGTTTACCTCTTCGCTGCGGTTCTGAATCCCTGATCGAAGGCCACCGCACCGGGCTTGCGAAGATGCAACGTCAACGCCTGAGCCGGAACTCCGCCGCCATGGCGTGGGCTTGCAAGCCTTCGCCATAGGCCAGCACGGCGGCGGTCTTGCCCAAAGTCTGGGCGCCCGCCTCGCTCACCTCGATCAGGCTGGAGCGCTTCTGAAAGTCATAGACGCCCAGCGGCGACGAAAACCGTGCCGTGCCCGAGGTGGGCAGCACGTGGTTGGGACCGGCGCAGTAATCGCCCAGGCTTTCGCTCGTGTAGGCCCCCAGGAAGATGGCACCGGCATGCCTGAGCAAGGGCTCCCAGCGATGCGGCTCGCTGGAGGACACCTCCAGGTGCTCGGGCGCGATGCGGTTGCTGATCTCGCAGGCCTCTTCCATGCTGCGAGTCTGGATGAGGGCGCCACGGCCAGCCAATGAGGCACGGATGATGTCGGCGCGCGGCATGCCGGGCAGCAGGCGTTCGATCTCGGCCTTGACGCGGGCGATGTAGTCGGCATCGGGGCACAGCAGGATGCTCTGGGCCAACTCGTCGTGCTCGGCCTGGCTGAACAGGTCCATGGCCACCCAATCGGGCGGCGTGCTGCCATCGGCGAGCACGAGGATTTCGCTGGGGCCGGCGATCATGTCGATGCCGACCTGCCCGAAGACGCGCTTCTTGGCGCTGGCCACGTAGGCGTTGCCCGGCCCGGTGATCTTGTCGACTTTGGGGACCGTGGCCGTGCCGTATGCCAGTGCCGCCACGGCTTGCGCGCCGCCAATGGTGAAAGCGCGCGAGACGCCAGCCACATAGGCCGCAGCCAGCACCAGCGGGTTTTTCTCGCCGCGCGGGGTGGGCACCACCATGATGATGTCCTGCACGCCGGCCACGTGGGCGGGGATGGCATTCATCAGCACGGAAGAGGGGTAAGCCGCCTTGCCGCCAGGCACGTAGATGCCGACACGGTCCAGCGGTGTGACCTTCTGGCCCAGCAGGGTGCCATCTTCATCGCGGTAGGACCAACTCAGGCCGCAGGCCTGCTTCTGGCGCTCGTGGTAGCTCCGCACGCGGCTGGCGGCTGATTCCAATGCTTCACGCTGATCGACGGGCAGGCCCTCGAAAGCGGCCTTGAGTTCGGCAGCGGTGAGTTCCAGCGCCGCAAGATTGCCGACCTCAAGGTGGTCGAAGCGAGCGGTGTATTCGAGCACTGCGGCATCGCCGCGCTGCTGAACATCGGCCAAGATGGCAGCCACGCGCTCCTCGATGGCGGTGTCGGCCTCAGCAGACCAATGCAGCACTTTGGCGAACGCGTCGTCGAAGTCGGGCTGGGTGGTCGTGAGCTGGGCGATCTGGGCGGTCATGGCGAGGGCAGCGAGTGAGTCGTCAGGCAGGAATGGCCGACTTGAAGGCTTCGATGAGGGCGCGGATGGGTTCGCGGTGGAGCTTGAGTGCGGCCTGGTTGACCACCAGCCGCGAGCTGATGTCCATGATGCGCTCGACCTCGATCAGCTTATTGGCCTTGAGCGTGCTGCC
>CANBUA010000060.1 GCA_947372535.1 Burkholderiales bacterium
AGCGCCGTGGTCAATGGCATCAGCTTCAAGGCAACTGGCACCATGCAAATCAGCGCCATCACAGACAATGCCATGAACGGTGTCTTCTCGGGAGAGATTGTGCTGAGTTCTGGCGGCACCACGGTTGGGCGGATCTACGGCGATAGCCAAGGCCGCCCCTTGATGGAGGTGAGTGGGCAGAAGCCGGTGGTGTTGGTACCGTAACCGTCAGCGCATGCGCCGGTCGTGCCTGTTGACCACGCCGCTGCGAAGCACAGCGGCGTTATTAACCGTAAGTTGTCCGATGCATTTGATAAATGGATGGATTGGCTTAATCTTTTGCTTTGGGCGCGCTGAGGGCTTTGCTGTAATAGCCAGATGGATCGAAACAGCAAACCCGACGCTTTCCAGAAGCCAGCATGTCACAAGCATCATTAATCCGCTGCGTACGCGTCTTGGCCTGCTTGGCTGAAGTGATCCAATGTATCCAGTCCAAGCGTGCAATGGTGGTGGTATCGTTCCAAACGGATCGAGCCTCGGGAGCCGCGTTCAGGGCTTCTTGCAGGTCAGATGGAATATCAGGCTCAGGTTCTTGCTCTACTGACGTGATCTCGAACGTGACAATGTCGCCAATGTTCGATTCAGCGGCTTCGAGTAACTCCTTGTCTACCCGCAGCCAGTGACTCAATTGCCCATCCGGCTCAAGCGTAGCCCGGAAGGCATGGCCGTTGATGGCACCCTCTACGGTCGTCCTTCCGCGCCTAGGAAGCTTTTCGCTCGCATCCTTGGGCAGAATCACAAAAGCCCATGAAGTATCATCGCCGACCAACTTTTCCGGGCGAAATAGTTTTGCTTTGAACTTGGAACTTTTGTCGTTTCGTGTCATTTTAAATTAGTTCCAAAAAAGCCAACATCCAGGTTCCGGCGGCAATGCGAAGCATTGACGTGCGCGTTGAACCGCCAGTTAGATTTGCGCACGGAATATAGGCTATATTGAACGGGAGGTCAGTGCTTTGCAGGCCCAAGTTGGCAGAACGAGATCATGAAAGATTTCCATCGGCGTCGGATCTTGGCAAGGCGCAGCTTCAGGCAACCGGAATGCGTGCTTTGTGTTGGACTCATAGACCACTAGACCGTGAGCAGTTGGAGCTAAAGAAAAAGCGGGCTGTACCTTAAGCCTTCGAACTTCTTCCGTGCGGAAGGCTCCATTGGAGTCACAAACGGCCATGGCTAAATTTCGAGCAAATACTCTGACACGATCAGACGCCAGCGTGACTTTCGTTGGCGTTCCCGCTGACGTAAGCCCCATTCCAGGCCCCATGTACGCGGTGTTATTGATGTTCAAACTTGGTGAGTAGCCATTTGATCTTAGCGTGTGAATTTCCGTTTGTGTATGTTTGCGACTTGGCATTATTCCATTGAGTTTGAATTGGGTCATGTATTCTGGCCAGTTGGCGGCTACTGTCTCGATGAGTTCGGGATTCGCAAACCCCTCTTTTGATGGATGTCTCAATACATCAACGAAGGCGACCAGGTTGCCGCCAACCAAACAAAAAGCGAGGTAATCCGCAGAGCGAGAAAAATATTGTCCGTTTGGGATTGGCTCACTGCTCAGGTGAAAGTGATAAACCCCCCAGTCAGCCCATAGCAGGTCGGTTCTTGCGTCATGGCGTTCCCCACTGAAGTCGTTACGTAAAGTTAAGCCTCGCCCTTGGTATGGATTTATATCTCCGCCAGTTTTGATAATTTTGCAGAGCTGTTTGAATGCTGCCTTAGTATTTTGCGGAAGATTCCTTTTTGGGAACCTGTTGGATAACACGACCTGGCGAGGTTGAGGATCCACGTAACGAAACCTAAAGTCAAGCCAGCGCATTAGCGGACTGCTTAGATTTGGAACTTCCTGCTTAAACTTCAGGAAAAGAGCTCTATCAAGCTTGTGGATATCGAGTCAATGTTGCGTTGAAACTCGGCCTCTAGTTCGGTGGGTGACATGGATTGCATGATGTTCTACGCAGATGAACAAGACGTTCCAAGAAATCTAATAGCCCAGGTTAACAGGCGTTGAACCGACAGTTAAACCTTGCCGAACTACGCACATCATTGGGCGTCAATGTTTTCGGTAGACTATAAAGAAGAATTGTTGTCAACTTTTCGAATTCTCTTGCGTGTAGGAACGCGAGATGGCTTTTCTGGTTTGATTAATTCAACCACATCAACGAATTCACTAGCAGTGCTTGTGGCCGCGCTCAATTTAACCTCACTGAGCCCAGGTGCAATTTTTGTGTAAAAGGGCTCGCCGTAGACTTCCTCGTAAGCCTTATAGAACTCCGGGTGCTCTCTAAATTCTGTAAAAAGCGGCCAACTGTGATAGTCCGCTTGTTCAATTATCTCGCCTGATCGACCAATTTTTTGCATCAAAGATGCAGCGTCAGCATACTCGTCTTGCAGCACTGCGATTGCAAGTCGGAAGTCGCGGTAGGAAGCCGACCAATCTAGGGAATTAATTAATTTTTTCGATGCATCTGTGTTCCCAGAGAATTTCTGCCCAATGGCGACATTTATTGTCCTGATGCGTAGCGTTAATTCTTCTGCGCCCTTTGACAAGGCCTCAGACAAAACAAAATCCTCCAGTTCAGCAACAAAACTCCATCTCTTGTGGTGTAGGCATTGATAGACTGTATCGTTGAGTTGCCGATGCATGTCAGGCGCCTCCTTTGGAAATACTTTACTCCACAAGGTATAACCAAGCATAAGTCCAACTTTTGATATAACGCGCAGCGCTCTCGCGAAATATTCTTGGCTAAAATCAAGGGAGTCGCCTAGTTGAGGTTTGCTCTGAAATTTATAGCCCTCACGCTCACACATTTGAATGTATTGGTTGCTTACCATTCCACCGTTGTGTGTGAATATATTCCTTCTTTGGCTGAGCTCGACAAATTCACCCCATTCCTTGAATTTTCTAAGCGATATGCCAAATTTTTTCTCCAGGGAAATAAATTGCTCGATGTAACTATCCCTTCGAAAGGTATCTATTTCTCGCTCGAGCATGGATTTTTTGACTGCATTGAGATCCTCAAACTCAAGCAGGTCTGTGAGGGATATTTCTCGTGAAATCCCCTTCAGAAGGCTGTCGTTTTTGAGGTAGATGCATTTCAGTATTGCGCCTGTGAATGCATCGAACTCCGAAAAAACTTGCATAAACAAGCTTCTGGCAAGAACTTTTGGCGCTCTATTTTTTGATAATTCTTGAAGCTTTCTGATTGATTTCGTGAAGTCGGCAAAATCTCGCGCGCAGTCAACTATTACTTCAATTTTCTCACCGTTTTTTGGTTTGGCTGGAATAAATTTCTGTATCTGCTTCTCCGTTGCCTTCATTTCATCTTTGAGCCAGCTTTCAACGTGAGGGAGTGTCAGTTGAGCAGTTTCGCCGATGCTTCTTATTGCTTGTAGATAGTCATTGATCACTTCCGCGATAGGGTGTGGGTCAAATCTTCCTCTTTTATTTGTGTTGGTTTCTAAGACAATTTCATTGCTCTCAATTGGCTCACTCATGGCAAGTGTCTCCCGTTTATGTGTGTGAAAGGTCTAACGTCAACACGAGGTTAACCGGCGCTGGAGCGCGAAGCGCAGAGAGCACCAACACTGGCCAATAAAATGGCGAAGCCATGGACAGTGTTGGCGGCGTCCGCGTTGAACCGACAGTTAAACCTGCGATTCACTCTCTGCTATTGCGCGATAAGCGAATGCGCCGATTGCTGCGCCCACAATCGGAGCGACCCAAAATACCCAAAGTTGCTCCACTGCCCAACCACCAACGAAGACAGCAACCCCAGTGCTTCGTGCTGGGTTGACAGAAGTGTTGGTGACAGGAATGCTGATGAGGTGAATCAGCGTTAATGCCAACCCAATTGCGATTGGTGCAAATCCTGCAGGGGCACGCTTGTCAGTGGAGCCCAGGATAACCAACAGGAAGAACGCGGTCATCACGACTTCAGTGACCAGCGCCGCGGTGAGGGAGTACCCGCCGGGAGAGTGCACGCCATATCCATTTGATGCAAAGCCCTTTGAGACATCAAAGCCTGGCGCGCCACTGGCAATAACGTAGAGAACTGCTGCGCCGGCAATACCGCCAAGCACCTGCGCTGCAATATAGGCGGGCAGCTTGCTTGCGGGAAAGCGCCCACCGAGCCAGAGACCGACGGAGACAGCTGGATTGAGATGACAGCCTGATATGTGCCCGATGGCAAATGCCATGGTGAGAACAGTGAGACCAAAGGCCAATGAAACACCATGCAGACCAATGCCTACATTTGGAAATGTTGCCGCAAGTACAGCGCTCCCGCACCCGCCCAAAACAAGCCAAAAAGTTCCGAGAAATTCGGCGCCGTATTTATTCATTTCATGTCTTTCGTCGTTGATAAAATTTTAGCGAAGCGTGGTGCGTGCTTCGGTCAGCTTTGTGCAATTCAGAACTGAAGTTTGACCACATGCATTACTGAATACGCATCAGAAAATGCGGGTCAACATGGTTTGCTCCCGCAAGAGCCGGAAGAAGTAGCGCCCATGAGTTGGATCTTTCACCTGGAATATTTTAGATGTTACACATCATGCCAGACTCGCCGTTTGACATCCAGGGATCAAGCGCTGAGGAAGTCCGACATCGAGCAGACATGCACCGCCGCAGGGAACCGGCTCCCATTGCTCAACGCCACCGCGCCACCGCATCAGCCCGCAAATCCGCCCTGAAATAATGCGCGCCCGGCAGTGGGTTGAAGTAATAAGGCTCAGCCTCCTCGAACCCCAGGCTGTCATACAACTCACGCGCCGCAGCCATGTCCGAGAGCGTGTCCAGCAGCATGGCCTCATACCCGGCTGACACGGCCTCGGCCATCAAGGCCTGGGCCAGTGCCCGCCCCAGGCCAAACCGCCTGAAAGCCGGGCGCACGTACAGCCGCTTCATCTCCACCGCATTGGTGGCGCAATCGGGCGGCAAGGCCAGCAGGCCGCCGCAGCCGGCCACGGCGCCATCCACCCAGGCCAGCAGGAACACGGCGCCGGCTTGCTGGTAGCGCGCGGCCAGATTGGCCACCTCCTCGTCAAAGCCCTGAAAACCCAGGTCCACGCCCAGGGATTGGCCGTATTCGCTCAAAATGGCTTGTGCCTGCCGCCACTCCTCACGGTCGGCAGGTGTTTTGAGCTCGATGGCGGGTAGATCGGTCATCATCTTGAAGTCTAATGGTAGCCCCCGCGATCAGGGGGAAGACCCGGGCAAGCCCCAGCGGTAAAGGCCCCGCCCCCCTGGCATCCTGCGGGGCGCTCGGTTGCTGCCAGGCCGCGAACCTCAGTTGGAGAGTCACATCCCTATGCCCGCGCTCGACCCGTTGCACACCACACGCACGGTGTACCTGCCTTTGAAGGCCGTGAAGGTGTCGCTGGTGCAACAGATGTATGAACTCCATGAACGCACCCACGAACACGCCTCACTCGATGCCTTCACCCAGGAACTCAAGCGCCAGACGGGCGTGGTGCTGCTGCGGCGCCAGGGTGATCAGCGCATCGTTGGTTTTTCCACACAATCGCTGTGCACCTTGTCCGTCGAGGGTGACACGGTGCGCGGTCTGTTCACCGGGCCATTGATCGTCGATCCAGAATACCCGGCGCGCCATGCCTTGCGCCGCGCTGTGTTTCGCCGCTTGTTCCTTGAGCGCCTCAAACGCCCCATGGCACCGCTGTATTGGTTTTTCACAGCCCCGAGCTTGCACGAATACCTTCTGATGACCCACAGCTTTCCTCACCACTACCCGAGCATTGAAGGCTCTCGGCAAGCGCACCTGGCGCTGGCCCAAGCTTTTGGCGTACACCTGTTCCCGCACGCTTTTGACCGCCGCCGCATGTTGTTGGACTTTGCCGAAGGGCACATGCGCCTCAAGGGCCACGAGCAGCCTCAAACCGCGGTCGAATCGCCTGAGGATGCGGCGCAGCACGCCTTCTTTGAAGGGCTGAACCCCACTTGGCGCGCCGGCACCGAGCTGCCTTGCCTGGCCGAGTGCGATTGGGCCTCGATGTGGCGCGGCATGCAGGGGCGCGCCGCCACGGAGGCATCGGCCAGCATTTCGCGCCGGGCCACAAGCCGCACCACGGCCGCCAAACGCGTCAAGCCGGGGCAACCTTCATGAGCGGCCTGGGCACCACCCTGGGCCACTTGCTGCTCAAGCAATTGGTCAAACCGGGCTTGCAGAAGTTCGAGCGCAACATCAACAACGTCGAGGCGATCCAGCGTGAGCGCCTCAAGCGTTGGCTGGCCGCTGCCAGCCGCTCCAGCGAAGGCCAGCGCCACGGCATCAGCCCGGACTGGACCTGGGAGGAGTTTGCCCAACGCATGCCGGTGACCACCTATGCCGACTATGCCGAGGCCTTGAACGAGCAGCGCGCCACGCATCAGAGCGTGCTGATCGATTCGCCCGTGATGCGCTACCAGCCCACCAGCGGCTCGACATCGGCGGTCAAGTGGATCCCGTACACCAAGCTGTTCCTGGGAGAGCTGGACGAGGTCATCAGCGCCTGGGTGGGCGATCTGTACCGGCTTTATCCCAGCCAGACCAAGGGCACGCATTACTGGTCGTTGTCGTGGATCCCCACGGACATGCGCGAGCAGACCTCGGGCGACATCAACGACGACATGAAGTTGCTGTCCTGGGGCAAGCGCCTGCTGGCTTACCTGACGCAGGCCGTGCCGCAAGAAGTGGCCATGGCGCACAGCTCGGACGATTCGCTGTTCGCCACCCTGGCCTACCTGCTGGCCGATGAGTCCTTTGGCTTCATGTCGGTCTGGAGCCCCACGTTTGCCCTGGGCGCCATGGACCAGATGGTGCGCTGGCGCGTGGAGCTGGCGCAGGCGCTGGAAACAGGCACCTGGGGCGATCGCCACAAGCAGATGGCCGGCGTGGCCTGCCCACGTTCGCCGCGCGCCGCCAAGCTGCTTCGCGAGTGGGACGGCAAGCTCGAAGCGGCTTTCTTTGCCAAGCTGTGGCCGCAACTGACGGTGGTGAGTTCATGGGACACGGCGGCTGCCGCACCTTGGGCTGATCGCCTGCGCAAGCTGCTGCCGCACGCGGCTTTTCAGGGCAAGGGCCTGTGGGCCACCGAGGGCGTGGTGACCTTCCCCTTCCAGGGGCGCTTCCCGCTGTCTTACCTGAGCCACTTCTACGAGTTCGAAGACACCAGCAATGGCGAGATCCTGGCCGCTTGGCAGCTGCGTGACGGGCAAGAGGTCAGCCCCATCCTGACGACCGGCTCGGGCTTTGCGCGCTACAAGATGGCCGACGTGGTGCGCGTGGACAGCCACTTGGGCCAGGTGCCTTGCCTGACCTTCCTGGGCCGCAACGACGGCGTCGATCTGGTCGGCGAGAAAACCAGTGCCACCGTGGCCTTGCAGATCCAGGCCGACATGGACTTGCGCGGCGCCGTGCCCGTGACCTTGCTGGCGCTGGACCAGAGCACGAATTTGGCGCCGGGCTACTGCCTGCTGGTCGAGTGCGACGAGGGCACCGAGACACCGGCCTTGCGGCAACACCTGGCCGATCAGGTGGAAAAAGCCATGCTGCAGAACTTCCACTACCGACTGGCGCGCGAGCTGGGGCAGTTGCAGCCGGCCACCTGCGTGGCCCTGCCGCTCATGCGCGAGATCTACCTGGACCAATGCCGCCTGCGTGGCATGGTCGAGGGCAACATCAAGATTGAACCGCTTCGCCACTGGAAGGGCCAGATCCCCGATGTGCTGCGCCATGTGCTCGATGCACCTGGCCGCTGATCGAGCCGCCTGTCGCCGCCCTCCCATCATCATCCCCATCATTTCATTCAGGCCACCTGGAAGAAGGACACCATGAGCATCACCTACCGTCTGGGCACCCCCGCAGACAACCCGCAGATCCAGGACCTGGTCGCCAAAGTGACCATGCCTGGCCCCGCCACCTTCTGCTTCCAGCGCGTGCCCGACTTCTTCGTCGGCGCCGAGGTGATCGGCACAGAGCACGTGCTCGTGGTGGCCGAAGACCCCGAGCGCAAGTGCCTGGCGGGCTTGACGGTGATCTCCGGCCGCGACCTCTACATCAGCGGCAAGGTCAAGAAGATCTATTACTCGGGCGACACCCGGGTGGACCCCTTCTACCGCCGCCGTGGCATCGGCACCGAGATGTTCCAGGTGCAAAAGCAGCACCGCAAGCCCGAGGACCTGATGCAGGGCCTGGTGGTCAAGGAAAACGAAGCGCCCATCAAGGCCGGTCGCAACGCCGAGAAGGGCGTGTTCTTCAACGACTGGTTCAGCCACACCATCGAGACCAGCTTCATGTTCACGCGCAAGAGCGCGCCGCGTGTGCCCCAAGGTGTGGAGATCCGCCTGGCCACCCCGGCCGATGCGCCGCTGATCCAGGCCTTCAACGAGAAGGAAGCCCCGCGCCGCAACGGCTACCCCGTCTACAACATCCAGAAGTTGATGGAGGGCGACCCCTACTACGCCGGCTTGCGCATCCAGGATTACGCGCTGGCCTTCAAGGGCGGCCAACTGGTCGGCATCATGGCCACTTGGAATCAGAAGGCCTACAAGCAGACACGGATCGTGGCCTTCAAGCCCATCGTGGCCGCCGTGCGCCCGCTGTACAACCTCTACACCAAGCTCTTTGGCGGCTTCACGCTGCCCGCGGTTGGTGGCGCGCTCAACTACCTGAGCCTCTACAACATCCTGATTGCCAATGACGACAAGGACCTGTTCCGCGGCATGATCGATTGGGTGATGGTCAACCAGGGCAAGGGTTATGACGCCGTGGCCACGTCCATGGCCCAAGGCGAGCCGCTGGACAGCGTGCCGCGCGGCTACAAACGCCAGAAGATGTTCACCAGCCACTTCTGGCTGAGCTACGGCGAAGACCCGCGCGACAGCATCGATGGCCGGCCGCTCTACGTGGAGTTGGGCCGCCTGTGATCGCTTAAAGCAGCAGCAGGCTCAGGCCGCTTCGGCCTTGGGCTTGCGGCGCCTGGGCTCCAGCGTGTTGCCCGCCTCGATCAAATCGAGGAAGGCCTTGTCCACGCGGCGCAGGTAGTCGTCGATCTCGGCATCGGTGGCTTCGCAGCGTTGCCAGACCAGCGGCATGGTCAACTCGTTGTCGAGCTCGCCCATCCCGTGCAGCATCGACAGGCTGGGGCCGCAGCCGTAGAACCGGGTGACCTTGATCGGCCAATCGGCATGGTTGACCTCGGCATTGAGGTTGCCCACGCTGGTGGCGTAAACGCTGATGTGCGGCATCTTGAGCTGACGCTGCATCTTGGTGGCGCCATAGGCCAGCAGGTTGGGGCCTAGCCACGACAAAGCCCCCCCGAGCCAGATGCCAAAGCCCATCTTGCGCTGGTCGTAGAGGTTCAGGCCCGCCCGCAATTGATCACGCACGGACGCCGCGCGATCCGTGATGCTCTTGCGGCCGACCTCCGTGATCAGGAAGGTGCCCACCTGGTTGCCGAGCAGGGGGCCATAACCCTTGTCCTTGGGCTGATAGGCCCGCAGGTCCAGCGCCTGACGGATGACGGCGGCCGCTTTGGGATCATTGGGCGCATACGACAAAAAGGCCTCGGCCAGCGCCATGGTGATCACACTGGTGAAGGACAGGCCCAGCTTGCGCCCCAGCGAGCGCAACTGCGCCGTGGAGCAAGGCGCCGTGTGGTGGCGCACCGCATAAGTCGACAGGTAGGGCTGATCCTGCTTGTTGACCATCTGGATGTTCAGGCTGGCCAGCAAGCGCTTCTCGTGGTTGCGGTGGCGCAGCTCGGCCCGGAAGGCCGCCGGCCATTGCCACCAGTGGGTGGGCCGGGTGGCGCCCAGCATGGACACGGGCTCCAGCGGCACCGGCGGGATGGGCTCGTCCACATTGAGGCGCCGGGCGATCGCGCCCAGCACGTACACGCCCGATCGGCCATCGAAGAGCAAATGGTGCAGCACCACGAACAGCGCGGGCGCGCTGGCATGCGGCAGGTAGCAGAAACGGCAACCCATGCCGTGCTCCAACGGCAGGCCCTCGTTGATCAGGCGGTTGTGGTAACGCTCCAGCGCTTTGGGATCGGTCGGGTCGATGTGGTCGTCGACCCGAAAGGCATCGTCGAACAACTGATCGGTGACGGCGTTGTCCGGCAGGATGCGCAGGTGCGAGCGCCAGGCACCACGCTCGACGATGCCGCGAAACCGGGGCAAGGCGCTGACCAGTTCGCGCAACACGGCCCGCATGCGCTCGGGCGCAATCGGCGTGTCGAAGCGGATCATGTAGGTCGAGCCCATCGTGCCAGCCAGGCCCTCCAAGGCCGCATACAGGTGCTCGGGCTCGTTGAGCGGGATGACAACGGAGTCTTCTGCTGAAGCGGACATGGCTTGCCAAATAGGGGCTGGGATGACGGAGGGGCGCGGGTGAAACCGCAGGTCATCATAGCAACGCCATGCCTACAATCCCCCCATGACAAACACTGCCCTGCCCGCCCTGGTCAACGACCGCTTCCTGCGTGCCTGCCTGCGCTTGCCCACCGACTGCACGCCCGTCTGGCTGATGCGTCAGGCTGGGCGTTATTTGCCGGAGTACAAGGCCACGCGTGCCAAAGCCGGCAGCTTCATGGGCCTGGCCACCAACCCGCAGTACGCTTGCGAAGTGACCTTGCAGCCGCTTGACCGTTACGCGCTCGATGCCGCCATCCTGTTCAGTGACATCCTGACGGTGCCCGATGCGATGGGCCTGGGCTTGAGTTTCGAAACCGGCGAGGGCCCGCGCTTTGCCAGCCCCGTGCGAGACGAGGCCGCCGTCAATGCCCTGCGCGTGCCGGACATGGACAAGCTGCGCTATGTCTTCGATGCCGTGGGCACCATCCGCAAGGCCTTGACCAACGAGCAAGGCCAGGGCCGCGTGCCATTGATCGGCTTCTCCGGCAGCCCCTGGACATTGGCCTGCTACATGGTCGAAGGCAGCGGCTCGGACGACTACCGCCACGTCAAGACCATGATGTACCAGCGCCCCGACCTGATGCACAAGATCCTGGAGGTCAATGCCGAGGCCGTGGCGCTCTACCTGAACACGCAGATCGAAGCCGGCGCCCAGGCCGTGATGATTTTCGACTCGTGGGGCGGCGTGCTGGCCGATGGCAATTTCCAGCGCTTCAGCCTGGCTTACACGCAGCGCGTGCTGTCCAAGCTCAAGAAGACACATGATGGCCACCGCATCCCGCACATCGTCTTCACCAAGGGTGGTGGCTTGTGGCTGGAGCAGATCGCCGACACCGGCTGCGACGTCGTCGGCCTGGACTGGACCGTGAACTTGGCGCAAGCCCGTGCCCGCGTGGGTGACCGCGTCGCCCTGCAAGGCAACCTCGACCCGATGGTGCTGTTCGCGGGCCCGGATCAGATCCGCGCCGAAGTCGCCGCCGTGTTGGACAGCTTTGGCCCGCCCGCGCAGGCTGATGGCAGTACCGCTGGGCACATCTTCAACCTGGGCCATGGCATCAGTCAGTTCACGCCGCCCGAGCACGTCACCGCTTTGGTCGATGCGGTGCACGAGCACTCGCGCCGCCAACGCGGCTGACCTGGTCAGCTCAACGCCTCAACTGGTCAGCGAGGTCCACAAGGCCGACAGCAGGATCAGGCCGGCGCCGGCCAGGATCATGGGCGTGAGCACGGCGTGCCCCCACCAGACCGATGACACGGACGCGAACACGATCTCCGTCAGCATGACCACCGAGGTCGTGTGCACATTCAGGCGCGAGGCCCCGTATTGCAGGGCCAGGTTGGAGCCCAGAAAAGCCAGGCCCGTGATCAACGTGATCACAATCCAGCCGGCCGCCGGGGCAGGCCACGGGCCGATCATGCCAATGCTCAGCAAGACCAAGCCCAGCACGCCCGGCCAGATCGCCCCACCCGCGAACATGGCCAAAGCCCGCGCCGATGAGGTCTCACCGGCCAGCCGGCGCAGCATCACGTTGGTCAAGGCAAAACCGAAGCCGCCCAGCAAACCCAGCACGTCGGGCAAGCCGCCCAGGGTGGGCCAGCCCTTGCCTGCGGGCATGAGCACGAGAAAAGCGCCCGCCATGGCCAAGCTGATGCGGGCCACAGCCAGCCAGGTCACACGCTCGCCCAGCAGCAGCCAGGCCAGCGGCACGGCCCAGACGGGCATCAGGTAGAACAGCAGGACTACCCGCACCACATCACCGATGCTGACGGCCCAGTTGAACGCCGCGTTGGTCCCACCGGCGGCCAAGGCCAGCAGCCACAACTCGGGGTTGCGTAGCAAGGCACGCCAGGCGCCGGGGTGCCAGATCGTCACAAGCAAGGTGCTCATCACGAACACCATCACGGTCGCCCAGACGGCATGCAGGCCCATGAGGCCCAGCTCCCGCATGGGCCACCAGGACACGCCCCACACGAAGGCATTGCACAGCAGACCCAGGTAGGGCAAAGCGCCCTGCCCCTTCATCGACGCTCAACCACCATGGGCACCAATTGCAAGGTATCGCGGATGCGCTGGGCCACGCCTTGCGCCTCTTCACGGCGCTCATAAGGGCCGACCTGCAGCTTGTACAGCGAGGCTTCGTTGAACACCGCCAGCAAAGGCGCGAGTTGACTGAGTTCCTGCGCCACGCGCTGCTGGAAGGCATCGACACCCTGTCGCTTGCTGAAGGCCGCCAGTTGCACCCAGTAGCCTTTGGCCGCCGGCGTGTAGGCATAGGCCTTGCCTTCAGGTGCTGGACGGGCCGCCGGCACAACGGCCGGTACGCTGGGCTTGGCGTCCGGCAGCAAAGCCGGCGTGACTGGCGTACTTGGCGCGCTGGTTGCCGTGGGCAAGGCCGCGGCCGCCTTGGCAGGCTCCGACGCGGGGTAAACCGCCGCGGAAGTCTGCGCGGCAGGCAGAGGTGCCACCACCGCCGCAGGCTGCGACACCGCTTGCGGTCGCGCGCCCTCCAACCGAGAGGCCAGCGCATAGATGGGATCCGCAGCGGGTGCCATGTCGGCATCAGCTTGCGCTGCCCCGCCCGCCTTGGCCATGTCCTGATCGGTGCGCCACTGGCCTGTTCGGATCTGGTCGAAGGTGAGTCGTTCGATCTCCACCTCGCCCGTGCCCCGACCCAGCACATCCAGCTTCGCTGCGGCCGTGTAGCTCAGGTCCATCACGCGGCTGGAGTGGAAAGGCCCACGGTCGTTGATTCGCACGATCACCGATTTGCCCGTAGCCAGCGAGCGCACGCGCGCATAGCTGGGGATGGGCAAGGTGCGGTGTGCCGCCGTCATCCCGTACATGCTGTAGACCTCGCCGCTGGCCGTGCGCCGGCCATGGAATTTGGCGCCGTACCAGGAGGCCAGGCCACGCTGCTTGAAGGTCACATCGCTGGCAATGGGCTCGTAGGCCTGGCCCTCGATCACATAAGGCTTGTTGGGGCCACCGGGCACGATGGGCTCCAGCTTGGGCACGGCATCGGGCACCTGCAATAGATCGGCCGGCGGCCGATCGGGCGGGCCATCCTTGCCGGGCGATATCGTGGTGGACGAAGGCGGCTTGCCGCCTCCGCCTTGACCTGGCGCCGGCCCCGACGCGCAACCAGCCAGCCACAGCGCCACCGCCAGGCAGGTGCCCAGCGTGGTCAATCGATGTCTTGAAGGCGTCGAAATGAACATCATGGCATGCACGATACACGAGCTCACATCGTACCCTTGGCACAATAGCGACAGGCCCTGTAAAAGCCCGCGCATCCCTTTGCCAAATCACCCAGTCCAGCCCGCCATGACCCAAGCATCTGACCTTCCCTTCGATCACGATTTCGAGCGCGGCATGCGCAATCGCCGGGCCGCCTTGGGTGATGCCTGGGTGGACCAGTCCGTGGCCAAGGCCAACCGCTTCAATGCCGAGTTCCAGCACTTCATCACCGACTATGCCTGGCACGGCGTATGGGGTCGTCCGGGCCTGGACTGGAAAACGCGCCGGCTCATCGTGCTGGCCATCACCAGCGCCCTGGGCCGCTGGGACGAGTTCGAGATCCACCTGCGCGGCGCCCTTACCCCAGGCAACGCCCACACCCTGAGCCCCGAAGAGGTCCGCGAAGCCCTCATCCAGATCGCCATCTACGCGGGCGTGCCAGCCGCCAACACGGGCTTTGCCCGCGCCGTGGGCATCCTGCGTGAGTTGGGCATGGGCCCCGAGCCCCATCCAGCCGACCAGGCCTGGCACCCTGGCGTGGGGCGCTCGGCCTTCACCAGCTCGCGACCCAAGCTGCATGCCACCATCCGCGACAGCCGCTTGGGCGAGCCCGAGCACACCATCGTGCTCAGCCACGCGCTTGGGCAAGACCACAGCATGTGGGACACCATCGCCAACGAGCTCTCGCACCACTGCCGCGTGATCTGCCCGGACACGCGCGGCCATGGCCGCTCCGAGATCCCCGATGGCCCCCTGAGCCTGGCCGAACTGGCCGCCGATGCAGCCCGCCTGATCGACGAGCTGGCCGGCGAGAGCGTCATCTGGATCGGCCTGTCGATGGGCGGCATGATCGGCCAGGAACTGGCGCTGCGCCACCCCGAAAAAGTCAAAGCCTTGGTGCTGGCCAATACCACCAGCCAGTACCCCACGGCCAGCCAGGAAGCCATCGGCCAACGCATCGACACGGTCGAGGCCCACGGCCTGCAGGGCATCAGCACCGGCACCATGGCGCGTTTCTTCACGCCTGAGTTCATTCAGAAGCAGGCGGCCACCGTGGCCCGTCATCAGCGCCTGCTGGAGGCCACGGACCCGGAGGGCTACACCGCCTGTGCGGCAGCCGTTTGCGAGGTGGACACCACCTCACGCCTGCATGAGATCAAGGTGCCCACCCTGGTTTTGGCGGGCGAGCTGGATGAAAGCATTCCCAAGGACATGCCTCAGTTGATCGCACAACTCATCCACGGCGCCCAATTGACGGTGCTGCCGCAATGCGCCCACCTCAGCGCCATCGAGCAGCCCTTGGCCTTCCTGGATGCCATCAGCGAGTTCATCGCCGGCCTCTGAGTCAGCGTCCGTGACCATCAATTTCCCATGAAAAAAGCCGAGGACTTTCGTCCCCGGCTTTTATTCGCGGATGCGAAATCGACCGAGTCGATCAGGCAGCCTTGCGCTTGCGGGCAGTGAAGGCGATGCCAACCAGACCCAGACCCATCAGGGCATAGGTGGATGGTTCAGGCACAGCCACGGTGCCGATGAAACGAACCGCATTGTTCAAGCCAAACAAACCGGAGTATTGCTTGCCGATGCCGGTGATTTCCAGGCCGATGCCCTTGACCGCAGTTGCCGAGGACAGGAAGCTGGCCACGGTCACGCCGGAGATCGTGAATTGCGAGGTCGCGCCTTCAGCGAAGGTGTTGGCCTTGTATTGCAGGTCGTAGTTGTACTTGGTGCCTTCTTGGTAGAAGCCGCTCTTGTAGTACGTACCAGTCAGGGCCGTGCCCGAACTGGCGCTCACAGCACCCTTGACGGTGCTGCTGCTGGCCAGCCACAGCTCATCAACAGCCAGGCCCTTGGAACCAGCAGGGAAATCTGTGTCATTGAAGGTCAGCGTGCCCTTGACGCCACCACCGGCAATGTCCACCAACTTCAGCGTGGCGACAGAATAGTTCAGTGTCTTCTTGTCAGTCAGATTCAGGATGGTAGACGTGTCATAGAACGTCTTGAATTCGACAGTGGTCTGAGCTGCGAAGGCGCCGGAAACGGCACCCACTGCAACTGCAGCCACCGCCAGTTGGCGGAACGAACGGATCATAAAGACCTCCTCAAGGTGGAAAAAAGCGCCTATTGGCGAAAATTAAACTGTTGTTTGAACCCTCGACATACATGATGCTAGGGAACTTGGTCAAAAAGTCGTAGAGGGTTTCACCCCCCCGTGTTTAAGGGGACACAGTAGAACGCCTTGATGCAATCCTAACCAACAGTGGTGGTTGCGCCCCCTCCGCCCTCCACATTAAGTGTTGGGTTTTACGCCTACCATTGAACATCCTCAAGGGAATTGCCCCTTGAATGCGCCCTTCATCCGTTTAATACATGCATATTCAGCCAGCGTCACCAAGTGTGGCCACCATGAACCCCGCACAGATGGAGGCGGTGCAACACCTGGAAAGTCCCTGTCTCGTTCTTGCTGGTGCAGGCTCCGGAAAAACCCGAGTCATCACCCAGAAGATTGCGCGTTTACTCCAAAAGGGCCCTGGCGCCGACCTCGCGCCCGCCCAGATTGCGGCCATCACCTTCACCAACAAGGCAGCGGCTGAAATGCGCGAGCGCGCCAAGGCCCTCATCGGCGCCCGCGCTGCCGGCAAGCTGCTGATCTGCACCTTCCATTCACTGGGCGTGAAGCTCTTGCGGGAGGACGGCACCGCCTTGGGGCTCAAGCCGCAGTTCTCCATCCTGGACAGCGACGACGTGCTGAGCATCATCCGTGACGCCGGCAGCACCACCGACGCCAAACTGGCGCGCCAGTGGCAGTGGACCATCAGCCTGTGGAAGAACATGGGCCTCAACAGCGATCAGGCACTGGGCCAGGTCCAGGACGACAACGAGCTCGTGGCCGCCAAAGTGATGAAGCTCTACGAGGATCGACTGCTGGCCTACCAGGCGGTCGATTTCGATGACCTGATCGGCCTGCCGCTCAAACTGCTGGCCGAGCACGAGAACGTTCGCCACAAATGGCAGCGTCAGCTCAAGCACGTGCTGATCGACGAATACCAGGACACCAACGCCACACAATATGAAATGCTCAAGCTGCTGGTCGGCCCACAAGGCATTTTCACGGCCGTGGGCGACGACGACCAGTCCATCTACGGCTGGCGCGGCGCCACGCTGGAGAACCTCAAGCGCCTGCCGCAGGATTTTCCCAGCCTCAAGGTGATCCCGCTGGAGCAGAACTATCGATCGACCAGCGCCATCTTGCGCGCGGCCAACAACGTGATCGCCGGCAACCCCAAGTTGTTCCAGAAGACGCTGTGGTCCGACCTGGGCGAGGGCGAGCCGGTCAAGCTCATGGAAGGCGACAACGAAGAGCACGAGGCCGAACGTGCCGTGGCACGCATCAATGCCATCCGCGGCGGCAACGCAGGCATGGCCACCGGCGTCGGTAGCGAGTGGAGCGATTTCGCCATCCTCTACCGCGCCAACCACCAGGCTCGGCCCTTTGAGCAGGCCCTGCGCAAGCTCAACATCCCCTACAAAGTCTCGGGCGGGCAGAGCTTTTTCGACAAGGCCGAGATCAAGGACTTGTGCGCCTGGCTGCGCCTGCTGCTCAACAACAATGACGACCCCGCTTTCCTGCGCGCCGTGACCACGCCCAAACGCGGCATTGGCCACCAGACATTGGGCTCGCTGGGCGAGTTCGCCGGGCAATGGAAGGTCAGCCTGTTCGAGGCCTTGTTCTCACCCTCGCTGTCAGCCAAGCTCAACACCCGCGCCGTGGACTCGTTGCACGAATTCGGCCGGTATGTGAACGACTTCGAATACAAGGCGCGCCAGACCTTCGGTGGCGAAGCGGCCAAGACCTTGCTGCTCGATTGGCTCAAAGACATCGCCTATGAGCAGCATCTCTACGACAACGAAGAGAACGAAAAAATCGCCGCCAGCCGCTGGACCAATGTGCTTGATTTTGTCGATTGGGTGGCCAAGCGCTGCGGCGGCGAGATCGAGAACGACGGTGGCACCACCGTGGAGACCGAGCGCAAAAGCGTGATCGACGTGGCCCAGACCATCTCGCTGATCACCAGCCTGGCCGAACGCAATGCCGACCAGAATGTGGTGACGCTGTCGACCTTGCACGCGTCCAAGGGGCTGGAGTGGCCGCACGTGGTGCTGGCTGGCGTCAACGAAGGCGTGCTGCCGTTTTCACGCGAGGAAACCGAAGTCACGCCGGCCCACATCGAGGAAGAGCGGCGCCTGATGTACGTGGGCATCACCCGCGCCCGCCTGACACTGGGCGTGAGCATGCTCAAGCGTCGCAAAAAAGGGCGGGAATATGTTCAGGCCATGCCCAGCCGATTCATCACGGAGATGAAACTGGGCGAAGGCGGCGGGCCCAAAGAAAACCCCCGCGACAAATTGCGGCGGATGCGCGAGGAAATCGCCGCTCAGGCCAGGGATAACAAACCTGCGGCCGATGCGTATGAATGAATGTTGAATGCCCCATGAAAAAGGCCGGGTCTCCCCGGCCTTTTATTTGAGTGGCTCACACCAGTGATCGGTGCGAGCACCCGGGCTTGAGTGCCCTGATCTTTTAGACGATCAGGCGGCCTTGCGGCGACGAGCCGCAGCCATCACACCCACCAGACCCAGGCCCATCAGGGCGTAAGTCGAAGGCTCTGGCACGGCCACTACGTCACCGATGAAGTGAACGTTCTTGTTCAGGCCCAAGAAGCCGGTGTAGGGCTTGCCCACGTTGGTGATTTCCAGCATGAAGTTCTTGCCGTCACCTTGCAGGAAGTTGGCCACGCTGACGTTGCTGCCCTGGATGGTGAACTGCGAGGTCATGCCTTCGGCGAAGGAAGTACCAGAGTACTTGACATCGTAGTTGTAGCGGTTGAAATCCTTGTAGAACCCGTTCTTGTAGTAGGTGTTGCTCAGGTCCGTGCCAGACGTCTTGGTCACGCTGACTGGCTCAACGGAGCTGGCCAGGAACAGTTGGCTGATTTTGACATTGGTGCCAGGGAAGCTGACGTTGGTGTCGTTGAACGTCAGGGTGCCCTTGACGCCACCATTGACCAAATCATCGACCAGCGTGAGCTTGGCCAGCGGCTTGTCGGCCACGAAGGTTTTCGTGTCGAAAGGATTGAGGATGGTCGACGTGTCATAGAACGTCTTGAACTCGACCGTGGTCTGAGCAGCGAAAGCGCCAGAAACGGCACTCAATGCAATGGCAGCTAACGCCAGTTGGCGGAAAGAACGCATGGATAGCCTCCTGAAAATGGGCAAAAAGTCGCAGAACGATGCGAGATGATAGGGGACAAATATGTCATCTTTCGCATCATGCTATGGGCCACCTCCTCAGTGACCCAGAGGGTTTCCCCTCACACCCCCCTTAAGAGGTGTAAGCAAGTGGAGGCCATGTGTGCAATCGTTTGTCAGCCTTTTTGCGCAGGCGAAAAAAAACCCGAGCAGACCTTGATCGGCTCGGGTTTAAAACCACCAAAGAGGAGGGTGGAGGAGACATACACGAAA
>CANBUA010000061.1 GCA_947372535.1 Burkholderiales bacterium
ACCTTGGACACGCCGCTGGGCAAGGTCGATACCTTCCGGCTCAAACCGCGGCCCTTGAAGGACCCCAAGGCCGCCGATGTGCTGGCCGAGATCTGGATCGCACCCGGCTTGCAGTACCTGCCCATCCGCATGCTGATCCGCCAGGGCGAGAAGAACTACCTGGACATGCACATGGATCGCCGGCCTCAACAGACTGGTGGCAGTGGAACCGGTGGCAATGCGGCCGCGGGCTTCGTCAATCCACCAATGGTCCCCAAATAGCCCAAGCTCAAGCTGCCGCCAGTCAAGCCATCAACTGCCGGCTTTGCCCGAGGCCTTGACCAGGCGCTTTTCCACGACGTCGGCCGGTGCAGCAGAGGCCAGGCGGCTGCCATCTTCGAAGAACATGGCGGGCGTGCCGTTGATTCGCAGCTTCTGAGCCAGCTCACCATTGCGCTTGCCGGGGCTGGTGCACATGCCAAAAGCCTTGGCTGGTGCCGCGCCATTGAGCATCCAGTCACGCCAGGCCTGTGTCCGGTCCTTGACGCACCAGATGTTGTCCAGCTTGACCTTGGAGTCTTCGCCCAGGATGCCGATCATGAAGGTGTAGACCGTCACGTCTTTGATCTGCTGCAGGTCCTTTTCAAGATGCTTGCAGTAACCGCAGTTGGGGTCGGCAAAAACCACCAGCTTGCGCTTGCCGTTGCCGTTCTTCCACACCACGGCGTCCTTGACGGGCAAGGTGGCGAAATCGATCTTGTTGATCTCGTCCATGCGCTCGCCAGTCAGGTTGCGCTGAGTGCGTGTCTCGACCAGGTTGCCTTCGATCAAATACTCGCCCTTGGCATCGCTGTAGAACAGTTGCGTGCCAGCCTGAACTTCATAGAGACCCGGGACTTGCGTGGTGCGCACCGACTCGATCGGCGGCATCTCGGCCAGACGCTGACTCAGCTTTTGCTTGAGCCCCACCACCAGGCCGGAATTGGGTGAGAGCACCTCGACCTGCGCCAGCGCGGAGCCGGCCACGCCAAACGCCACCACGGTGGACAACACGAGGCGAAAACCCAGCACACGGGCCTGTTGAGGGAAAACGGAAACCATGGAAATCCTTTCAGGCATCAAGCGCTTGGCCAACCAGCCAGCGCTTGATGGGAGCAACATGATCGAGCAGACCCATGCCGCGGTTGCGAAGTTCCCGGGCCAGGCCTTGCTGGCTCGCAAACAGATGAAGAAGCGTGTCCGTCACGCCAGCCATGGCGCGCGTGGCCAGCCAGCGGTCCCGGGCATAACGGCGCAAGACGCGCTCGTCGCCAATGCTGCGCCAAGGCTCGCGCTCACGCGATTGGCCCAACACCGACACCAGTTTATCGACATCGGCCAGGCCCAAGTTGAGGCCTTGTCCCGCCAAGGGATGAACCTGGTGCGCGGCATCGCCCAGGAGCACCCAGCCGGGGCCGCACCATGGGTCGGCCTGTCCCAAGGCCAGCGGCCAACATTTGACGGACGAGCCTGCCAGGCTCAACTCGCCGATCTCTGCGGCAGCCTCAGGGTCGGATTCACCCAAGGCCGCCATCAAAGCCACTTCAAAATCCTCAGCAGGCAGGGCCGACAAGGCCTTGGCGCGCTCCACCGGCAATGACCAGACCAAGCCGTAGGAATGATCCGGCTCAGGCGCATTGAAAGGCAGCAAAGCCAGTACATCCGGTGAGCGGAACCACTGGCGAGCCACGCCCAGATGCGGCCGGGAGGCCTTCAGGCGTGCCCCCAGTGCCCAATGGCCGTACTCGTGGCGTGTAAAAGTGGCACCCAGCGACTCACGGGTGGCTGACCATTTGCCCTCGCACACCGCGACCAGCGGTGCGATCACGCCGATCTGCTCAGGGCGCCAAGCAGGCACCACGCTGACATTGGGCGCATAACGCAAGGCATCACCGAGCAGCTTGTCCAGGGCACCGGCATCGGCGATCCAGGCGAGCTCGCCCACACATTGCTGCCAGGCCGAAAACGCCAGGTGGCCGCCCTCATCGCCCTTGATCTTCATGTCGTGGATGGCGGTGGCGTGCGCCTGCAAAGGCCCCCAGACACGAAGACGGTCCAGCAAGGCGATCGACCGTGCATTGAGCGCATACGTGCGAATGTCGCCCTGCTGCCCCGGCGGCAAGACCGCAGGCTCATGGGCCAGGGCCACGCGCCAGCCTTGTCCGGACAAAGCCAGGGCCAGGGCCTTGGCCACCGCCCCATCACCACTGACACAGACATCGTATTTGGCTGAATTCATGCGCCTGATTCTATGAGCGTGGCGAGTTTGATGACGTTCCCCCTGAAAACGGGGGACACCCCGGGTCAGCCTGACTGACAGAACGCCACTTTTGCACCTACATTGTCGGGATAGAGCAATTGCACGCGTGTGCAACAAAATTAAACCTTAAAGATGTAACGGAGCGCGGCATCACCCCCGCCTCACCAGCGAATGAATCATCCAACCGACCAGGGCCCTGGTGGGCCTGTCGTGGCCCTGCTGGAGCGCAAAACGACCCTCATTGCTCTGGGTATCGGAACCGTGGCCACCTTGATGGTCCACATTGTCGAGACACTGAGTAACACCATCGCCGCCCATGATCGACTGGGCCAGCCTCTGTTGGCCATGGCCTTGCTGTGCTTGTTCATTCGCCTGCGGCTCAAGCCCGACACCTTGCTCAGCACCCAGCGTTGGGTGGTGGCCACGCTCCAGTTCTATTTCATCGTCGGGGTGATTCACCTCAGTGTCTTCAACCTCAAGCACGTCGGGCCGTTCTGGATGGCCACGACCTACATGTGGACGCTGCTGATCACGCTGCTGCTGCACTTCACCTGGCCTCAACGTCAGGCACTGATCTGGTCGTTGACGCTGCTGACCATCATCACCATCCCGCCGATGCTGCGCTTGCATGACCTGCCGACCAGCGTCTGGGAGGCCGATTTTGCGCCGCTGCTGATCAATGGGGTGCTGGTGCACGTGGCCGTGCTGCTCAGCCTGCTGGGCGTCTCCAAACTCCGCCACGGCATCATGCAGATCCTGGCCTCCGAAGGCCCGGTTGGTCCCGCAGAAGCACGCAATGCGCTGGAAGCCTGGATGAACAGCAAGACCCGTGCGCTGGCCGAGGCGAAGAACTCGGCCGAGGCCGCCTCGCGTGCCAAGAGCCAGTTCCTGGCGGTGATGAGCCACGAGTTGCGCACGCCACTTCACGCCATGCTGGTCTCAGCCGACCTGCTGGCCGAGAAATCCCACAGCGCCAACGCCGAGCGTGAAGACCGACTGATCGGCACCATCCAAAGCAGCGGCAAGCACCTGCTTGCCCTGATCGACCAGGTGCTGGACCTCTCGCGCATCGAGGCCGGCAAGGTGATGATCATCAACGAGCCGCTGGACCTGGCCGGCGTCTGCCGCCGTGCCATTGAAGCGGTGGCACCCATGACGCAGCGCAAAGGACTGGCCCTGACGCTCGACCTGGACCCTGCCCTGGCCACCAACCGGCGCGGCGATGCCTTGCGGCTGACGCAAATCCTCATCAACTTGCTGGCCAATGCTTGCAAGTTCACCGAGACTGGCGGCATCCAGCTGTCGGCCACGCCGGCCGGCAGCACGGACGCGGTGCGTTTTCAGGTCATCGACTCCGGCCCCGGCCTGAGCGCCGAGGCCCAATCACGCGTGTTCGAGGCCTTCTATCAGGCCGATCACCACAGCACGCGGCGCTACGGTGGCGTGGGCCTGGGCTTGACCATCACGCGTGATCTGGTCACCTTGATGGGTGGCCAGCTCAGCCTCAACAGCCAGCTGGGCGTGGGCACGACGGTGATCGTCCTGGTGCCCATGCCCGTGACGGCACAAGCCCTGGCCACCGGGGCGCCCGTGCGCACCCAGTTCACGACCATCGAAGGCGCCCGTGTGCTGGTGGTCGAGGACGATCCGGTCAACAGCATGCTGGCTTGCGAGGTGCTCAACAATGCCGGGGCCCAATCCTGTGCGGTGGGCAGCGGCGAAGAGGCCATTGAGTTCCTGCGTGACCACGACATGGACCTGGTGCTGATGGACTTCCGCATGCCTGGCATGGACGGGCTGGAAGCCACCAGGCGGCTGCGCCAGGGCCAGGGTGGGCCGCGTGCCAAAACCCTGCCCGTGCTGGGCCTGACCGCCAATGCCTACGTGGACGACCGCCAGCAGTGCCTGGACGCCGGCATGAGCGACGTGCTGACCAAGCCCATCGAAAGCCGCGCCCTGGTGCTGGCGGTGGCCCAATGGCTGCCGCAGCCCATGTCGCTTTGATGGCGGCAAGCTTGACACGAGCGTTGCTTTAGAATCGCGCGCTCTCCCTTGTGTAGAAGACAGGATCGACCATGAGCCTCAAATGCGGCATCGTGGGCCTGCCCAATGTGGGCAAGTCCACCCTTTTCAACGCGCTGACCAAAGCCGGCATCGCAGCGGAGAACTACCCTTTCTGCACCATCGAGCCCAATGTGGGCATCGTGGAACTGCCTGACGCCCGCCTGCAGGCGCTGGCCGGCATCATCACGCCCGAGCGCATCGTGCCGGCCATCGTCGAATTCGTCGACATCGCCGGCCTGGTGGCGGGCGCCTCGCAGGGCGAAGGCCTGGGCAACCAGTTCCTCTCGCACATCCGCGAGACCGACGCCATCGTCAACGTGGTGCGCTGCTTCGAAGACGAGAATGTGATCCACGTGGCCGGCAAGGTCGATCCGATCTCCGACATTGAGGTCATTCAAACCGAGCTGTGCCTGGCCGATCTGAGCACGGTCGAGAAGGGCTTGCACCGCTACAACAAGACCGCCCGCTCCGGCGACAAGGATGCCGCTGCCGTCGTCAAGGTGCTGGAGAAGTGCCAGGCGGCGCTTGACCAGACCCTGCCCGTGCGCTCCATCGACTTCAGCAAGGAAGAGTTGGTCCTGCTCAAGCCGCTGTGCCTGATCACCGCCAAGCCCGCCATGTTCGTGGGCAATGTGGACGAGACCGGCTTCGAGAACAACCCCTTCCTAGATCGCCTGAAGGAGTACGCCGCCAAGCAAAACGCCCCCGTGGTGGCCATCTGTGCCAAAACGGAAGCAGAACTCTCGGAGATGAGCGACGAGGACCGCAGCATGTTCCTGGCCGAGATGGGCCAAGACGAGCCCGGCCTGAACCGCCTGATCAGAGCCGCCTTCAAGCTGCTGGGCCTGCAGACCTACTTCACGGCTGGCGTGAAGGAAGTGCGCGCCTGGACCATCCACATCGGCGACACTGCCCCGCAAGCTGCGGGCGTGATCCACACCGATTTCGAGAAGGGCTTCATCCGCGCCCAGACCATCGCCTTTGACGATTTCATCCAGTTCAAGGGTGAACAAGGCGCCAAGGATGCGGGCAAGATGCGCGCCGAAGGCAAGGAATACGTGGTCAAGGATGGCGACGTGATGAACTTCTTGTTCAACGTCTAAGTCTTGGGGCAGCGGCTCTCATCGGCCAGGCCCGTGCCGGCGGCATCCCAGACGATGTCGCCGCACACCACTCGCCAGACATCCCGTCCCTCGACTTTGCACAAAAAACCCGCCGAGGCGGTGATGCACAGCCGGTTGCCGTTGAAGGTTCGGTAAGGCCGGGTCACCTGAACTTTGCCTGGCGATTGCAAGGCGCGCTTGAAGTAAGGCCGCCGCACCCAGCAGGCGCCTTCGGCCTGCAGCAGCGGCCCATAGGCCTGCTCCAGGCTCGGGCGTTCCGGGTTTGCCCAAAGGTTTGGTCCGACCTGATAGCCCTTGGCATCCAGCACGAAGCACAACTCCACATGCGGCAGATCCAGGAAGGAGCGGCAAGCCTCCTCAAGCGATCGATTGGCACTCAGCAACGAACCGGCATAGCCGATGGCATTCTGATATGGCGCCATCAGGGCCTTGTGTGCCCCCCGCTTTTGTTCCCGGAAATCCGCCAGACTGGCATACAGCTCGGTGATGCAGGAGGCGCTCAAGCTGACAGGGACCAGGTCCGCCTGGGGACGCCCGAAAAAATAGCCCTGCACGAAATCGGCGTCGGCTTCCAGTGCGATCTGCGCCTCTTCGTGGGTCTCCACCCCCTCCATGAGCACGAGTGAACCGCACTCGTGCAGCAGGGACACCATCTGGGCAATCACGCGCTGGCGGCTGCGGTCCTGGGCGATGCCGGCCAGCAGGCTGCGGTCCAGCTTGACGATGTCGGGTTTGATGGTCCAGACGCGGTCGAAGTTCGAATGTCCAGCGCCAAAATCATCCAGGGCAATCAAAAAACCCAGCGCACGGACCTTGATCACCGATGCAAGAAAAGCCTCGTCGTCCTCGATCGCGTTCTCCAGGACTTCAAGCACGATGTGGTGTGCCGGCACGCCCAACTGTTTGAGCAGTTGCTGAGCGTAGCGGCTCACCTCAGGTTGGGCGAGTTGGTGAATGGCCTCGGCCCTGACGTTCAGGAACAGCCATTGTTCGTCCCGGACTTGCGCCACGAAATTCTTGATGTGCAAGGCGCGCGACAGACTGTCGCACCAAGCGGCTTCAGCTTCGTCCACGCAGTCAGCGAAGATTTGCAGCGGCGGCACAAATTGGCCGCCCTCATCGTGGGCGCGAAGCAACCCTTCGTGACCAACGACCCGGCTGTGCGACAGGCTGTAGATCGGTTGGAAATGGCTGGAAAAGCGATGCGCCTTGAAATGAGCGTTGTGGCGCTCGCCATGGGGCGTCAAGGCATCAACAGCTCGTTGTAGGCGACTGGCGGGCATGGGAAACACTCCACCTGAAAGATGCGTTGAATGCATTTCGGTGAATGGTCGCAAAGCTTGAGCATTTCAAAAAGCTCGATTTCCCTCACCAACGCCCGGTTTTTGCCTTCAAGCGGCTTGGTGACCACGCATGACCTGCCGTGGTTCGCACCAAGCGGGCGCCCAGCGCGCCAGCATGGCAGCCAGTTGCGCACGCCCGAACGGCTTGGCCAGGTGCTCGTCCATGCCCACGGCCATGCAACGTTCCCGGTCCTCCATCATGGCGTTGGCCGTCACCGCGATGATGGGCGTGCGGCCCAGGCCGCGTTCGGCCTCGCTTCGGCGGATCACCTCGGTGGCCTGCAGGCCATCCATGACGGGCATGTGCCAATCCATGAGTATCAGATCAAAGGGCGTGCCAGCATGGTGGGCCTCATCCCACCGTTGTGTGGCCTCGCCCCCATCGCTGGCGATGACGACTGTGCAGCCCAGTTGGTGCAGTTGCGCCTCGGCCACGATGACGTTGACGGGGTGATCCTCGACCAGGAGCACGCGCACGCTGGCAGCCGGCGCGGTAGGTACCGGCGCACGAAGCCAGCCGGTTTGCGACATCGGGGGTCGATCCAGGGCGGTGAGCAAGGCATCGACCAGACCGCGCCGGCGAATCGGCTTGCTCAGCAGCACCAAGAATCGGGTGGCTGGGGCCTGCGGATCCGGCAAGGACGCATCGCCATCAATGGCGGTCAGCAACACCATGGGCAGCTTGGTCAAGGCTTGCGGCGGACACGAACCCGCGCTGTCGCTGCGCACCACCAGGTCAAAAGCACCCGCCTGCGAAGATGCTGACAAGGTCTGCTCGGCCTCCTGATCGCTGAGGCAGACCGCGGTCGTCATCCCCAGCGCCCTCAGGTAGCGGTTGAGCAAGCTGGCCGTGGCGGGATAGGGCTCGACCACCAGGACTCGGCGGCCTTGCAAGGCCACGTCCCTGGTGCGCTGCTGCTCATCGGATAAATCATCGGCTTGCACAAGCACCTGAGTCAAGGGCAAGCTCACGCAGAAGGTCGAGCCCAAGCCAGGGGTGCTGACGAGGCTGACCTGACCTTTCATCAGCTCGCAGAGGTAGCGCGTGATGCTCAAACCCAGACCGGTGCCACCAAAGCGACGGGTGGTCGACTCGTCCGCCTGGGCAAATGCGTCAAATATCTTGTCCTGTGCCTGGGGCGAAATGCCGATGCCGGTGTCACGGATGACCAGTTGGATGTCATCGGCCGTGGTGCGCCGGACCTGTACGGCCACCTCGCCTTCGGCTGTGAACTTGATGGCGTTGGACACGAGGTTGGCCAGGATCTGCCGCACCCGCACTGGATCGCCCAGCACGGCCGCTGGCACGTCGGGCGCCACGTCGCAGATCAGCTCCAGCTCTTTGGCATGGGCCTCGTGGGTGAAGAGGCCGACCACGTCCTCGGCAAGCTCGCCCAGATCGAAGGCCACCGACTCCAGCTTCAGGCTGTGCGCTTCGATCTTGGACAGATCCAGGATGTCGTTGAGGATGGCCATCAAGGCCTCGGCCGAGGAGCGCGCCATGCCCACGAAATGGCGCTGGCGCAGGTTCAACTCGCTGTCGTTGAGCAGGTCGAGCACGCCCAGCACGCCATTCATGGGCGTGCGGATTTCGTGGCTCATGTTGGCCAGGAACTGTGACTTGGCACGGCTGGCGCCCTCGGCCGCGTCCTTGGCCAGGCGCAGTTCTGCCGTGCGGGTTGCGACCGTGTCCTCCAGTGAGGCGCTGTAGGCCGCCAAGGCACCATCGCGCGACTGGATCTCCTCCAGCATCTGGTTGAAGCCCCGGTAGAGTTCGCCAATCTCGTCACGGTGAAAGGTCTCGACACGCACTTCATAGCGGTGGTCCTGCGAGACGTTCTGCATGGCGTGGGCCAGCTTCATGACGGGCGAGATGACGCTTTTTTGCAAAGGCAGCAGCACAGTCATGGCGGCCAATGAGGCCAGCAGACTGAGCCCGAGCATGAGACCGGCGCGCCAGTAGATGTCATCCAGCACATGGCGCGGGTCGACGTCCACCAGCAGCGTGCCCACACGGGCACCGTCGAGCACCACGGGCTGGACCATGCTCAACTCGGTCCAGTCATGGCGCAGGGCCTGCCCTTGCTGAGCCGCCACGGCCTGCATGATCCGTTGCGCGTCTTCGCGCGTGGGCAGTTTTTTGGCGCCCTTGCGGTCAAAGACCGCCAACGGCTGACCTTCAAGGTCCAGCAGCTTGGCGTGGGTCACCTCGGGCAGCGTGTCCAGGCTGTTGAGCACCGCGCGGGCCGCACCGGCATCGCCAAACGCCAGGGCTGCGCGGGCATTGAGCGCCAGCACTTGCGTGATCCCGGCCGTGTTGCTGTAGAGCCGGTCACGTTCGGACCGCAAATCGAGCACCGTGTTGGCCAGGAACAGCACGGTGGCCGCCAGCATGGTGGAGGCAGCCATCACCAACAAGAGCCTGCGCCGAAAGCTCCATTGAGGAGGGAGCAGGCGCAGGATCATCGACCCGGCGCCCCTTCGGTCTCGACGATGGCCGAGGCCAGGCTGAGCAGGTCGGCGGCCAGGCGCAGGCCGACTTTCTGGGTCTGGGTGCGGTTGATGTCAAAGCGCAGGCGCGAGCCCACCCGCATCAGCCCGATCATGCCGCCTTCACGGGCGAACCCATTGATGTCGCTGATGGTCAGCGTGTTTTGCGAACCCAGCGCCTGGAGGATGGCACCACGCCGCTTGGCATCGGGCTCGGCCACGAACAGCAGGTGACAAGTCTTGAGGTCTTCAATGCGGTCGATCTGGACGATGCGCAGCGGATGGCCCTGGATAGGGCGATCACCCAGGCTGCCCATGGCGCTGGTCAAGGCATCACGCTTGCCCAGCTGGCAATAGTTGAGGGCAGCGCTTTTGCTTGGAAATGCCGTCGACGGCCACTCCGTGAAGCGTGCGAAGTTGAAAATGTAGGCCGCCTGGATGGCCGCTTCGCTGGCTTCCGACTCTGCAGCACGCGCTGCGGGCGACGCGCCTGTTGCCACCGCACAGGCCAAGGCCAGCCAGGCCCGCCGCCAGCGGCCGCCCGGCTTGAAGGATGAGGTGCTGTCCGCTGTCATTTAGAAAGCGGTCTCGATCTTGGCAAACACAGAGCGAGGAATGGGCGACGAGACGCTGGGATTGAGTTGCTCCGCCTCGCGCCGACCAAGGTTGTGCGCACCGGCCGAGATCGTCATGTCCCTGACCACCAGCCAGCGCAAATTGACGTCCAGCGCAGTGCGCGAGGGCACATTCAGCCCAGGCAGCAAGGGGTCTCGGCGCGCCGAGGTGTAGCGCAGCCACAGGTCGAGCGTCAGCTGGCTGTTGATGTCGAAGGATTCGCGCACGGAGGCCAGATGGCGTGGCGCGCCGCCCATGGTGGTTGGCAACAAGGGGGCCGAGAAATGCGTCGCCATGTGGCTGTAAGCCACCTGTTGGCGCCAGGCTTTGTTGATGCGCCAATCAACGCCCAATTCGACACCGCGGGATGTGGCCTCGGTCGGCTTGGAGGCCGCCAGGGTGACAAACTGTCGACCATTGACGGTGGTGTCGCTGACAATGGCGGGATTGACGAGGTCCAAGCCCAAAAGTGGGTCGTAGTTCTGGATGAAACCGGCCACGTCGATCGAGAGGTTCTGCAACACTTGGCTGCGCCAGCCGGCTTCAAGCGCGTTGACTTTTTCGACGATGCGCGTGTCGGGGTTGATGATCAGACGCCCATCCACATTGCCCAAGGTGAAATTGACGCCGCCGTCGGCCTCCGCACGCCCGGGCGCACGAACCGCCCGCGAGACGGCCACCCAGCTTGAGGATTTCTCGTCCATCTTCCACAACAGTCTTGCATCGGGCGAGATCTGCGCACCGGAATAGCTGTCGTGGTCGATGCGGGCGCCATAGGTCAGCACCAAGCGATCGGCGATCAAGGTGTATTCGTCCTGCGCGAAGAACCGTGTGTTGACGAGGGTGCGCTGAGGGGGCTGGAAGGTGACCTCGGGCAGGCTGTCAATCTTGTCGTGGTACCAGGTAAAGCCGGCGCCCCACATGATGTCGTGCCCGGAGTCGCGCGGGTGCCAGCGGTGCTGGACATCCAAATCCAGCGAGTTGGCTTGGTAGTCGAAATAGCCTTGCTGACGGATGTTCTGGCTTTGCACGGTGGTCTGGACGCGCAATTCGGATTCACTGCTCAAGGGCTTTTCAAGTGAAGCGGTGAGCACGGCTTTGTCCACGTTTTGAACGGTGGTCAAGGGGCCATAATTGTTCAAGTCGGGCAGCGGCACATTGCCGTCCTTGACGGACTGCAGCACCCGGCCTTGAACGGACAGCTTGGTGCCATCTTCCTGAGCATTGTCCCAGCGCATGCCCACGGTTTCAGCCCGCGATGCATTGTTGAGGTTCCTGCCCAAGGTGTCTTCGAAGGCGCCCTGGCGGTCGGCCTGCGCATCGATCCGCAGCCGGCTGGTCGGGCTCAGGGTCATCTCATGGCGCAGCAACAGCCTGTCCGAGCCATCACTGCCCACCGTGGCCACGGCCAGGCTGTGCTTGCCCTCACCACTGCCGGCTTCGCGGGTGATGATGTTGATGACGCCATTGACGGCATTGGCGCCCCAGATCGCACCGGCGGGGCCACGGATGATCTCGATGCGCTCGATGTCTTCCAGCGGGACGCGTTCGGCCTCCCACAGCACGCCACTGTAGAGGGGCGAGAACACGCTGCGCCCGTCGATCAACACTTGCAATTTGTTCGAAAAACGGCCCGTCTCGCCCCGAACGCCCACGGCCCAGCCGGACGGCGACATCTGCGCCACGTCCACACCCGGCGCCAGGCGCAAGACCTCGGGCAGCGAGCGAACGCCCAGGCGCATGATGTCGTCATGGGTGATGACGTGCACGGCGTCGGGCACGTCCGACAGGCGCTGGCTCCTTCGGTTGGCCGAGGTGATCTCCACCCGCATCAGCTCTTCCATGGGCAATTCCGTCAGGGCGGCGGCTTCGCTTTCCACCTGCGCTAACGCCGGCCTGCCACCCGCGCAAATCGCCAGAAGCACGGCCACCGCACAGCGCGTCAAGGGCTGAGGATTTTTAGATGGGCTGAACATCATCCGGCAATGTCAAGGTTGATACGGCGTGGCCATGGGACACCTGATCTCGGTCAAGCGGGTGCCGCATTATCCATTCACGCGGGCGATCAGCCAAAGACACGGCGACCGAGGTTGTAACCTGGGCCGCCAAAACCCGGCAAGGTCGGCAAAAATCGCCCTGACAGGCCAGAAACGTGACAGTTTGAAGCGACTTGAGGGTCAGAACCGCTTGGACAGGCCGATGCCCCATTGGGAATCGGGCGTCTGCCGGGTCGCCCCCCAAGAAAGCGCAAAGTCGATTTGCGTGTCGTGGTTGATCAGATACGCCGCGCCCACGTCGTAGGTGACGATGTTGCCGCCATTCTTGTTGGACGTCAGCTGCTGTCCCGCCAACTCGATGAAGGTGCGGAAGGTCTCGGTCCAGCCCTTGCCCACCGTGACGGCCGCAATGCCTCCGATGTAGTGCTGGCCAGCGGCATTGACCTCGCTGAACACACCCGGCATGACACCCACCGACCAGTCGCCCGGTAACTCCCATTCGGCCACAGCACGCAAGGAGGGCCTCACGCCATCACCCCGAAAGCTGGAGGAACCAGAATCCACATCGAAATGAAGCAGCCAGGCAATGCCAGGGCGGCCCGATTCATCGCCATCCGACACGTGCCATTTCACGCCCAGGGACACGTCGGCATAACCGTTTTCGGTGGTGATGCTGAACGGGTTGGCCGTCTGGATTCGGGAATGCAGCACGCCGTCGGTCTCCAACCTCAGCTCCCACGCATCGCCAATGCCGTAGCGCAGCAAGGTGGGGGTGGAATTGAGCCGCTCCTTGTCACCATTGCGCTTGTTTCTTTCAGAGGCAAATCCGGTCTCGATCTGGAAGCGCCCTTTGCCGACCACCAAACTGGACTCGACGAAGTCAGGACGGTCCGTGCTGATCTGCTCATCGGCATGCGCCTCGGGCAGCTGGGCCGACAAGACCGCTGCGCCCAGCAGGGCTGCCACGGACGCAAGAGTGCGCAATCGCAGTGAATCCATGGTGGCCCGCCTCGTTGAATTGGGAAAATAGGTTTGGAGTATTTCTGGGCTCAGCCGGCGGCACTCGGTGCAAAAAGGCCATGGCTGCCACCTAGATTGCTGCTTCAGTTTCCGCCGCCCGCACCGATAGTCCGTCATGGCCTGAGGGTTTGGTCTGGCGCTTTGGCGCCCGATTGTCAACCTGCCGCCCACATTTTCAGCCTCTAGAGAAGAGACGAGGACACCCATGAGCACCCTGAGCGAAGCAACCCCAGCCAATGCATCCAACCCTGCGAGCACCCCACGGGCCGCCTCGCCCATGTCCGGTCTGGGCAGCAAGGGCTTTGGCGCCAAGCGCCCGACCGCCGGCCCCAACAGCGCCGGCCGCGAGTTCCTGACCTTCAGACTGGGCACGGAAGAGTATGGCATCGACATCCTCAAAGTTCAGGAAATCCGCTCCTACGAGCCGCCCACCAAGATCGCCAATGCCCCCCCTTACCTGCGTGGCGTGGTCAACCTGCGCGGCGTCATCGTGCCCATCGTGGACTTGCGCGTCAAGTTCAACTGCGTCAACGAGCACGGCGAGGCCGACATCAACAGCTTCACCGTGGTGATCGTGCTCAACGTCAAAGGCCGCATCCTGGGCGCCGTGGTCGATTCAGTCAGCGACGTGATGCAGCTGTCCAACCAGTCGATTCAGCCTGCGCCCGAGATGAGCAGCGCCATGATCGACACGTCCTACATCACGGGCATCGCCAATGTCAACGAGCGATTGCTCATCCTCATGGACATCGAGGCCTTGATGAGCAGCGCGGACATGGGATTGATCAACGCCATCGCTTGAGTCGTCAGTCGGCCGCACGTCGCAGGCTGGCCAGCACCGGGCGCTTGAGCAAGCCCCGCAGGCTCCACCAGCCTGCCAGGCTCACCAACGCGGCACCGACCGCGGCACCGCCCACTGGCCCCCACCACGGCGGCTGCCAGGGAAACTCGAAAACCTCACTGGCCAACAGGCCACCGATCCCCAAGGCCGCCATGGCCGCCAGGCTGCCAGCGAGTACCCCGGTCATCACCAGCTCGATGTTCTGCACCTTCTGCAGGTAAGCGCGGCTGGCACCCATGGCCCGCATGACGGCCCAATCCTGCGATCGCCGCTCACGCGAGGACCACAAGCCGGCCAGCAGGACCAGCAGCCCCGCCATCAAGGTGAACAGGAAGAGGAATTCGACCGCCGCGATGACCTGATCCAGCACCCGTTGCACCTGCGCCACCGACAAGCTGATGTCGATCAAGGTGATGTTGGGGTAGTGGCTGACCAGGGTGCGGTCCAGCACGCCGCCATCGGGCACGCGAAAGGCCGCAATGAAGCTCTCGGGCCAGCCAGTGACCTGATCAACCGGCATCATCACAAAGAAGTTGACGTGCATGGACGCCCAGTTGACCTTGCGCAGGCTGGTCACGCGGCCTTGCATGAGTTGGCCGCCCATGTCGAACTCAAGCGCATCATTCAATTTGATGCCCAGGGTTTTGGCCAAGCCTTCTTCGACGCTCCATTCACCGGCCGGATTGGCCGTGGCCTGGTAGCGGCCCGCCACGAGTTCGTTGTGAGCGGGCGCCTGGGCCGCATGACTGACGTTGAACTCACGGTCCAGCAGGCGCTGGGCGCGCTCTTCCTTGTAGCTCTCCGGGCGGATGCTCTGGCCATTGATGGCCACCAGGCGGGCCCGCGACATGGGATACCAGTCGTAGTGCTGGATGCCGCCCAGGGCCAGGTCACGCCGGAAACCTTCGACCTGATCGGGCTGGATGTTGATGACAAAGCGGTTGGGCGCATCCGGCGGCGTGGCGTTGCGCCAGCTGGCAATCAGGTCCGTGCGGATGAGGATCAGCAGGAAGACCGCCAGCAGTCCCAGCGACAAGGCACAGACCTGAATGGTGGTGCTGACCGGCTGGGCCACCAACGCACGCATGGCCTGGGTCCACATGACGGAGGCGCCCTGCCCTCTGGCGCTTTTGAGCCAGCGCTGGATCAGCCACAGCACCAGCATGCACAGCACGGCCATCACCAGCACCGCCGCACCCATGCCGCCCAGCGCGATCACCGCCATCTTGGTGTCGCGCACCACCAGCGTCAGCAAGGCGATCAGGGCCAGCACACCGCCCAGCAGCACGCCAACGGCCCCACCGCGCGGGGCGCCCAAATCGCGCCGCAACACGCGCAAAGCTGGCACCTGGGCCAGTTGCAGCAAAGGTGGCAGGCCAAAGCCCAAGGTCAAGGTCAGGCCCACGCCCAGGGACAGCAGCACAGGCCACAGGCCCGGCGGCGGCAAGGCGACCTTGACCAGATCGGCCAGCAGCCAGACAAACACCTGGTGGAACAGCGCCCCGACGATCAGCCCCGTGAGCGAGGCCAGCAAGGCCACCACGGTCAACTCGACCAGGTAGGCGCCCACCATGGCGCGGTGGGACACGCCCATGACGCGCAACAAGGCGCAATCGTCCAGTCGCTGCTGGGCAAAATCGCGCGAGACCATGGCCACGACCACGGCCGACATCAGCGCGGCCAGCAAGGCCACCAGGCGCAGGAACAGCCCTGCACGGTCGATGGTGCTGCGCATTTCGGGGCGACCGTCTTCCAGGCTCTCGACGCGCAGGCCGCGGATCTTGCCGGTGATGTCGCGGGCCTGAGCACTGAAAGCATCCAGCGGGCTACCGGCGCTGCCACCAGCCACCTGCCCACCCGCAGCGCCCTGCACGGGTTTGGGATTGGAGAGATCGGCCAGCGCCGAGGGCCAGGCTGCATCGCCCTGCCGAGCCGGCCCGGCCACCAGGAGACGCCAGGTCACGCGGCTGGCTGGCTGGATCAGCTTGGTCGCGGCCAGATCGGACCAGCGCAGCATCACGCGCGGCGAAAAACTCACGAAGCCGGTGCCCCGGTCAGGCTCGGCGGCGATGATGGCCGCGATCTTGAACGTGGCATCACCCAGGGAGAGCTGGTCACCCAGCTTGAGGTTCAGGGCCGACAGCACGCCGGCCTCGACCCACACCGTGCCCGCTTCAGGGCCGCCCACCGGTGCCGGACCTTGTGGCTCGACCACCCCATCAGGCAGCAGGCGGCCCAGGGTGAGGCGACCTCGCAGGGGGTATTGATCGCCCACCGCTTTGACCGCCACCATGCGCGTCTCGCCGCCCTGCTCGTCACTGGCGCGGGCCATGCTCGGGAAAATGGCGGTGCGCGTCTGGCGCAAGCCAGCTTCATGGGCGCGATCGGCCAGCGAGTCGGGCACGGGCACATCGCCCAGCACGACCAGGTCGGCGCCCAGCAATTGCGCGGCATCGCGGTGCAGGCCGCGCTCGATGCGGTCGGCAAACATGCCGACCGACGACAAGGCCGCCACGGCCAGCGCCACCGCCAGCCAAAGCCAGCGCAAGCTGCCCGAGCGCAAATCGCGCCACACCATCGGCCACACCCACGACGCCATGTTCACACCACCTGAGCTGTCAGCAAGCCAGCAAGATAACAGCTTGCCGGCCTGGACTCAGTCGAAGGCGGCGTCCAACCTGGCGATCCAGCGGGCTTTGTCCGCCTCGGGCGCGAAACTGGCCTCGAAGCTGTTGCGCGCCAGCGTGTAGGCGTGGTGCACGTCCAGGTCCAGCGCCTCGAAAGTGGCCAGGTAGTTTTGATTCACGTAGCCGCCGAAGTAAGCTGGGTCATCCGAATTGATGGTGACCTTCAAGCCATGATCAAGCAGCGTGCGCAGGTTGTGGTTGCCCATGTGGGGGAAGACACACAACTTGATGTTGGACAGCGGGCACACGGTCAGCGCGATGCCTTCGCGGGCCAGGCGCTCGACCAGGGCCGGGTCTTCCAGGCAACGCACACCGTGGTCGATGCGCTCGGCCTTGAGCACGTCCAGGGCGCTGTAAATGTAGGCCGGCGGGCCTTCTTCGCCAGCATGGGCGACGATGTGCAGGCCCATCACACGGCAGCGTTCGAACACCCGCGCGAACTTCTCGGGCGGATGACCCTTTTCGCTTGAATCAAGCCCCACGCCGATGAAATGCTCGCGGTAGGGCACGGAGGCTTCCAGCGTGGCCATGGCCTCCTCCTCGCTCAGGTGGCGCAGGAAGCACATGATCAGCGAGGCGCTGATGCCCAGCTCGTTGCGCGCCCGCTGACAGGCGCGGCTCAGGCCTTCGATGACCACGCCAAAAGGCACGCCGCGCGCCGTGTGCGTCTGCGGGTCGAAAAACATCTCGGTGTGCAGGACGTTGTCGGCCTGGGCGCGCATGAGGTAGGCCCAAGCCATGTCATGGAAGTCTTCGGCTGTAAGCAGCACCGAGGCACCCGCGTAATAGATGTCCAGGAAGCTTTGCAAATCGGTGAAAGCGTAGGCGGCCCGCAAGGACTCGACACTGTCATAGGGCAGCTTGACGCCATTGCGCTTGGCCAGCGCGAAGATCAATTCAGGCTCCAGCGAGCCTTCGATGTGCATGTGCAGCTCGGCCTTGGGCATCGCGGCGAGCAAGCCAGGCAGTTGAGCTTTGGTGATGGTTTGAGCAGGCATGGTGATCGCTCTGTGGCGGTGGGTGAATGAGGCGCAGTATGAGCGCCCATTGAAAAAGGCCGCCAGCGAGGTGTCGCTGACGGCCCTGGCACTGGTCAGGTCTTCATCATGAACTCAGGTCAGCTCACTTGCCCGAAGGGATCGATCCTTCCACGCCCTTGACGTAGAAGTTGATGCCGCCCAGGAACTTGTCATCGGCCACAGCGTCTTTGGCCAGCATTTCCTTGCCGTCCTGGCCGACGATGGGGCCTTTCCAGACCACGAAGCTGCCATCCTTGAGACCTGCTTTGATCGCGTCGATCTTGGCCTTGGTCTCGGCAGGCACGGCGTCAGAGATCGACACCAGGTCGATCGCGCCTTCCTTGACACCCCACCACACGCCGCCGGTCTTCCAGGTGCCTTCCAGCACATCCTTGGTGGCCTTGATGTAGTAAGGCGCCCAGTTGATGATGGCCGAGGCCAGGTGGGCCTTGGGCGCGATCTTGCTCATGTCCGAATCCCAGCCGAAGGCGTACTTGCCGGCTTTTTCGGCTGTTTGCAGCACGGCGGGCGAGTCGGTGTTCTGGAAGAGCACATCGGCGCCTTGGTTAAGCAGGCTCTGCGCGCCTTCGGTTTCCTTGGGTGGATCGAACCAGCTGTTGACCCAGACCACCTTGGTCTTGATCTTGGGGTTGATGCTTTGCGCCCCCATCGTGAAGGTGTTGATGTTGCGGATCACCTCGGGGATGGGGATGGAGCCGACCACGCCAATGGTGCCGGTCTTGCTCATGCTGCCCGCGATCACCCCGGCCATGTAGGCGCCTTCATAGGTGCGCGAATCGTAGGTGCGCATGTTCTCGGCCGTCTTGTAGCCGGTGGCGTGCTCGAACTTGACGCCCTTGCTGTCGGCCGCGACCTTGAGCATGGGCTCCATGTAGCCAAAGGTGGTGCCGAAGATGAGGGTGTTGCCCTGGCCGACCAGGTCGCGGATCACGCGCTCAGCCTCGGGGCCTTCGGGCACTTTCTCGACGAAGCTGGTCTTGATCTTGTCGCCGAACTCTTTCTCCAACGCCAGGCGACCATTGTTGTGCGCGAAGGTCCAGCCTGCGTCACCCACCGGGCCCACGTAGGCAAAAGCGATCTTGAGGGGGCCGGAGGCTGCAGGTGCTGCGGCCTGTGCCGATGCCGGCTCGGACGCGCCGGACGCTGCTTCTGGCGCGGCCTCTTTCTTGCCGCAGCCGACCAATGCGGTGGCCGCTAACGCAGCCGTGGCCATCTTCAATAAATCACGCTTGCTCAAAGGTGAGGTCATGTCATCTCCAGGGTTGAAAACTGCTCAAATCAGGATGGGGGCTTGGCGCGATCAACAAACCATGTCCGGTATGACATCGGCCAGGAATGCGCTGGCGGAAATGATGCCCGCTCACGCGCCAGGATGGAAGGGTTTTCCGAGCGAGGCGGGCATGTTGATGCGTATCCACGTCGGATTGCGCGAGATCAACACCAGCACGAAAATGGTTGACAAATAAGGCAGCATGGTCAGCCACTGGCTGGGGATCTGAACACCCTGGCCCTGAAGCTGAAACTGAAGCATGGT
>CANBUA010000062.1 GCA_947372535.1 Burkholderiales bacterium
TCCACGCTGGGTTTGCGGACCAGCGCGCGCAATCAATTGGTCGGCACGGTGGCCAAGGTGTCCATGGACGAGGTCGAGGCTTTGGTCGAGTTGAGCCTGCCTTGCAGCCAGGAAGCGGGCCCGGCAGATGCGCTGTTCGTGTCGCTGACCACCGAGTCGATCAAGGCCTTGAAGATCGTCAAGGCCATGCAGGCTGTGGCGTTGATCAAGGCGCCATCGATCCGATTGAGCCGGCCTCCGCTCGTGGTTGATTCGATCGAGCGCAACAGCTTGGTGGGCCAAGTAGCGGCCATCCATGCTGGCGCTCGACGCCCTACCAAGGCAGCGGTCACTGAAGTGCAGGTGCGGCTCAAGGGTGGGCAGACCCTGGTGGCCACCTTGCCCGCCGATGAGGTCAAGCGGCTGGCACTCATGGAAGGCGCGGAGGTGCTCGTTCAAGTCAACGAGCAAGCCATCATCCTTGGCGTGGTCTGATGCTTTGACGGCCTGCCGGCCAGCATCGCACGGCAAACGCCAGCATCGCCGCCAGTGTTGCCATCAAAGTCACCGCGCTCCAACCCCATTGCGACAGCAAGGCGCTGCCAAGCGCAGCCCCGCTGGCCATGCCCACGAACATGCTGACGAAGAGCACGGCATTGAGGCGGCTGCGCGCATCCGGCTCGATGCCATAGACGATGGTTTGGTGGGCGATCAAGGTGGCCTGCACGCCCAGATCAAAGCCAATGGTGGCCAGGCCCAGCAGCCACAGTTGCGCCGTGGTCGACAGCCATGGGCCCAGGCACATCAAGGCGAACGAAGCCGCCGCCAGCCCCGACCCCAGGCGCGTCACCAGTGCGGGGCCTCGGCGATCAGCCAATCGCCCAGCCAAGGGCGCCGCCAAGGCCCCGACGGCCCCAGCCAAGCCGAACACACCCGCCACGGCGCTGCCTAGGTGGAAAGGCGCGGCATGCAACATGACTGCCAAGGTGGACCAGAAAGCGCTGAAGCCCATCGCCAACAAAGCCTGTGCCAATGCCGCGCGCCGCAGGGCCTGATGGCGCATCAGCAGATCCAGCAAGGAGCGCAGCAAAGCCCGATAAGGCAGGTTGGTGGTCGGCGAGAAGCGGGGCAAGCCGCGCCAGGCCGCCACGGCAATGAACGCCACACTGAGTGCCGCTAAGAAGAACATGCTGCGCCAGCCAAAGTGCTCGGCCACGAAACCGCTGACCACGCGAGACAAGAGGATGCCCATGAGCAAGCCGGTCATGACCGTGCCCACGACCTGGCCACGTTGCGATTCATGGGTCAGCGCGGCAGCGGCCGGCACGATATCCTGAGCCAAGGTGGCCGTCAGCCCGATGGCCAGGCTGGCGGCCAGCAACATCCCCAATGACGGCGCCAGGCCGCCAGCCAGCAAGGCCAGGGTCAGCACCACCGCCTTGATCAGGATGATGCGGCGGCGATCATGTCGGTCGCCCAACGGCGCCAACAGCAGGATGCCCAAGGCGTAGCCCAACTGGGTGAGTGTGGGCACCAAGCCGATGGCACGGTCGCTGACGCCGATGTCCGTGGCCAACACGCCCAGCATAGGCTGCGTGTAATAGAGCGACGCCACCGCCAACCCCGCGCCCGTGGCCAGAAGCAGCACCAGGGCCGGCGATGGCCGTTGGATGGCGCTGGCGGCGGCGGTCAGACCTGCTGGTTGAGCCGCCAGGGCTTGGTCATGCATTTTTGGGATGGCAGGCATGTCATTTCCGATGAGTCTTTGCGATGACTGCAGTGTGGGCCCCTAGCATCTGGCACGGTAGTATCGCGGACCGAAGATTGATTATGCGTGAGGCGTATGAAAAAACCCATCATTGCTGTGCCAGACAAATCGTCCCTGGCGGGGGATGCGGCATCGCCATCGCCGCCAGCCACTGGCGACCGCATCGAGTTGATGCAAACCTTCGTGCGCATCGTGGAGGCCGGCAGCCTGTCTGCTGCGGCCACCCAACTGGGCACCACTCAGCCAACGGTCAGCCGCCGCCTTCAGGCGCTGGAACGCACCATGGGCTTGAGGCTGCTCCAGCGCTCGACGCACACCATGCGCCTGACCATCGATGGCGAGCGGTGTTTCGAGCGGGCCAAGGAGTTGTTGACCAGCTGGGCTGCTTTCGAATCGGAACTGCGCGGCGCCGGTGAAGAGCCAGCTGGCGTCTTGCGCGTGGTGGCGCCTCATGCTTTCGGTCAAGAGCGGCTCATCGCCCCACTGGCCACCTACCTCAAGCGCTATCCGAAGGTGAACATCGAGTGGCTGCTGCACGACGACCGCGCCATCCAGGACTTCATCGCCCAGGGCATCGATTGCGCCATCCAGGTCGGCGAAGTCACGGACTCGGCGCTGGTGGCCATCAAGCTGGCCGAAGTACCCCGCATCGTGGTGGCCGCGCCCTCCGTCATCTCAGGCATCCATGCGCCCACGCATGCGAGTGATTTGTCGAGGCTGCCTTGGCTGTCGCTGCAGACCTATTACCGGCATGAGGTCCTGCTTCATCACGTGGAGAGCGGCGCCGTCGAGCGCATCGCCATCTCGCCCAGGCTGCGCACCGACAGCTTGTACGCCTTGAAGAGTGCCCTGCTGCAAGGGCTGGGCGTGGGCATCGGCTCGGGCTGGGTGCTGGCCGAGGACCTGGTTGCCGGGCGCCTGGTCCAGTTGGTGCCGCAATGGCAGGCAGCGCCCTTGCCCGTCAGCCTGGTCTACCCCTACGCCCGCTTCTACCCGGCGCGGCTGCGTCAATTCGTCGAGGTCATGAAAGCCGAGGCGCCTGTGGCGATTGCGTCTCATCCCATCCTCATCCTCACGCCATGAAAAGCGATACTTGGCGCATGTTGCATCGATTGCACCGCCATCCATGACACAGGATTTTCATGAAACTCGCCACCTGGAACGTCAACTCCCTGTCCGTGCGCCTGCTCCAGTTGCTGGACTGGTTGGCTGCCAACCCAGTCGATGCCCTGGTCCTGCAAGAGACCAAACTCACCGACGACAAATTCCCGCACGCCGAGCTGATGACACTGGGCTACCACGCCCAATGGTTTGGCCAAAAAACCTACAACGGCGTGGCCCTGCTCACCCGTGAGCCCGCCACCGACATCGTCAAGAACATCATCGGTTTCGAGGATGACCAGGCCCGAGTGATCGCCGGCAGCATCCCTCACCCGACCCTGGGCAGCATCCGCGTGGTCGGTGGTTATTTCCCCAATGGCCAAGCGCCGGGCAGCGACAAGTTCGCCTACAAGATGAACTGGCTCAACGCCCTGCACCGCTGGCTCAAGGACGAGCTTAGCCAGCACCCGAACCTCGTGCTCATGGGCGATTTCAACATCGCCCCCACCGACGATGACGTGCACGACCCCGTGCTCTGGAAAGACCAGATCCACTGCACGGTCGAGGAGCGCGATCACTTCAAGCAACTGGTCGGTTTGGGCTTGGTCGATGCTTTCCGCCTGTTCGAGCAGCCGCCCAAGCCCTGGAGCTGGTGGGACTACCGCAACCTGGCCTTCCGCAAGAACCAGGGTCTGCGCATCGACCACATCCTGGTCAGCAAACCGCTCAAGCCCGAAGTAACCGCCTGTGTGATCGACAAACTCCCGCGCAAGAACGAGCGGCCCAGCGACCATGCACCCGTGGTGGTGACCTTGTCCGAGCCTGGGGCGGCGGCGTCTTCATAGACGCGCTGCGCTGATTTCAGACGCCGGTCAACCAGCGCTTGAATGGCGTCGGCAGGCCGAACAGGTGCAGGTCCGTCAAAGGCACCCAACGCCCTGCCCCTTCGATGGGCTCCATGGGCCAGGCCCCCATCAGCGCCTCCTCCGGGCGCGTGCTTAACTCGGCCCGCCGCAAATGCAATCGCCAATCCAGGTGCGTGAGCACATGGTTGACCGAAGGTTGGATCTCCGAAGGCCCTGCATAAGCGCCTGTCATCAACTCTTCAGAGGCGAACATCGGCAAGGTCCACAGGCTGGCCCAGATGCCCTTGCCCGGTCGTTGCACCAGCCAGACCGAGCGGTCGTGCTCAAGCCACAGGCACCAGCTTTCCCGGCTGGACCTTTTCAGCTTGCGCGTCTTGACGGGATAGGCCTCGGGCTGCCCTTCAATGCGAGCCACGCAGGCGGCCTGCCAGGGACACACCAGGCAACTGGGCTTGCGCTGGTTGCACACGGTGGCACCCAGGTCCATCAGGCCCTGGGTGTATGCAGGCATGTCGTCGGCGTGTTCAGGCAACAAGGCATCGGCCGCTTGCCACAGGGCTTTTTCATGGCGGGAGACGGCCAGATCCTCGCCCCAGCCCAGCACCCGAGTCAGCACCCGCTTGACGTTGCCATCCATGATGGCGATGCGCTCGGCAAAACAGAAGGAAGCGATGGCCGCGGCGGTCGAGCGGCCGATGCCCGGCAGCGTCTCCAGCATGGCGGCGGTGTGCGGAAACTGCCCGCCATGCAGGGCCACCACGGCTTGCGCACAAGCATGCAGGTTGCGCGCACGGCTGTAGTAACCCAGCCCGGCCCACAGGGTCAGCACATCATCCAGGGGTGCAGCCGCCAGCGCGGCCACGTCCGGGAATCGCGCCAGGAAGCGGTCGTAATAGCCCAGCACCGTGCTCACCTGGGTCTGCTGCAGCATGATCTCGGACAGCCACACGCGGTAAGGATCACGCGTGTTCTGCCACGGCAGGTGATGCCGCCCCTCGCTGCGTTGCCAGGCCACCAGTTGCGGCGCCAGCACGGACGCTTTCGCGCGGGCTGATTGCATCAGCCCCTCTTCGCGCGTCACGGTCATGGCTGGGTAATCTGCGTCAGCGGATCGAGCCCGGCCGCGCGGCCATCGGCCGCTGCGGGCAAGGCTCGAAAGGTGATTGCGCTGGAGGGCAAGGCCAGCTGCGCGGTGGCAATCGGCGCCACCATCTCATCCAGATCGGCTGGCAAGAGGATGTCGAGGGCATCGTCCGCATCGTCATCGGCCAAAGGCAGACGCGATGCGGTCAGCGAGCCGGAAGCCGTGGTGCTCATCGGCGCACCCATGGTCATGGGATCGCTCTCGGCCTGCGCCACGAGCTCATCGACCAGGTGACTCAAGCGCGTCTGCAACTGCAACACGCGCTCATCTTGCGACTGCACTTCTTGAAGGCGAACATCCAGTTCGTTGGAGGCGGACTGGATGCGGTCCAGCGACTCATAGCGCTTCTTGAAATTGCGACGGCGTTCGCGCAGCTGGCCATCGACCTGGGCCGATGCCGTCTTGTTCCACAACTCGATGTCGTTGCTCACGGTCTCGAAGACCACGCGCAGACGCGAGATCAGCATGCGGCGGAACTGCTCCTGAAAACCCGGTTGCGCCAGCCTGAAAGCCTGGCTCAGGCCCAGGTACTGCACATAGTTGCGCTCGATCTGATCCAGGTCTTCACGGTACTTGCGCACGTCGATGGCCGGCTCAGTGACCAGGCCAAAGCCGTATTCGGCATTGAGTTTGGTGAACGAGGCCCCCAGCATGGCGTGGACCTCATCGCTTTGCTGCTGCGCCTGATCGATCAGTGCGCACAAACGAGCACACAGCTCAATGAAGGCCTTGCGCGCGCCCAGCGGCAGCCAGGAGCCTGCCAACACTTGGGCCAGCACATCGACCTCCTGGCGCAAACGCTCCGAGGACAAGGCACGCAGCGCCTCTTTGAGCATGCGCGAATGGATGCTGCGCATGGCGGCCAGGCGGGCCGTGCACTGTTCGAACTCGGTGGCCTCACTCTGGACACGTTGCAACATCAGTTGCACCTTGCCGCTGCTCTTGCCGCGCAGGCCACGCAACTCCTGCATCTGCTCGGCGTGCAGGCGGCGCATTTCGCCAAAACGGCGACCCATCTGCTGCTGCAAATCGCGCGCGCCCTCGATGGCGCCTTGCGCCAGGGTCTCGCGGCGACGCGGCAACAAGCCTTCAGACAAGGCCTCTTCAAACGCTTCCAGGCGGCTGTCACGCAGACCCTGCTCGTCATTGTTCAGCCGTGCGGCCAGAGCCTGGCGAGCCGAGATCGGGAACACATGCTCGGGCGGGATCTCGAGCGTCGAGGCCACGCTGTCGCGCTGTCGCGTGATGGTGTCTTGGACCTGTTGCGGTGTGCTGAGCGGATCAGCCAGGGTGTCGATCTTGTTGAGCGCCACGAAACGGGCCAGCGCTGGTCCGCTCAGATGATCACGCCAGATGCTCAGGTCCGAGCGCGTCACGCCCGTGTCGGCGCCCAAGATGAAAACCGTGGCGTGCGCTTGCGGCAGCAAGCCCAGCGTCAATTCGGGCTCCGTGCCGATGGCGTTCAGCCCTGGCGTGTCCAGCACCACCAGCCCGCGCTTGAGCAGCGGGTGCGGCAGGTTGATGCGGGCATGGCGCCATTGCGGCACCTCCACTTGACCATCGGCGGTGAGCGGCGGGTTGTCCTCGGCTCGCTCGTCGTCCCAGAACCCCAAGGCCGCCGCATCTTCCTTGCTCACCAGGCGGGTGCGCATGACCTCACCCAGCGCAGTGGCCATGCCTTCCGGATTGGTCAGGTCCAGGGCGACATGTGTCCAAGCCGCCGGCATGCGGCGGAACTCGACGAGCGAGGCCGGCTCCAGCCGGGTGTGGATGGGCAGCAGCGACAAGCCCACCGGCTCCATCGAGTCGTAGCCCAGCTCGACCGGGCACATGGTGGTGCGCCCGGCAGAGGCCGGCATCATGCGGCGGCCCTTGTCGGAGAAGAAGATCGCGTTGATCAATTCGGACTTGCCGCGCGAGAACTCGGCCACGAAGGCCACCATGAGTTTCTCGCCGGACAAGCGGTAGCGCATGGCCTCGAACCAGGCGGAAGAGCCTTCATCCAGCAGATCGTGCTCCCGCACGAAACGGGCCAGGGCGGCAAGCCGGGCGTCGGTGGCAGAGCGCCATTGGCCCAAGGCGTCGAGGTGACTGGCAAACGTAGGCATCATCGTGGGGCAATGCTATCGCATGACGGCAGGCCAGAGACGTTAAATTCCTCCCGCGATTCCCCTTAAAAATGGCACAAAGGGTGACAGTTCATCGCCTCTGGCATCGGCGGCAGAAAAAGGTGGAACGCTGACCCTGCACCATCCGCTCAATGGGCGTGGTGCAAACGAGGCAGGCCTCGCCGGCCCGGTCATAGACCTTGGTGGCCAGTTGAAAGTGGCCTTGTTGCCCGTGAGCATTGCGAAAATCCTTCAAGGTCGAACCGCCGGCAGCCACGGCTTCCTGCAAAACCGAGCGCACCTGATCGACCAGGCGAACACATCGCACGGGGCCTACGCGGTCGGCGGGTGTGGCCGGGTGGATGCCCGCGCGGAACAGCGCCTCGCTGGCGTAGATGTTGCCCACGCCCACCACGATGTCTCCCGCCAGCAACGCCTGTTTGATCGACACACGCCGCCCTTGCAGCCCAAGGCGCAGGTGTTCGGCGGTCCAGGCCTCGGTGAGCGGCTCGACGCCCAGGCCCATCAACAGCTTGGCCACCAGGCCCTGCGACCGGTCATCGCCCCACACCACTGCGCCAAAACGACGGGGATCGTGCAAACGCAGGCAGCCGCGATCAGTCCACAACTCGAAATGATCGTGAGGCCCCGCCGCCGTCAACGCAGGCCCGAACGACAAAGAACCCGACATGCCCAGATGGCACAACAAGCCACTCTCGCCGTCGGCCTCACCCGGCCGGGTCAAGGGCAGCCAGAGGTATTTGCCCCGGCGCTGCGGCGCGCCGATCAACCGCCCGACCAATGAATCAGCCTCGCAGCCCAGGGGCCAACGCAAGGCTTTACCCACACTAACCCGCTTCACCACGGCCCCGTCGATGACGCCGGCCAAACTCAGTCGGGTCACTTCTACTTCGGGCAATTCAGGCATGGCTTATCCATCGCAGGGAACATATGGCGGCAAATGAGGTCAGACCACGAAATATCCAGGCTTTCAGAGCATGCCTAGAATGCCTGACAAAGTTGGAGTGTCCATGCACCTGTCCCGCATCGCGTCGAAGAATTCACTGCCCGCTGTTCGCCCTGGCGCTCGCCTTCACACTGGGCTTCAACAAGGCCTGTTGCCATGGGCCCTGGCAGCACTCCTGACCTGCGGCCTCATCACGGTCAGCAGCCATGCGCAAGCCCAGGATGGCGCCCCGATCTCCCTGCCGGCACCAGCACCCGCAGCCGCTTCAGCACCTGATTCGTCCAAGGCCACTGCCAGCGCGGTGCCTGTCGAAAATTCAGACATGGACGCGCAGTTGTTTTACCAGGTCCTCGTCAGTGAACTGCGCCTGCGCCAGGACGACGCCGGCTTTGCCTACCAGATCTACCTGGAGTCGGCCAAACAGCACGCCTCGTCCCAATTGTTCCAACGCAGCGTGGACATCGCCCTGGCTGCCCGCGCAGGCGAACAGGCCTTGACCGCCGCCCGCGCCTGGCGCAGCGCCCTGCCCGCCGAACGCCCCGCCGCCGAGTACGAAGCCCAGATCCTGATGGCGCTGTCCCGTCCAGGCGAACTGGCCTCGCCTCTGTCAGCCATCGTCAAGCTGGCGCCTAACGAACAGCGCCCTCAGGTGATCGCCTCCTTGCCCCGCTCGCTCTCTCGCCTGAGTGATCGCAAGGCCGTTGCTTTGTTGATCGACGAAGTCACCCTGCCTTGGCGTGAGACGCCTTTGCCAATGGCAGAAGCCTGGGCCGCCTCCAGCGAAGGCTGGCTCAATGCAGGTGATCAGGCCCTGGCTTACGAACGATTCCAACGCGCCGTCGCCTTGAACCCGCAGTTGCTCACGACTGGCCTGCTGGCCCTGGACCTGATGGCCCAGCACCCCGAAGCGGAGACCCTCGTCAAGGCCCAGTTGGCCAAGGATCCCTCGCCTGTGCTTCGACTGGCATATGCGCGCAAGCTGGTGTCGGCGCAACGCATGGCCGAGGCAGCCGCCCAGCTCGAAGGCATCGTGGCCAGCCAGCCGGACAATGCCGGCGCCTGGCTGACACTGGGTTCGGTGCGCATTGAACTCAAGCAAATCGACGCCGCCGAGCAAGCCATTCAGCATTTCCTGGCATTGCAGAGCAAGGCACCGGTCAGTTCGGTCCCCGAGTTGGCACAAAATGCCTTCGAGCCTGAACAAGGCTACCTTCGCATGGCCCAGATCAGCGAGATTCGCAAGCAGTGGCCCCAAGCCGATGAATGGTTGCGCAAGGCAGACCCCAAAGGCGAGAAACTCACCGTCCAGATTGCACGCGCCAGGGTGATGGCCGTTCAAGGCAAGCTCAAAGAAGGACGCGCCTTGATCCGTGCCCTGCCCGAGGCAGAGCCCCGCGACGCCCTGGTCAAAATCAACGCGGAGGTGCAACTCCTGCGCGAAGCCAACGAGCTGAACGAAGCCATGAAAGTGCTGGCATCGGCCAGCGAGCGCTTCCCGGACGATGCCGATGTGCTGTATGACCAGGCCATGGTGGCCGAATCACTCAAACGCCATGACGATGCCGAACGACTGCTCAAGCGCGTGATGACGCTGCAGCCCGACCAGGCCAATGCCTTCAATGCCCTGGGCTACAGCCTGGCAGACCGGGGCATTCGGCTCGAAGAAGCCCGCGAGCTGATCAAAAAAGCCTTGACGCTGCGCCCTGGCGACCCCTTCATCACCGACAGCCTTGGCTGGGTGGAGTTCAAAACCGGCAACCAGGATGAAGCCATCAAGTGGCTGCGTCAGGCCTATGTCAGTCGGGCCGACACTGAAATTGCAGCACACCTGGGCGAAGTGCTCTGGGCCAAGGGCCTCAAGGACGAAGCCCTTCGCATCTGGCGTGAAGGCCTGGCGCGCGACCCGGCCAACGACACGCTCAAAGACACCCTCAAGCGCTTGCAAGTGCGGCTGTGAGCAAGCGTCGATCGTTCGCCAGGCATCGCTGGCCACGCTGGGCGTCGCTGTTAATGGCGGCGTTATTACTGGCGGGCTGTGCGCAGAAATCGCCCCTGGTGGCGATGGCGCCCAGGGCCACCAGCAACACAGCCCTGAATGCCGCCGCCAATGCAGATGAGCTGCAAGATCAACGCTGGTCCGGCCGACTCGTGCTCAAGCTGGCCGCTTTCGGGCAGGAAAGCGCTCAGGGCGTCAATGTGGCATTCGACCTGCAAGGCAACCCCAAGCAAGGGCAACTGGACATGTCCACACCCATGGGCACCCTGGTCGCGCAGGTGCGCTGGCAAGAATCCAAGGCCACGCTGACCACGGCCGATGGCGCCGAATCCTATGACTCGCTGGACGCCCTCACGCAGCGTGTGCTCGGAGAAAGCCTGCCCGTGGCCACGATGATGTCCTGGCTGCAAGGTCGCCCGGCACCCGCGCCTGCCTGGACGACCGCGCTCGCCGGTCAAACCTCACCCAAACAATTCGTCCAGGCCGGCTGGCAAGTCGATCTGCGTGAACTGGACAGGGGCACGCTGTTGGCCGAACGCCTGGGCACGCCAACCCAGCGAGGCGCCACCCTCAGATTGCGCCTGGATCGCTGAGACGCCCCGATGCCCGCCCTGACTGACCTGAGCGCGCCTGCCAAGCTCAACCTCTTCCTGCACGTCACGGGCCGCCGCGCTGACGGCTACCACCTGCTGGAATCGGTGTTCGTGCTCATCGACTGGGCCGACACCCTGCACATCGAGACGCGCTCAGACGGCCAGTTGCGCCGCCATGACCTGGGTCCCGCGCTGCCGGAAGATGACCTCTGCCTGCGCGCCGCCCGCCTGCTCCGGCAAGCCAGCGGCACGACGCTGGGCGCCAACATACACATCGACAAACAGGTGCCCTGGGGGGCGGGCATGGGCGGCGGCAGCTCCGACGCTGCCACCGTGTTGCGCGCGCTCAACACCCTGTGGTCACTCCACTGGCCCGACGAACGCCTGGAGGCGCTGGCCCTCAGCCTGGGCGCAGACGTGCCTTTTTTCATCCGTGGACAGCACGCCTGGGTCGAGGGCATCGGCGAACAAATCACACCCATCATCGTGCCCGCCGAGCTGCTGAGCACACCGCTGGCCGTGCTCAAGCCACCCATCGCCGTGCCCACCGCAGCGATTTTTTCCAGCCCTGCGCTCAAACGCGACACACCCCGTGCTACAGTCGCGGCCTTTCTTGCAGCGCCCAGGCGCTTCGGACAAAATGATTTGCAAGCGCCAGCAACGGCGTACAGCGATGAAGTTGTCCAGGCGCTTGAGATCATGCAGAACCGCTTCGGCAACAGCCGGATGACGGGTTCGGGCAGCGCGGTGTTTTCCTGGATTGATCCCGGAGCAGACACTGCAGCGATTCCGGCCTCATCGTTCAGCCCCACCGATGTCGGTCTGAGTGATCGCACATGGGCTGGTCGGCTTTGTCGCTTGCTGCCAGATCGGTGAAAAAAATTCGCCGCCATCTGGAAGACGACAAAAAACCAGCATATAATGTGAGGCTGACGCAGAGACCGGTTACCGGCTCTCAGTTTGAAAAAACTGGAAGCCTGTGTAGGGGAGTCGCCAAGTTGGTTAAGGCATCGGATTTTGATTCCGACATGCGAAGGTTCGAATCCTTCTTCCCCTGCCACCTTCACAGACCGGTCCATGCCCAGCGTGCCAACGGCTCGCATTACGCCAGTTAAAAATCTTGTTGCCGCCCCGCTGATCCTCGCGATCAACCACAGGGCGGCATTGGTTTTTTTAACCTTTGCGTCTTGCAGAGTCGTCCGTCCTGACTGCCATCGCCTCACAAGCCCTGCTGCCCATGCTCTCTGACACCCTCGTGTTCACTGGCAACGCCAACCCGGCCCTTGCCCAGGAAATCGTCACCCATCTGGGCATCGAGCTTGGAAAAGCGTCGGTCGGCCGTTTCTCGGACGGCGAAACCACCGTCGAGATCCAGCAAAACGTCCGTGGTCGCGAGGTCTTCGTGGTGCAATCGACCTGCGCCCCGACCAACGACAACCTGATGGAACTGCTGATCATGGTGGACGCGCTCAAACGCGCATCGGCTCAGCGCATCACGGCCGTCATCCCTTATTTTGGCTACGCCCGCCAGGATCGCCGTCCCCGCTCGACCCGCGTGCCCATCTCGGCCCGCGTCGTCGCCGATCTGCTGGAAACCGTAGGCGTTGAACGCGTCCTGACGATGGACCTCCACGCCGACCAGATCCAAGGCTTTTTCAACATCCCCGTCGACAACATCTACGCCTCACCGGTGCTGTTGTCTGACCTGCAATCCAAGCGCTACGATGACCTCGTCGTCGTCTCGCCCGACGTTGGCGGCGTGGTCCGTGCCCGCGCGCTGGCCAAGCAACTCGGTTGCGACCTGGCCATCATCGACAAGCGCCGCCCCAAGGCCAATGTGTCCGAAGTCATGCACGTCATCGGTGAAATCGACGGCCGCAACTGCGTGATCATGGACGACATGATCGACACCGCCGGCACCCTGGTCAAGGCGGCCGAGGTGCTCAAGGAGCGCGGCGCCAAGAGCGTCTACGCTTATTGCACCCACGCCGTGTTCTCGGGTCCGGCGATGGAACGCATCAAGGCCTCGCACCTCGACGAGGTCGTGATCACCAACACCATCCCACTGGGCGATGCGGCCAAAGGCACGACCAAGATCCGCCAGCTCAGCACGGCTTTCCTGTTTGCCGAAACCATCCGTCGGATCACCGATGGCGATTCGGTGACCTCCCTTTTCTCGGAACAGAACGGAAATTTCTGACCCGAATCCCGCTGCCTCGCAAGGGGCGGCATTTCCCAAGCGCCTGGTCGCGGGCGCTATACCAACTTGGAGCATTCCATGAAATTCACCGCTTTTGAGCGTAGCCTGCAGGGGACCGGAGCGAGCCGCCGCCTGCGCATTACCGGCAAGACACCTGGCATCGTTTACGGTGCCGGCGCTGCCGCCCAGAACATCGAAGTCGACCACAACGCGCTGTACCACGCCATGCGCAAGGAAGCCTTCCACTCGTCCATCCTCGAGATGGACATCGGTGGTTCTGTGCAAAAAGTTCTGCTGCGCGACTATCAAGTCCACCCTTACAAGCAACTCGTGCTGCACGTTGACTTCCAACGCGTTGACTCGACCACCCGGATCCACAAGAAGGTCCCGCTGCACTTCATCAACGAAGCTGAAGCGACCTGCGTCAAGATCGACAAGTGCGTCGTCAACCACGTGGTCACCGAAATCGAGATCGAGTGCCTGGCCGAGAAGCTGCCTGAGTTCCTGACGGTCGACTTGGCCAACATCCAGCGCGGCCAATCGCTGCACGTGAATGACCTCAAGCTGGATGAAGGCATGAAGGTCCTGACGCACGGCCGCAAGAACCCCGTGATCTGCACGGTGGCCGAGCCCGTCGCTGAAGAAATCATCGTCGCCCCTGTGGCGTCGGCCGAACCTGCCAAGGGCAAGAAGAAGAAGTAATTCTTCTACTGCAACTTTGTGCAGACAAGTCAAGCCCCGCTTTAGCGGGGCTTTTCTTTGGGCACATCACTTTTGATAATCGACCCCATCATGATTCGATTGTTTGTGGGCCTGGGCAACCCGGGCACTGAGTATGAAGACACCCGCCACAACGCTGGCTTCTGGTACATCGACCTGTTGGCCCGACAACTCGGCGCCAACCTGGTGATGGACCGGTCATATCACGGCTACGTTGCCCGCGTGCAAGTCAAGGGCGAACCCGTCTGGCTGCTTCAGCCTCAGACCTACATGAACCTGTCGGGCAAATCGGTGGCCGCACTGGCCCGCTTTTTCAAGATCGCGCCGGAGCAGATCATGGTCGCCCATGACGAACTCGACGTGCTGCCTGGCCAAGTCAAGGTCAAACGTGGCGGCGGCCATGCCGGCCACAACGGCCTGCGGGACATCCACGCCCAGTTGGGCTCGCCGGATTACTGGCGCTTGCGCTTGGGCATCGGCCATCCGGGCGACCGCAACGTCGTGGCGGCCTATGTCTTGCGCAAGCCACCCTCGAGCGAGCGTGAATTGATCGACCAGAGCATCGACAAGGCCCTCGGCGCCACCGATGCCTTGCTCAGCGGCGACATGGCCAGGGCCACAGCCGCCATCCATGCGGGGGTGCAGCGGCCCAAACCGCCTCGCCCCGCAGATCCGGAAGCCTGAGTCAAAAGACTTCCAAAGAAAGCCGACTCATGGTCAACAGAACAAACATCAACAGGGAGAACCATCATGAACTGGAGAACAATTGCCGTGACTGCGGCCCTGCTGGCGCTGCAAGCAAGCATCCTGTCCTTGCTGCACAACAGCAGTGCCCAGGCCGAAATGGTCTACCGCTGCGGCCAAGGTGACTACCGAGCCCTGCCTTGCCATCAGGCTGGCGTCAAATCAGAAGTGCTGAAGTTCAGCGATGACCGGACGGAAGCGCAACTGAGCCAGGCCCTCAGCCTGAGGCATCAGCCCGGCCATATCGATGCGTCCACCACGCCGGGTCACCGCAAAGGCAGGCCACCATCGGCCCCCGCCGTGATCAAACCCGGTGCCCTGAGCCGACACCGCAGCGGCATGGCGCCATTCAACGATGGGCGTGATTTGTCCGATGCCGTGGCCGCCAGAAAGGTCTCTGGCCGCCAGCACGATCCGCACCGGAGCACGCGGGCGAAACCTTTCGTGGCGCGCTCACCCAAAGCGGGTAGCCAGACTGGCAAGGCAGTTACCGAGACTGCCTGGCGATAGGCCGACAAAGATCGATCAAGGCAGCCCAAGCTGCGCTGGCCACGATCTCAAGCGCTGTTGAGCTGCCCCTTGGCCAGGGCCTGCAAACCCAGGTACTTGGCCATCAGTTGCTCGGCGCTTTCGGGGTGCTGTTCGTCTTTCGGAATGCACTCCACCGGGCAGACCTGCACGCATTGCGGCTCACCGAAATGACCCACGCATTCCGTGCACTTGTCAGGGTCGATGACGTAGAAGTCCTCGCCCATGGAGATGGCCTGGTTGGGGCACTCGGGCTCGCACACATCGCAATTGATGCATTCAGCGGTGATCTTGAGTGCCATGCGGGCTGCCTGCCTCTGTCCTGGCTTACTGGCGCGACACGCGCTCGCGCAGTCGCTCGAGCACCGAAGGCGCCACGAATTTGGAGACATCGCCGCCCAGCACGGCAATCTCACGCACAAAGGTGCCCGAGACGAACTGGTACTGATCAGACGGCGTCAAAAACACGGTCTCGACCTCGGGCATGAGTTGGCGGTTCATACCAGCCATCTGGAATTCGTATTCGAAGTCACTGACCGCGCGCAGACCGCGCACCACGACCTTGCCCTGGTGACCGACGACGAAATCGCGCAGCAGGCCGGCAAAGGCGATCACCTCGACATTGGGGTGATGGGCGGCCAGCTCCTTGGCCATGTCCAGGCGTTCTTCCAGCGAGAACATCGTCTTCTTGTGGTGCCCGGCGGCCACGGCCAATATGAGCCGCCCGAACAGCCGACTGGCACGCGCCATGAGGTCGGCGTGTCCCAGGGTCATGGGGTCGAAGGTGCCGGGATAAACGGCGGTCAACAGGGGCGGGTTGGACAAGCTGGTCTCCGTGGGCGGCGCTCTGGGGCGTCGATCCGTCATCACATCAAGTCAATCGTGGGCGAGGCCAGTGTAGTGGGCCGGCATGTCGCCTGGGCGAACGGTAGCACTCATTCCACACGCTCGATCAGGTGATAGTGCACGGCACCAGCCTGGCCAAAGCGGTGCAAAGTCAAACCTGCGGGCAAGCTCAGCGGCAGGCTGCTCGTCGGTGACGAGGCCGCATCTGATGCCTGGCGGGGCGACGGCGGGCGTGGCCCCAGGGGCCGATCGGCCTCCAGGTAGATCCACCCGCCCACCACCACGCAGTGATGCGCGGCGAGCAGGGCCTGGGCGAACAAGTCCTGGCCAAAGGGCGGATCCAGCAGCACCAACTCGAAACGCCCACCTGGCAAGGCCTGCCCGGCACGCGCCATCCAAGTCAAGGCATCGGCGGTCTGGACGGTGACGCCTTCGGCGCCCAGGCGGGCAACGGTCTTGCTCAAGTGCTGGGCCAGCACGCGCTCGCGCTCGATCAACACCACCTCGGCGGCGCCGCGCGAAGCGGCCTCCAACCCGAGCGCGCCAGTGCCCGCGAAGGCATCGAGCACCCGCCACCCAGCGAGGTCCTGCCCCAACCAGTTGAACAAGGTTTCGCGGACTCGGGAAGGCGTGGGACGCAGGCCAGGCCAGGACGGCACGTTCAACGGTGTGCGCTTGAAACGGCCGCCAATGAGGCGAACCTCCTGGGGCGCCTGAGCCGCCACTTGCCTGGCTTTGCCGGGAGCGGGGCCTTTTGCCACGCCTGGCGCCGGCTCGGCAGGCGGGTTAGAGCGGCGGGTTGGGCGCATGGCAGGTGGATCAGGAGAAAGAAGGCGCCGATTGTAGAGGCCTGCTCAGGGTCGCCCCCTACAATCGGGCCATGTTCAGTTTCATCAAAAAGAAGCTCGGATGGGGCCAGACCCCAGACGCCGATACGCCGCCGGCCACGCCGGAGACCCAGGCCCGAGAACCTGCGCCCGCCTCCCAGGCCGCGCCCTTACCCGCTGCCCCTACGCCCGCGCAGACACCTGCACCCTCGGCACCATGGTCATTCCCAAAGCCGTGGTCTCAGCCAGCGCCCTCAGCCAGCCCACCTGCCGCATCACCGTCACCGGCCGGCGTCCTCGCACCTGAAGCCGCTTTCCAGCCCGCCTCCACCGACATCCCCACCCAGGACAAGCCCACGGATCGCCGCTCCTGGCTGAACAAGCTCAAGACCGGCCTGCGCAAGACCGGCTCGTCCATCGCCCAGGTGTTCACGGGCACACGCATCGACGATGACTTGTACGAGGAGCTCGAAGCCGCCTTGCTGATGGCCGATGCCGGTGTGTCGGCCACCGAGCACCTGCTGGCCGACCTCAAGCAGCGCGTCAAGGACAGCAAGGCCACGGACACCAGCCAGGTCAAGGCCCTGCTGATCGATGCCATCGCCGATTTGCTGGCCCCCTTGGAAAAATCGCTCGAAATCGGCCATCACACACCGACCGTCGTGATGGTGGTTGGCGTGAACGGCGCGGGCAAGACCACCTCCATCGGCAAACTGACGCGTCATCTGGCCGAGCATGGCGCCAGCGTGTTGCTGGCTGCGGCTGACACCTTCCGTGCCGCCGCGCGCGAGCAACTGGCCGTCTGGGCCGACCGCAACCGTGTGCAGATCGTCAGCCAGGAAGGCGGCGACCCGGCTGCCGTGACCTTCGATGCAGTGCAGGCGGGCAAGGCGCGGGGCTGCGATGTGGTGATCGCCGACACTGCCGGCCGCTTGGCCACGCAACAGCATTTGATGGACGAACTGAAGAAAATCCAGCGCGTGATCGGCAAGGCCATGGACACCGCGCCGCACGAAGTGCTGCTGGTGGTCGATGGCAACACCGGCCAGAACGCCTTGGCGCAGGTCAAAGCCTTTGACGAAACGCTGGGCTTGACTGGCTTGATCGTGACCAAGCTGGACGGCACGGCCAAAGGCGGTGTGCTGGCCGCCATCGCCTTGTGGACACGTCAGCGCAGCGCGCCCGTGCCGGTCTACTTCATTGGGGTGGGCGAAGGCGTGGAGGATCTCCAGACCTTCAACGCTCGCGAATTCGCGCGCGCTTTGCTGGAGTAAGCTGCCCGCTCAGCGGCGAGGCGTGGGGTCAAGCGGCATGCCGCCTGACTGCGCCGATTCAAACCAGGTGGACATGCGGTGTGAGACCTGCTCGCCGCTTTCCACGCCCGCTATGTCGGGAATGTCTGTCGGCGGTGCACTCAAGTCGAAATCGAGGTGCGGTGACTCTTTCACCGACAAGCCCGGCAAGACGATGGTCACCGGCAGGGGCGGAGCCATGGCACGCGCAGAGGTGTCCACCAGCGTGGCGCCCGATTTGGTCGTGAAGACCATCGCCGAACCCAACACGGTTTCGCGGGCCACTGAAGGCCCAGGCAAGGCGTTGTCCAGCCAGACATGAACGGGAATCTTGGCCGCCTCGAGCACCCGGTCCATGCGGGCAAAGCGCTTCTGGGTGCGCTCCTTGTCGCGCCCGAAAGGCTCGCGCACCTCGACCACCGCCACCACTTGTGAAGTGGCGTCACAGATCACGAAATCAGCGCAAAGGTTGCCCACGCGGCGCATCCACTCCGAGTAGGAATTGCGGGTGGGCACCTTGAGGAAACGCGCCAACTGGACCTGCGACAGGATCATGTGCTCAGGCAAGGCGGCTCTGAGCGTGTGATAGGCCTCACGCTCAGGGCCCGACATGACTTTGGCGGCCGTGGGCTCCCAGGCCGCCACGGTGTCGAGCTCTTCGGCCTTGGCCTGGCGTGCACGCTTGGAAGAGGACGAGCCACCGCCCCTGCGGCGACGCAGAATCAACACCAACACGCCCCCCAGCAGCAAGAGGGACAGGCCGATCACCAGCAGAAAAGGGATATAGCGTTCCATCAGAGGGTCGAATCAAACGTGGGTCTCAATGCCGTCCACACTAGCAGCAAGCATGGCGCCGGGCAATCACTTCAGACCCGGGAAACCACCACCGCCCTTCATGCCGCCCATGCGCTTCATCATCTTGAACAGGCCGCCGCCCCGCATCTTCTTCATCATGGACTGCATCTGGTCGAACTGGTTCAAGAGGCGGTTGACCTCCTGAACCTGAACGCCCGCACCGGCCGCAATGCGGCGTTTGCGGCTGGCCTTGATCAAGTCGGGCTTGCGGCGCTCCAGCGGCGTCATCGAATTGATGATGCCTTCCATGCGGCGCACGTCTTTTTCGGCCTTGCCCAGGTCGGCCTGCCCAGCTTTGGCGGCCATTTCGGCCGGCAGCTTGTCGATCAGGCCAGACAGGCCGCCCATCTTCTTCATTTGCGAGATCTGGGACAAGAAATCGTTGAGGTCGAAATCAGCGCCGGACTTGACCTTCTCGGCCAGCTTCTGCGCGGCCTCCATGTCCACGCCTTTTTGCACCTCCTCGACGAGCGCCACGATGTCGCC
>CANBUA010000063.1 GCA_947372535.1 Burkholderiales bacterium
CCATTGAGCTTCTTCAATTCCTTCAGCACCACCACCGCCTGGCGGGGCAAGGGCACCACATGTACCCGGCGCTTCTTCATGCGCTCTGCCGGGATGCGCCAAACCCCGGCATCCAGATCGAATTCGTCGGGCGTAGCGCCTCTGACCTCACCTGTACGGCTGCCTGTCCACAGAATCATGCGGATGATGCCCAGGGTATTGGGATGGCCCGCATAGGCTTGCAGGGCCTTCAAAAACTCCGGCAAGCCCTTCGGGCCAATGCTGGCGAAGTGTTCGCGTGTCGGGGCCTGGAAGGCGCCCTGTGTGTCGCGTATCGGGTTGTCCGTGCGCCTGCCTGTTTGCACGGCATATGTCAACACAGAGCCGATGCGTTGACGCACCCTGCGCAGCGTCTCCAGCTTGCCAGCCGCCTCCAGAGGCTCCAGCACGCGCATGATGTCCTGCGCGGTCAGGCTGGCCACGGCTCGCGTGCCGATCTTGGGCAACACGTAGTCGCGCAGGCTTTGAAGGTTTTGTTCAAGGTGGCCTTCGGTCCATTTCTTGGACTTCTTGCCCAACCATTCTTCGGCAATCACGGCAAAGGTTTGCTGCGCGGCGTTCACAAGCAACGCTTTCTGCTCTCGGCCGTTTTGAACGGGGTCGATTCCCTCGCGGATCAAGTTACGGGCTTCGCCTGCCTTCTGCCGCGCACGAGCAAGGGTGACATCGGGGTACTCGCCCAGCGCAAGCAACCGTTCGCGCCCTGCCAGATAGAACTTCAGGCGCCAATGCCTGGCACCGTTGGCCCGCACCAGAAGGTACAGACCACGGCCATCGTGCAACTTGCGGTCAACAGGCACGCCATCGCGCAATGCAGGCTTGGCGCCACGCACGCCAACATCGCTCAGGGCATCAATGAGTTTCTTGGGCATGGAAACCTCCTGGAATCCGTACCCCTAAACGTACCCCCAAGGATATGGGCTGTCAAGAAACCGCATGGGACGCCAAAACGCAAAAAGCCCCGTATTGACGGGGCTTTCGCGTGGTTTTTGAGTCTCAGTGAGACGCCATGAAACCTAGTTCTGGCGGAGAGGGCGGGATTCGAACCCGCGGAGGGCTATTAACCCTCACACGCTTTCCAGGCGTGCGACTTAAACCGCTCATCCACCTCTCCGGAAGCCTTCTATTGTAGCAGGCCTTTTTGGCTCAACAACTCACTTGGCCACGATCCGTTTGCCTTCTCTGTAGACATACAGCGTCATCGCCGGGTTCTTCAACTCGCCGTTGGGCTCGAACTTCACGTTGGCCGTCACCCCCTGGTAAGCGGTGTCATGCAGCTTGGCCGCATACACCTTGGGGTCGGTCGAATCGGCGCGCTTCATGGCATCGACCAGCACCATCGTGGCATCGTAGGTGTAAGGCGAATAAACCTGGAAGGCATTGGGGAACTTGGCATCGTAGCGAGCGCGCCAGGCTTTGCCCGCAGGCAGGCTGTCCAGCGAGGCACCGCCGATGGCGCACACCACATTGCCCAGCGTTTTGGCACCGCTGGAGAGCTCGGCCAGCTTCTCCGTGCAGATGCCGTCACCGCCAAACAGATAGGCCTTGCCCAGGCCCAGTTGCTGCATCTGGCGCAGCATCGGGCCGGCTTGCGGGTCCATGCCACCAAAGAAGATGCCTTCGGCCTTCTTGCTCTTGATCGTGGTCAGGATGGCTGTGAAATCGACCGCCTTGTCGTTGGTATATTGCTCGCTCACCACGGTCATGCCCAGGGTTTTGGCCGTGTTGCGGAACACCTCGGCCACGCCTTTGCCGTAAGCCGTGCGGTCATCGATGATGGCCACCGTCTTGAGCTTGAGGACCTTGGCGGCATGCTGGGCCAGGCCCGCGCCCAGAGCGTTGTCGTTGGCCAGCATGCGGTAGACGTTCTTGTAGCCCAGCGTGGTCAGCTGCGGGTTGGTGGCCGAAGGGCTGATCATGGGCAAGCCGCAGGCGTCGTAGATCTTGGAGGCCGGCAAGGTGGTGCCTGAATTGAGGTGGCCGACCACGCCGTTGACCTTGGCATCGCACAGCTTCTGCGCAGCGGCCGTGCCCTGCTTGGGGTCGGCGGCATCGTCTTCGGCCATCAGCTCGAAGCGGATCTTCTTGCCGCCGATCTTCACGCCTTGCGTGTTGAGCTCGTCCACCGCCATCCGCGCGCCGTTTTCATTGTCGCGGCCGTAGTGGGCCTGCGCACCCGAGACCGGGCCGACGTGGCCGATCTTGACCACGGCTTCCTGCGCCATCGCCGGCATGCTGATGATGGCCAGTGCCAAGGCACTCAAGGCGAAGAAGGATGTTTTCATGAGCTTGTCTGCCTTTGGATGAGGATGTTTGAAATAAGGATGGGTCAGGGGCGCGGACGCTGGCGGGCCACTTCCTGGGCCACCGAACGCGTCACCACATCGGTCATGGTTTTGGAGAGTTCCTGACGCAATTCCCGCACCAGGGTCTCAGAGACGCGGGCCAGGATGGGCACCAGCGCCTCACGCAGGCGGTACTCCAGCATGCCGTCGATCTGCCGCTGCACATCGGCCAGCACGCGCTGCGCGATCTGCGCTTCGTCGATCATGGGTTGCAGCGGCGCCATGGCGGCCTCGCGAAACACGGACGCTGGGGCGACGACGGGCAGCGGTGGCGCTACCGCTGGCCCTTCGCTTTGGGCTGGCACTGCCTCCGACAAGGTCAGCACGTGCGCCATGGGCGGCGGTGCCAGCGGCGGCGGCGCTTGAGAGTCCACCAAGTCCCTCACCTCAATGACTTCGGTGAGGATGGGCACGTGCAAGGGCGCGGCGCGGAGCGGGGGCTGTTGATCCATGGACTGCTTCACTCCTGCTGCGCCACATGGGCCAGAACCACCCAACCACGGGCTTCGTATTGGCGCCATCGCTGGCGGCCACGCTGTCGGTCGTCCGGGTCGGTGGACACCACGTCGAAAAACCGCGCAAACCGGTCCACGCCATCGGGCAGTGTGTCGCCCACGTTGATCAGCACGTCGCGCGTGCCGGGGGCCGAGTCCGGCTGGTCGGTCAGCCACAAGGGCGTGTCGGCCAGGCGCGGCGCCCAGGCCTGCCCACCCAGATTGCAGACGTGCGGCACGAACTCTTGCTCGTCGAACACCCAGAGCTGGCGGTCCAGCTGCTTGAGGATGTCGGCCTCGCCCGTCACCACCACCCGCGCGCCACGGCTGTAGGCTTTGCGCAGCAGGCGGCAGGCATAGACGAGCTTGTCGTCCATGCCATGGTGAAACTCCACCTTCATGGCGCGTGTCCTGTCGGGCTCAAACCTTGGCCACCCGGGTCTTGCGGGCGACGGCCTTCTTGGCAGCGAGCGGCTCCTTGGCCTTCAAAGCGTCCAGGCCTACCTGCGACAACACGAAGTGAGTCAACAGAGAGACAGGCCGCCCGGTGCCGCCCTTGGCCCCGCCGCCCTTCCAGGCCGTCCCGGCGATGTCCAGGTGAGCCCATCGGTAGGCCTTGGTGAACTTGCTCAGGAAAACCGCTGCGGTGATGGCGCCGCCTGCACGTCCACCGATGTTGCCCAGGTCGGCAAAATTGCTCTTGAGCCCATCGCCATATTCGTCGTCGATGGGCATGCGCCAGGCCGTGTCCAACGATTGCTGCCCGGCCTGCAGCAGAGCGTTCGCCAGTTCATCATCGGCCGAGAACAAGCCGCTGTGCACACCACCCAGGGCAACCACGCAAGCGCCGGTCAGCGTGGCGATGTCCACCACCACGGCGGGCTTGAAGCGCTCGGCATAGGTCAAGGCATCGCACAAAATCAGGCGGCCTTCGGCATCGGTGTTGAGCACCTCGATGGTCTGGCCCGACATGCTGGTGACCACATCGCCCGGCTTGGTGGCCGTGCCGCTGGGCATGTTCTCGCAAGTGGGCACCAGGCCGATCACGTTCACCTTGGGCTGCAAGTCAGCCAAAGCGCGGAAGGTGCCCAGCACGCTGGCCGCGCCACCCATGTCGAACTTCATCTCGTCCATCTCGCCACCGGGTTTGAGCGAAATGCCGCCAGTGTCAAAAGTGATGCCCTTGCCCACCAGCACCACGGGGGCCTGGCCCTTGGGGCCGCCTTCGTAGCGCAGGATGATGAAGCGTGGCGGCTCGGCCGAGCCATTCGTCACGGACAGGAAGGAGCACATGCCGAGTTTTTCCAGCGCCGGGCGGTCCAACACCTCGACCTTGATGTGCTTGAAGGCCTTGCCCAGGGCCTTGGCTTCCTTGGCCAGACCGGTGGGCGTGCAGTAGTTGCCAGGGCGATTGCCCAGTTCGCGCGCCAGGGTGATGCCCTCACCCAGCGCCTGGCCTCGCTTGAGGCCCTCCTGCACGGCCTTGGCATCCGTCGCCTCGTGCAGCACGGTCAGCTTTTTGAGGTTGACCGGCTTGGGCGCCGACGGCTTGGTCAGGCGGTAGGTGTAAAGCGCATCTTCGAACGCGATCACAGCGGCCTCCACCACCGGCGTACTCAAGGCGATGCCGTTGGCCATGGCCAATGCCGCAGACGATATCGGCGCTGCCTTGGACGATGCCGTCAGGCGCGCCACTGCCGCCTTGATCTGCTTGGGCGATGTACCGCCGGCCACCACCACCGCCAGGCGCGGGGCCTTGAGGCCTGCCGGTCGGTGCACATAGAGCGATTGCCCTTCCTTGAGCTCCAGATCGCCGGCCTTGACGGCCTCGGCAATGAGCTGATCCAGAGGCGCCAGCCCCGTGGTGGACTGCTCGGGCGTGAGCACAAGCAACAAGACATCGGCCGAAACGGTCGAGAGAGCGGGGCCCGAAGCCACCTGTGAGCGGTAGTCCATGCGGTGCGCGTCCATAATGAACGAGTTAATTTGACCGCACTGATGTTATTCGATTCCTCTCTCCGCCGAGAACTCTGGCGTGGCTTTGTCGGGACGCTGGTCGTGCTCCTGACGGTCGTGCTCACGATGATGCTCATTCGCCTGCTGGGGCTGGCCGCCAAGGGCAGCGTCGCCGTGGCCGATTTGAGCCTGTTGTTGGGCTACACCATGCTGGGGCAAATGCCCATCTTGCTGAGCCTGTCTCTCTTCATCGCCGTGGTCGGCATGCTCAGCCGCATGCACCGCGAAAGCGAAATGGTGGTCTGGCAAGCCAGCGGCATCCGCCTGGCGCGCATGTTCAAGCCGCTTTGGCAGATGAGCTGGCCTGTGCTGGCCGGTCTGGCGCTGCTGGTGCTGGTGGCCCGCCCCTGGGCGCAGCAACAAAGCCAGTTGATCAAGGACCGCTTCGAGCGCCGCTCGGACATCGCCCGCATCGCGCCGGGCCAGTTCCAAACCTCCAGCGATGGCCGCCGCGTGTTTTTCATCGACAGCCACAGCGATGTCGAGAGCCGCGGCAAAAACGTCTTCATCGTGCTGACCGAAGAAACCTCCGAGACCGTGGTCAATGCGCGCGAAGGCGTGCTGGAGATCAGCGACGGCCAACGATATTTGCGCCTATGGCATGGCGAACGGGTAGAGACCAAGCTGGACACTGGCGAGAGTTCACGCGCTCATTTCGAAACCGCACGCGTGTTGATCGGCGACGCGCCCCTGGACATGATGGGCAACAACCTGGCCCGCAACATCCCCACCTGGTCGCTCATGCGCAGCCCTTTGCCCGAACACCGGGCCGAACTGGTCTGGCGCATCGGCACGGTCTGGGCCGCCTTCAACCTGGTCATCATCGCCCTGATCAGCACCAGCAACCAGACACGGCGGGCCAATGCCTGGACCATGGTGTGGGCCTTGCTGGTCTTCATCGTCTATTACAACGTGCTCACGCTCAGCCAGAGTTGGGTGGCCTCGGGTCGCCTCAAGGCGGGCACAGGCCTGTTCGGCATCCATGGCGCGGTGATGCTGCTGGCGCTGGCGGGCCTGTGGTGGCGTGACGGCTCCTGGCGCCGCACCACGGCCTCGGAGGCCCGCGCATGAGGACCGTTCGCCGTTTGCTGTATCGGCAGATCCTGTCGGCCGTGCTATTTGTCACCCTGGCCTTCATGGCCCTGTTCTTTTTCTTCGACCTGGTCGAGGAGTTGCAACACGTGGGGGGCAGCTACCGCATGAGCTACGCCCTGTGGACCTGCGTGCTCAACCTGCCCACCCACCTCTACGATGTCTTCCCGATCACCTTGTTGATCGGCAGCATCTGGGCCTTGGCGCAGCTGGCGCAATCGTCCGAGTTCACCATCCTGAGGACGGCGGGCCTGGGGCCAGGCCGAGCGCTGACCCTGCTGGGCTCGCTGGGTGTGGCGGGCATGGTTCTCATGCTGGTGCTTGGCGAATGGGTCACGCCCTGGGCAGAAGCGCAGACCTCCCTGCACAAGGCGCAGTTCCGCCAGGGCCAGGTGCTCTCCCTGGGCCGCAGCGGCGCTTGGCTGAGGGAGGATGCCGGCCTGGAGGCCACCAAGGGACACCAGATCACGGTCAACGTGAGTTCAGCCCTGGGTGATCGCCACTTCCAGGGCGTGCGCATCTTCGAGTTCGACGAACAAGGCCAACTGGTCAGACGCCTGGCGGCCAAGGAGGCCACGGTCGCCCTCGCCGGGCCCGATGCGGGAGGCCGCGCCGAATGGACCTTGCTGGGTGTGCAGGACACCCGTTGGCGCCAAGCGCCCCCTGACCAGCGCCTCCAGGCCGGCATCTCGCTGGTCAGCCATCAAGTTCTGCCCACCCTGAGCTGGACCAGTCAGATGTCACCCCAGGTGGTGGCCGCCTCCGTCCTGCCCATCGACACCATGTCGACCCAAGCGCTGTGGCGCTACATGCACCACCTTGAACGCAATGACCAGGCGGCGCAGAAGTACGAACTGCAATTTTGGAAAAAAGCGTTTGCGCCGCTGGCTTGCCTGGTGATGGTCTCACTCGCCCTGCCCTTTGCTTACCTGCAGGCCCGCAACCAGGGCATGGCCCTGAAAATTTTCGGCGGCATCATGTTGGGCATCAGCTTCGTGCTGGTCAATCACATCACCAGCCACCTGGGCCTCTTGCATCAATGGCACCCCTGGCTGGCCGCGTCCATGCCCAGCCTGTTCTACACCATGATGTCGCTGCTGGCCTTTGTCTGGCTGGTGCGCAACCGTTGACCAAGCCCACCGAGAAGGATTGATCCATGCGTCAAGGCGTTCTGCTGTTTGCCCACGGAGCCCGTGACCCGGCGTGGGCTCGACCGTTCGAGCAGGTGCGCGATCGCCTGATCGCCCGCTATGCCGACCGGGATGCGGCCCAAGCCGTCCACATCAGCCTGGCCTACCTGGAGTTCATGAGTCCCAACCTGATCGATGCCGGCCAGGCGCTGGCAGCCCGAGGCTGCCTGGAGGTCACCGTGGTGCCCTTGTTCCTGGGCGCAGGCGGCCATGTGCGCAAGGACCTGCCGCTGCTGGTGGCGCAATTGCAGACCGCGCATCCGCACGTGGTCTGGCGTCTGGCCCAGGCCGCTGGCGAGACCGACACCGTGGTCCACGCCCTGGCAGATGCCGCAGCCGACCTGGCCGGCTTGACGACGCCATGAACCTTCACCAGTTCCGCTTTGTCTGGGAAGCTGCCCGGCGCAATCTGAACCTGACCGAGACGGCCAAAGCCCTGCACACCTCGCAGCCAGGCATCTCCAAAGCCATCCTCGAGCTGGAAGAAGAGTTGGGCGTGGACATCTTCGTGCGCCACGGCAAACGGCTCAAGCGCATCACCGAGCCTGGCCAGCAGGTGCTCAAATCGGTGGACGTTATCCTGCGCGAGATCAACAACCTCAAGCGCATCGGTGCTGAATACGCCTTGCAAGATGCAGGCACTCTGTCGATTGCGACCACCCACACCCAAGCGCGCTACGTGCTCCCCGAGCCCGTGGCCGCTTTGCGCAAGCGCTACCCCAAGGTGTCCGTCAGCCTCCACCAAGGCACGCCCGAGCAAGTGGCGCGCATGGTGCTTGATGATGTGGCCGATGTTGGCCTGGCCACCGAATCGCTGGCGGATTTTCCCGATTTGGTCACCCTGCCCGCCTATGACTGGCAACACGTGGCGGTCATGCGTTCGGATCACCCGCTCGCCAACTCGACCCGTTTGAGCCTGGATCAGTTGGCCGCCGAGCCACTGATCAGCTATCACCCCTCGTTCACCGGCCGCTCACGCATCGACCAAGCCTTTGCGCAGCGTGGCTTCTCGCCCAATGTGGTGCTGGAAGCCATCGATGCCGACGTGATCAAAACCTACACCAAGCTGGGCCTGGGCGTAGGCCTGGTGGCCGAGATGGCGGTCAAGGACGACCCCGCGTTTGGCCCCAATGGCGAGCTGACCTGGCGACCGGTGGGGCATCTGTTTGGCAGCAACATGGCCCGGGTGGCCTTCAAACGTGGCGCCTACCTGCGCCAGTTCGTGCTGACCTTTGCGGAGCTGCTGTCGGAGCGCTTGAGCAAATCATTGATCGAGCAAGCCCTGGCCAATCCCGACGACAAAAGCAAGACGGACAACCAATCCGGGATGTGAGCCACGAAGGGGCTTGCTTGATGACAGTGCACAGGGAAATTCTGTGCACGGCCACTCCGCGCTGACACTCAAAAATCAGTTCAGGACTTTGGCGACGAGCGATCTTCTTCGAGGTCGAAGTCGATCATGTTGCCGTGCTGGGTGATGGGGCCATCGACCACCGCTGCGGTCTCCGACGCCGAGGCCAGCGGCACCGGATCATCGAGCGACAAGTCCAGGCTCAAGCTGGGCGTGGCAGCCAGAACGGCCTTGACCGGGCGCGTGGCCATCAAAGGCGCGACCATGTCGACCTGCACGAACTCGCCATCGCCTTCGTGAGTGGGCAGCACCAGATCGACCGGTGCACGGTCCTTGGCATCGCGCTCCGAGAGATCACGTGCCACGGCGTACAAGAAGAGCAGCTCACGGTAGGCCGGCAGGTCGAAGGTCTCGACCGAATCATCAGGACGGGTCAAGGAGCTTTGGAGCACCTCCATCGCCCTGGCCGGCTGCGACCACAGCGACTGAAGACGCTCCACCACACCGGGATACTCGCTCAAGGTGTGACCGCCTTGGAGGTCAGACTCCCAAGAAGGCGCATAAGCATTGAAGCGACCATTGAAGGCGGTTTGCACGCGTTCGTAATCGCCCCTGCGGCCCAGGCGCTGGTAGATCTCGAGCAGCTTGAGGTGCGGCAGCGGGCTGGCGCCAGCCGTGGTTTGCACATGGCTTTCCAGCAGTTCGATGGCCGCCTCGTCCTGGCCCAGCACCACGAAGAACTCGGCTTGCTGCTCCAGGTCGATCAACTCTTCGACCGTGATCTCGCGCACGGCCTCTTGTGCTTCGGATTTGATGGAGATCGGGCGCGTGGAAGTGGTCTCCATCAAGGCAGCAGCCTTGGGACTCACGTCGAGCGTGCGAGCAGCCGGTGGCGCGTCCACGGGTTCAGCCGGGGAGGCCCCGCCAACCTTGTTGTTGGCCCGTATCGGCATGAATTCGGCCGATGTCCGCGCCATCTCCGGTTCAGCCATGGTGGGCGCGGTCTCGCCCGAAGCAGCCTGAGCGCCATCGCCCTGCCACCAGGCATCCCGCGACTGGCTCAGGCGGCGCTGGCGCATGAACAACCAGCCAACAGCCAGCAGCAGTAGGCCGCACACGGCGGCCAGGGCGTACACCAACGGATGGCTCAGGCGATGCTCTTCAGCCTGACGCACCCGAGCCTCCATGGCCACAACTTTTTCATTCGCGCCGGCGGAGTCCTGTTGCAAGCGCTGCAAACGCTGCTCCAGTTCCTGCATGCGCTGGCGGTCACGCGCCAGCTGCTCTGGCGAGGCATTCATGGCGGTCCACAAGGCCGCCGCTGCGGCACGCCGCTCGCGGATCTCGGGCGTGTCACCGCCGGCACCATTGCCCAGACCGGTGGTCATCATCAGCATGGGCGCCACGACCGCATCGGCTTCGACCGGATCGAGCTCCAGGCGTGCACCGCCCCTTTTGGCGGGATGGTCATCGACCTTGGCCGACAAAGCGCGAGACACCTTGGACTTATTGGCGGCGACGGCTTCGGCATTGCGAGGCTTACTCGATGATGCGGGCACGGCACCGCCTTCGTCCGTGGCACGGCCAACCGCCGACTGCCCGGCCGATGTGGCGTTGGCCCTGGCCTGCTGTGCAGCAGCACGCCGCTCAGCCGCGCGTTTTGCCCGACGCGATGGCTGCGCGCCCTCCAGTGGTGGCAAAGCCGCCACAGTGAGCCCGGTGGAGCCAGCCGTCAAACTGCTGGCTTTGACGGATCCATCGTTGACCGGCGAGGCTGAAGCCTTGCCGGAAGAGGTCGCGGCATCGGTGACCGACGCCACGGGCGGCATCACCATGCCCGGGGGATCGGCAAACGCCACGAACTTGCGAGAGACCTTGGACTTGCAACCCGCCGCCAGGTAAACGGTCACGACGGGTTCGTTGATCAGCGAGGTGGTCAGGATGCGAACAGTGCGATCGCTGCCAGCGCCCGGCACCAAGACAGCGGACACCACAGATTGGGAGAGTTTGTCATCACCGAAATAGACGTCTGCGGCCAGACACTCGTCAGCGAGGTCCTCGCCGCCATCCATGTGTACAGGCACGGTGACGCTCAGGGCTTCTCCGAGGATGGCACGACTCGTTGGTCGACCGAAACCCAAAGACCACGCAGGATCCGCCATCCCCGAAATGGAGAGACCGGCAATGACGGCCGCCGATACTCTGTTGATAATCATCATATTGGTGCGTTTTTGGACCAAGAAATCACTCTAGCACGACGATGTGTTTGAGCCTTGATCATAAGGCCCTATTCAATCCCTCGAACAGTAACAAAACGATCACAACATGACCACTGAACTACTGACTGAACGCCTGGGTAATCTGTTGGTGATGACGCTGTCGGGGCCGGCCACGCGCAATGCCCTGTCGCCCCAGGTCTACGCGGCGGGGGTCGAATCGCTGGGCATGGCCGAGGCCGATCCCAGCGTGAGCGCGGTGGTGATCACCGGTGCTGGCGGCCACTTCTGTGGGGGCGGCGACCTGGAGCGCCTGGCCCACAATCGGCAGATGGGGCCTGAGCACCAGGCGGTCAACATCGATGCTTTCCACCAGTGGATCGAATCGCTGCGCAGCTTTCCCAAGCCAGTGATCGCGGCCGTCGAGGGCGTCGCGGCAGGCGGTGGGCTGTCGCTTGCGCTCGCCTGCGACATCGTGGTGGCTGGCGACAACGCCCGCTTCGTCAGTGCTTACGGCAAGGTGGGCCTGTCCAGCGACGGCGGGGCGTCCTGGCACTTGGCCCGCGCCTTGCCCCGCTCACAAGCCTTGATGTGGCTGTGGCGTGGCGGCGAATTCTCTGCCCAGCAACTGCAGCAATGGGGGCTGGTGGATGAGGTGGTGCCGGCAGGACAGGTGCTTCAGGCCGCCGCCGCCCTGGCCGATTCCTGGGCGGACACGCCGCCTCATGTGCTGGCCAGCATCAAAGAGCTGATCAACGACGCGCCGGGACGGAACCTCAACCAGCAACTGACGGCCGAAAAACAACACTTCCTGATCAACCTGATGCATGCCGACGCCGGTCAAGCCATCGGCCGGTTCCTGTCCAAGAAAAATCGCCCGCCCAGCGAATGAGCCCTCAACTCATGGCGCGCATACGCCTGGCAGCCACCTCGAACAGGCGCGAGACCAGGTCCAGTTGATTGCGCTGGATGCCATCGCCCGACATGCGGATGGTCAGGATGCCCCGGTTGATGGTGAGCACCACGCAGGCCTGGTCCACCCACCAATTGGTCGCGGCTTTTTCGAGCGCGGTGGAGACCTCGCCGCCCAGCCATTGCACAGCGACCTGCTGGGCGTTGGACAAGAGTATGAAGCGCTTGGCCAGGATGGGGTAGGCATTGAGCGACACTTTGGCGTGCATGGCCAGCCAGCGCATCTCGTCGGGCAAGCTCGTGTCGATGCGGGTCTGGTTGGCATCGGTGAAGCGTTGAAACACATCGGTCTCCAGCGCTTGGGCCAGGCTTTTGCTCAGCCAAAGCACCTGCACGTCAGGCGACAGTCCGCTTTCGCAGCGAAAACGCAACTCCTGCGCCGGAAAGTAAGGCCGCTGCGAGGGGCCCCACTCCACGCGCCAGTCGGCGTCTGTGTGCACCACCAGGCCAGGGGCATTGCCGGGCACCGTCTTGACCGCATACCCAGCCTCTTTGGCCCAGGTCGTGAGCACGCGCTGATCGGCTTCGGAAACTGGGGCTGGCTTTTGCATCCAGCGTTTGATTGTCTCGAACATCTGAGGCTCCGCTGAGTCAAACCCACCGAACAGGTGAACTGATCACATTGTGCGATACATGCACCGCCATGGGGTGCTGATTTCCCCACGCTTTGGCCACCCGTCATGCGAGAGACCCGTGGCCTGCCAAGAGGGATTCGAACCCCCGACCGCCTGCTTAGAAGGCAGGTGCTCTATCCAACTGAGCTATTGGCAGATCAGACACGGTCCGAGATGACCGTGCAAGGCGAGAACGCCAAGCCTGGAGTTTATCGCCTTCGCATGGCGGCGATCGAAGATGGTGCGCTTGGGCATGTCCATCGAGGTAGACGCCTACTTGCAAGTCCTTCATGATGGCTGGATGGACATCGACGTGATCATCTCCGAACTGCAGGTGGGCCGCTTGCAGACCGTCTGCAGACAAGGCCGTCAGCACCTGCACGATGCGGAGGCGGTGGTGTTTGTGCATGGCAACCCGGGCTCGGGTGAGGACTGGACCGATCTGCTGGCCGCGCTGGCCCCCATGGGCCGCGTGGTGGCGCTGGACATGCCTGGTTTTGGCCGTGCCGACAAACCCGACGACTACCCTTATTCGGTCGAGTCGGGCGCTCAGTTTCTAGAGGCCGCAACCCAAAGCCTGGGCATCAACCGGGTGCACTTGGTCCTGCACGACTTCGGTGGGCCGTGGGGCTTGTTGTGGGCCGCCATGCACCCGGACAAGGTCGCGAGCATCACCTTGGTCAACACCGGCCTGCTGATTGGCTACAAGTGGCACATCATGGCGCGCATCTGGCGCACGCCCATCCTGGGTGAACTGCAACAGATGCTGATCAGCCGCCGAGGTTTCCACTGGGCCATCCGCCGGGGCTGCCCACGCGGCCTGCCGGATGCCTTCGTGAACCGCATGTACGACGACATGGACAAACACACGCGGCACGCCATCCTCAAGCTCTATCGGGCCACCAGCGACGTGGGCCCGCAAAGCGAACGGCTGGCCAATGTCTTGGGCGACGTCAATGTGCCAGTGCTGGTGGTCTGGGGCGCGGCCGATCCTTACTTGCCAGTGCGCTACGCGCACCTCCAAAAAGAAATTTTTGCCAGGGCCCGTGTGGTGTTGTTGCCAGACAGCGGGCACTTCCCGTTTGCCGACAACCCATCGGCGGTGATGGATGCGGTGGTGCCCTTCATCGGGGCCTTGCTGCCCCACCGAATGAATGCACCGGGTGCCTTGGGCAACAGGCGTTCGCGTTGAGCCATGGGTGGCCCAGATACACGAAAGGGTCAGTAGGCAAAACCTACTGACCCTCGTGATTCTTGGTCGGGGCGGCGGGATTCGAACTCGCGACCCCTTGCACCCCATGCAAGTGCGCTACCAGGCTGCGCTACGCCCCGACAAGACTTAGACTGTAGCATGGCTTGAGGTCGTTTTCAGCCATGCCGGCCAAATTTCGTGAAACTCAAGCGAGCAGATCACGGATGGACAACAAGGCCTCGCGCAGCTGCACCGCTTGATCAGGCCGTACGCGCGCCAGGCCGGACAGGTCCAGGGTTTCCCAGGCGCGTTGCTCGGCACGCACCGAGGAAGGCATCGTTTGCTCGTCTGGCTCGGCCGCCGACTCATGAGACAGCACCACATGGTCGCTGAGTTGATTGCGCGCGCCGCTGATCGTGAAACCTTGCTCGTAAAGCAATTCGCGGATGCGACGGATCAGCAAAACCTCGTGGTGCTGGTAATACCGGCGGTTGCCGCGCCGCTTCATGGGCCGCAACTGGGTGAACTCCTGCTCCCAATAGCGCAGCACATAAGGCTTGACGCCACACAGTTCACTGACCTCACCGATCGTGAAATAGCGCTTGGCGGGAATCGTCGGCAAACCTGCGACGGGCGTCACCAAGCCTGCGGGCACTTTGACCTCGACACGTGACTCGACTGGCAAGGGCAAGGCCGCGCCATCACGGGCATCAAGCCGGGCATCGGTGCGCGCCAGGGCTCGGGAGCCCGCTTTGGCCGGCGGGATGGGGTCGCCCAGAACAGGCGGGCTGGAACGCTGCGATGAATCTTGCTCGATGCTGTCCATGGTGTGCGAAAAAGAGCCCAGCGACCCCGCCATCGGGGGCTTAAAACCAAGTGCCATCTAAGCGAGGGCACACGGATTGGCGACTTTACTCCAAGTCATCCCCGGAGGGAACATCACCTTGAACCATGCCCTTGAGTTTGGCGCTGGCGTGGAAAGTTACCACTTGGCGGGCCTTGATGGGAATGGCCTCGCCCGTGCGAGGATTGCGCCCGGGCCGGGGTGCTTTCTGGCGGATCTGGAAGTTGCCAAAGCCCGACAGTTTCACGTCGACTCCGCTGACCAGTGAGTCGTGCACCAGTTCGAAAAATGCCTCGACCATGTCCTTGGACTCGCGCTTGTTCAGCCCGAGGCGCTCGAACAGCATCTCCGACAGCTCGGCTTTGGTGAGCGTCGGCGTCTCGATGCTCGGCAACAGCACGGTCAGGTCACTGATCTTGTCATTCATGGCTGGCGCCCTTTTTACTGGCAGCTGTTCGTCACGCCCGCACGCGCGCACCCACGCCGTCTGCCAGTTGGGCCAGCACGGCTTTCATGGCAGCGTCGATGCGCTCATCGGTCAAGGTCTGCTCGTCATCGCGCAACTCAACACGCACTGCGAGGCTGCGCTCATTGTCCGCCATCCCCGCCACCGGCGTTTTGGGTTTGTAGATGTCGAACAACTTGGCGCCACGAACCAAGCCCTCGGTGGGCGCTGCCGTGATGGCCTGGATCAGGGCATCGTGCGCAGTTTGGTCATCAACCACCAGGGCCAGGTCACGGTACACCGACTGCATCTTGGGCACGGCAGTGGACTGGGGCACCAGGCGCTGGCTCAGCGCACTCGCATCCAGCTCGAACAGCACAGGCGCATGGGGCAGGTCATACGCCTGGCGCCACTTGGGGTGCAACTCGCCGATGAAACCCACGGCTTGATCATCGACAACCACCTTGGCACAACGACCGGGGTGGAAAGCCGGGTGCTCGGCGGCTTCGAAGCGTGGCTGGCGCGGCGCGAACAATGCCTCGACATCGCCCTTGACGTCGAAGAAATCGACAGCGCGTGAAGCAGTGCCCCACTGCTGCGCATCGGCCGAGCCATAGGCCAAGCCGGACAAGCGCACCGGCTGGTCGAAACCGCCCACGGTCTGGTCGCTGTCCTGCACGGACTCGTCACGCTTGAAAACGCGGCCCACCTCGAAGATGCGCACACGGTCGGCCTTGCGCGACAGGTTGAGCTTGAGCACCTCGACCAGGCTGCCGACCAGCGTCGAGCGCATCACGGACAGAGGGCTGGCAATTGGGTTGAGCACGCGGATGGGCTGGGTGTTGCCGGCAAAGTCCAGCTCCCAGCGCTCTTCGACGAAGCTGAAAGTGATCGCTTCTTGATACCCACGCGCGGCCACGGCACGGCGCACGGCATACAGGCTGCGTTGCGCTTCAGGACGCACGCGTGAGGTCACCGGCGCCTTGGGCGCACGCTTGGGCAGCTTGTCGAATCCGATCACGCGCACCACTTCTTCGATCAGGTCCTCTTCGATCTGAAGGTCGAAGCGCCAGCTCGGTGGCGTCACCACGAGGTGGGTATCGGCGCCGTGCGCCTGAGTGCCGAAAGGCAGGTCCAGGCGCTGGAACACGGCTTGGCAATCTTCCAACGTCACGGGCATGCCGATGACGCGCTGCGCACGCGACAGGCGCATCGTGACGGGCGAGCGTTCGGGCTGCTTGAGCATCTGGTCGTCCAGCGGGCCAACTTGTCCGCCGCAAATGGCGACGATCAGTTGGGTGATGCGCTCGATGTACTGGGCCGTTGGCGCCGGATCGACACCACGCTCATAGCGGTGCGAGGCATCGGTCGAGAAGTTGTAGCGGCGTGCGCGGCCGGCGATGGACTTGGGCCACCAGAAGGCAGCCTCAAGGTAGATGTTGCGGGTGTCGTCGCCCACGGCCGTGGCATCGCCGCCCATGATGCCGGCCAGCGATTCGACCTGCTCGGCATCGGCGATCACGCCGACTTGCTCATCCACCGTGACGGTCTGGCCATTGAGCAGCTTGAGCGACTCACCCGGCTTGCCCCAACGCACTTGCAGACCGCCGCGGATCTTATCCAGGTCGAACACATGCGAAGGCTGGCCCAGCTCGAACATCACGTAGTTGGAGATGTCCACCAATGGCGAGACCGAACGCTGGCCACAACGGGCCAGGCGCTCAACCATCCAGGCCGGCGTCTGAGCCTGCGGGTTCACGCCACGGATCACGCGGCCTGCGAAGCGGCCACACAACTCAGGGGCCAGCACCGACACCGGCAAGCGGTCATCGATGGATGGCTTGATCGGGTGGATGGCGGGCAACTCAAGGGGCGCACCCGTCAAGGCCGAGACCTCGCGCGCGATGCCGGCCACGCTCAGGCAATGTGCCAGGTTGGGCGTGAGCTTGAGCGTGAACAAGGTGTCGTCCAGGCTCAAGTGTTCACGGATGTTCAAACCAACGGGCGCGTCATCCTTGAGGATGTGCAATCCATTGGATTCTTCCGAGATGCCCAGCTCGCGTGCCGAGCACAGCATGCCTTGGCTCTCGACGCCACGCAGCTTGCCCAGCTTGATCTTGAAGGGCTTGCCATCGGCACCCGGCGGCAACTCGGCGCCCACCGTGGCACAAGGGATCTTGATGCCCGGCCGCACATTGGGCGCGCCACACACGATCTGCAAGACGCTGCCCGTGCCGGCATCCACTTTGCAGACGTTGAGGCGGTCCGCATCCGGGTGCTTGGCCACTTCCAGCACATGCCCCACCACCACGCCCGTGAAAGGCTTGGCGACCGGTTCGAGCTCCTCCACCTCCAGGCCCGCCATCGTGAGCAGATCGGCCAGTTGCTGGGTGGTCAGGTCGGGGTTGCAGAAGCTTCGCAGCCAGGACTCGGGGAATTGCATGTCAAAAATCTTTCAGGGATTCTGGGGGGCGTGGCTTGCCAGACATGGCAAGCAGCGGGAGGCGCTTCGTCTCAGGCGAAATCGGCGTCCAGCACCACGCGGTAACGGGCCTTGCCAGCGCGCAGGTGGTCCAGCGCGTCGTTGATGCGGCTCATCGGGAAATGTTCGGTTTGCGGCTCGATGCCATGGCGGGCGGCAAATTCCAGCATGGTGTCGATGTCCTGGCGCGAGCCTGTGGGCGAGCCCGACACGCTGCGCTGCCCACCGATCAGCGGGAAGGCTTCGACCTCCATGGGCTGAGGCAGGATGCCGACCAAGTGCAGGCGGCCATTGGGCGCCAGCGTGCTCATCAGCGCCTTCCAGTTCAGCATCACGTTGACGGTGACCAGCACCATGTCCAGTCGCCCCGCCACGGCCTTCATGGCCTTGGGGTCCACGCTGGAGACCACGCGATGCGCGCCCAACTGCAGCGCTTCTTCACGCTTGGAATCGCTGGAGGTAAAAGCCGTGACCTCGCAACCCCAAGCCCGCGCGAACTTCAAGGCCAAATGCCCCAGGCCGCCGATGCCGACCACGCCCACGCGGTGCGTCGGCTTGATGCCAAAGTTCAGGAAGGGAGAAAACACCGTCACGCCACCGCACAACAAAGGGCCTGCCTTGGCCGGGTCCAGGCCTTCGGGGATGGGGCAAGTCCATAACCAATGCGCGCGCACACGCTCAGCAAAACCACCATGGTGGCCCACGATCGTGGCCTGACCGGCGCGGCACAGTTGCGGCTCGCCACCCAGGCAGCTCTTGCAGGACTGGCAGCTCTGGTTCATCCAGCCCAGGCCCACGCGCTGGCCCAGCTTGAGCCCTTTGGTGTTGGCCCCCAAGGCCACCACGGAGCCGATCACTTCGTGCCCACCGACAACCGGGTAGCCTGCAAAGCCCCACTCGTTGTCGATCACGGACAAGTCAGAGTGGCACAGGCCGCTGTGCTCGACCTTGATCTCAACCTCTTCCGCACCCAGCGGGCCCGCGTCGTATTCGAAAGGCACGATGGGCTTGGCCGCCTCGTGAGCGGCCCAGGCGCGGATGTTGGTCGAGGTGGTCATGCGAATGTCCTTGTGTGGCAGAAGAGACGAATCACTGGAACTGCTGTAAAAAGCGCAGATCGCCTTCGTAGAACAGGCGCAGGTCGTTCACGCCATAGCGCAACATCGTCAGGCGATCGGGCCCCAGGCCGAAAGCAAAACCAAGGTATTGCTCCGGGTCGAGCCCAAAGTTGCGGACCACATTGGGGTGAACCTGCCCTGCCCCGCCAACCTCCAGCCAGCGCCCCTTCAAGGGTCCGGACGAAAAGGCGATGTCCACCTCGGCCGAGGGCTCGGTGAACGGGAAGAAGGACGGACGGAAACGGATCTCCATGTCATCCGTCTCGAAAAAGGTCGAGAAGAAATCACCCAGCACCGCCTTGAGGTCGGCAAAGCTCACGGCTTCGCCAATCCACAGGCCTTCGCACTGGTGGAACATCGGCGAGTGCGTGGCATCGCTGTCGACACGGTAGGTGCGACCGGGCGCAATCACGCGGATCTCGGGCATGCGCT
>CANBUA010000064.1 GCA_947372535.1 Burkholderiales bacterium
TGGAGGCGTCGTTGCCGGACTGGATGATGATGCCCCGCAGGATGTCCATCACCGAGGCTTGTCCGTTCAGGGGCAGGTACATGCACGACGCCGTGCTGGACCCATGGCACCAGGCGTTCAGGCTGACGTGGACCGGGTCCGTGGGTTTAAGTCGACCGGCTTTGAGCGCCTGCTCGACGATGTAACTGGTCATCATCTTGGTGAGCGACGCAGGCGGCAGGGCTTGCTCGGCGTTGAAACCGGACAGGATCTGGCCGGAGTCGTAGTCCATCAGCACATAGGCCTTGTTGTCCAACTGGGGGGCGGCGATGGTGGCCGCACAGGCCGGTGCAGGCACCAGTGAGGTCCATCCCAGCGCGCAAAGCAAGGTGGCGGTACAGGTGTGGAAGCGTGAGGGTTTCATGTTGTTTTGAAGGTCACTTGAACGCGCAGGCCACCCAGGCGTGGTGAGGGGTCGATGGACACCGTCGCGCCATGGACGTCGGCGATGGCCTTGACGATGGCCAGGCCCAAGCCACTGCCTTCTGCGCCCGTGCCCTGCAGGCGATAGAAGCGATCGAGGACCCGGTCACGGTCGGCTGCAGGGATGCCGGGGCCGCTGTCCTCCACGGACAACACAGTGGCCTCGGCTGTGGCCAGCACATCCAGATCGACGGTGCCGCCCGCAGGTGTGTACTTGACGCCGTTGTCCAGCAGGTTGCGCACCAGGATGCGCAGCGCTTCCGGATTGCCCGTCACCATGGCCAGGTTGGCCCGGTGGACGCCCAGGTCAATCTGGCGTGACTGGGCCACCAGCAGGATGTCGGTCAGAGCGAGCAGCCCCACCTGCGCCAGGTCGACGGGCAGCAGGGTCAGGCCTGCAGTGGCACTGGCCTCCTGGCGCGCCAGAACCAGCAACTGGTCGACCAGGTGGCCCGCGCGCTCGATGCCTGAGGCCAGGCGTTTGATGGCGATCTGGCGCGTCTCATCGTCCGTGGCACGCTGCAAGCCCTGAACCTGGATCTTGAGCGCCGTCAGCGGCGAACGCAACTCGTGCGCTGCATCGGCCACGAAGCTGGTCTGTGCTTCGAATGATTGCTTGACGCGTTCCAGCAAAAGGTTGAGGTCGTCGATCAAGGGCCGGACCTCTTCAGGCAAACCGACCTCACTCACCGGCGATAAATCATCCGCCCGTCGCGAGGCCATTTGCGAGCGCACATTGGCCACTGGCGCCAGAGACCGGCTGACGACCCAGGCCACCAACAGCATCAGCAAGGGCGCGGTCAGCAAGCTGGGGCCCACGGAACGCCAGGCCAGCGTGCCGGCCATGTCGCGACGCGCGGCCATGTCCTGGGCCACCTGGATGGTGCCTTTGGGCGTGGGGAGCGAGTACACCCTGAACGTGCGCGCATCCAGCGTCTTGACATCTGAAAACCCGGGAACCGCCGGCTTGCGCAAGTTGCGGTGCGCCGCAGATTGAAAGATCGGAACGCCCTTGCTGTTCCACATCTGCACCACAAAGTCTTCGTTGGCCCGGTCCAGGCTGAATTCGTTGTTGGGCTCGGCATTCACGAGGGGAACGCCAGAGCGAAGCGACATCGCCATCTTCTGCATGTGGCTGTCAAAGATCACGTCGGCTTGAGACAGTGCCGTCGTGTAGGCGGTCACGGCCTGGATCAGGGTGGACAAGGTGATGGCGCCCAGCAGCAGAGCCAGCAGTCGATTGCGCAGCGAGTGCGATGCGCGGGGCTTCATGCCTTGGGCACCATGTAGCCCACGCCCCGCACGTTCTGAATCAGGCGGGCCCCCAGCTTTTTCCTCAGGCCGTGGATGTAGACCTCCACCGCATTGCTCATCACACCGTCTTCCCAGCCGAAGATCTTTTCTTCCAGTTGGGATCGCGACAGCACGGCGCCCGGCCTGGCCAGCAGGGGCTCCAGGACCGCCCATTCGCGTGAGGACAACACCACGGCCTGCCCCTCCACGGTGACCTCTCGCGTGGCAGGGTCAATCGTCACGCCCAGGTGTTCATAGCGCGGCTCGGCTCGCCCGGCTGCACGCCGAAGCAAGGCCCTGACGCGTGCCAGCAGTTCGCCCAGGTCATAGGGTTTGAGCACATAGTCGTCAGCCCCTGCATCCAGCCCGGCGATCCGTTGTTCGACAGCGTCCCTGGCCGTGGTGATCAGGACGGGCGTGCGCCGTTTGCCAGCGCGCATGGCACGCAGGACGTCGATGCCATCCTTGCCTGGCAGGCCGAGGTCCAGCAAGACCAGGTCGTAGGTCTCGGTTCGGAGCACCGAGTCGGCCATCAGGCCGTCCTTGACCCAGTCGACGGCGTAGTGCTCAGCGCGGAGGATGTCCTGCACGGACTCCCCGATCATGTGGTCGTCTTCTACCAAGAGCAGTCTCATGTCCGTGGTCTGATTGGGTTGGCCCATTCAGCACAAGACGGCCTGGCGTTGACCGAAGTGCCTGGGTGTGTGCCTGGCACTTCACTATGCACGGTCGCACTTAGACGAATCTTAAAGCGCTTACTTCGACCAGTGGTGATGCGTGTTCACACCATGTCAGCGGCTTTCAGGCACATCAGCAGTGCCACCCCCAGGCACAACCACGCAAAGGCCTGCTTGAGGTGGCTGGCGTGGAGTTGGCCTGCCAGACCTTGCCCAATCAGCAGGGCTGCAGTGGCACCCGATGCGAACGGCAGGGCCACCGGCCAATTCATGGTGCCGTGCCAAGCCGCAGCCAGCACGCCGCTGATGGACACCAAAGCGATCACGGCGAGCGAAGTGGCTTGCACGCTACGGATGTCGAGGTTGGTGTGGCGGGTCAGCGCGGGGACGATCACGAAGCCGCCCCCCACGCCGAGCAATCCGCTCAACAAGCCTGAGAGCGCGCCGGTCCCTGCCAGCGCCCGGGCGCAACGGGACGTCCAGACGAGGCGACCTTCAGTCTGGCTGACCTTGCAGGGCTGCGCGATGTCCAGGGCCTCTGGATCGGGCACGGTAGCGGGCTTGAGCATCCTCCAGGCGATCCAGCACATGACCCCAGCGAAAGCGGCCATCAGTGGGCGGTTTGGGAGGTACTGCGCCAAGGTCACGCCGACGGGCGCCATCAGCATGCCCGTCACGCCAATGACCATGGCAGCTCGGTAGCGAACGATGTGACCGTGCAGACCGATGCCTGCACCCACAGCAGAGGCGATGCCCACAGCCGCCAGGCCAACGGGCCCTGCTTGCTGAAGGGGCAAATGCAAGCCCATCACCAGCGCGGGGATGGCGAGGATGCCGCCGCCAGCGCCGGTGAAGGCCAGAACCAGGCCGATCAGCGAGCCCAGCGCGGCGGCGGTCAAGGACATGAGGTGCTGGCGCTTTCGTGCGTCACTTGACCTTGCATGAGGAAAAGCCGAATGGCAGGTAGGCCGGGCACCAGCCACTCAAGCCCGTGAGCAGGGGCACCACGCCGATCCAGCCCCAGACGCCCACCGTGCCGGTGGCCGCGAGGGCGATGAGGGTGGCGCCTGCGGTGATGCGTGCGATGCGGTCAATACCGCCAACATTGGCTTGCATGGTCTTCTCCTTGATGAACGATGAACAAAAGAACCGGGAATCAGTTGGGGCAACCCACGGCGCCGCCCGTGGCCTGGAACAGGGCACTGGCGCGGCCACCCGAGCGGCAGAAGGCCACGACCGGATGGGGCAGGGCGGCGCAAGCCGCCTGATAGGCCTGGGCCTTCATGGCCGCCTCCATCGGGCTGTGGATCGGGAAATGCACATAGGCCATGCCGGCAGCCTTGGCAGCCGCCTCGATCTCGGCGCTGCGCGGCTGGGTGGGGCCGTCCTCGCCATCGGGGCGGTTGTTGATGATGCTGCGATAGCCCTGCGCGGCCAGCTTGGCCACATCGGCCACGCTGATCTGGCCGCACACGGTGAACTCGGGGCGCAAGGAGGTGAGGGGCACGCTGACGGTCATGAGGCTTTCCTGGAACGGCGGACGGGGGCGGGCGGGCACAAACGTTCGTGCAGCACCTGCAGGATGGCCAGCGCGTCTTCACTGGCCAGGCGGTAATGGATGTGCTTGCCTTCGCGGCGGGTTTCGACCAGGCCTTCCTGGCGCAACACGCCCAGCTGCTGCGACAGCGAAGGCTGGCGGATGCCCAGATCGGCTTCCAGCTCGCCCACGCAGAACTCGCCCTGGGTGAGCCGGCACAAGAGCACCAGCCGGTCGGTGTGGGCCAGGGCCTTGAGCAGGCTGCAGGCCTTTTCGGCCGAGGCCTGAAGTCGGGCCAGGTCATCGCCATTGAATGCAGTGGTTGTGGCGGGGGCACGGCCGGCGCCTGGCGCAGAGGCAACAGCGGTTTGCAACAGTTTCATGGGATAAATTATGTTGACAAACAATATATCTGTCAATAAATTGTTGAGCATGACGACATCCCATCGCGCGCCGCTCGTGGCCTCCTTCTTCGACATGGAAACCAGCACCTTCACCCACGTGACGTGGGACGAGCCCGGTGGCCATGCCGCCGTCATCGATCCGGTCCTCGGCTTTGACCCCGCCAGCGGGCAGACCACGCTCGCGCCGCTGCAGCCCGTGCTCGATCATTTGCGCCACCACCGCCTCACGCTGGTGTGGATCCTCGAAACCCACGCCCATGCCGATCACCTGTCCTCGGCGCCGCAGTTGCAGGCCCAGGCGGGCGGGCGCATCGCCATCGGCCGAGGCATCGCCGGGGTGCAGGCCACCTTCAAGCGCCTCTTCCATCTGGAGGCCGATCTGCCCACCGATGGCCGTCCTTTTGATCACCTCTTCGATGACCACGAAGCCTTCCGGATCGGCCAGCTCCAGGCCCAGGCCTGGCATGTGCCCGGCCACACCCCGGCCGACATCGCCTATGTGGTGGGCGATGCCGTCTTTGTGGGCGACACCCTGTTCCCGCCGGATGTGGGCACGGCCCGTTGCGATTTCCCGGGTGGCGACGCCCGTGCGCTGTACCGCTCGACGCGGCGCATCCTCAGCCTGCCTGCCGACACGCGCCTGTTCATGTGCCATGACTACCCCACCACGGGCCGCCCGGTGGAGGCCATGAACACGGTGGGGCAACAGCGCACCCACAATGCCCATGTCCACGATGGCATCGACGAACACAGCTTTGTGGCCTTGCGCCAGGCCCGTGATGCCACGCTGGCCCCGCCCAGGTTGATGATCCCGTCCATCCAGGTCAACATCCGCGCGGGGCACTGGCCGGCCCCCGATCCGGCCGATCCCGCGGGTGGCCAGTACCTCAAGCAACCCATCCACGCGCCGCGCGATCCCCATCACCGCCCTTGAAAGGCCCTGCCATGAGCGACCAGAACGTCACCGTCCAGCTGCAGCAAAAGCAGGACTACCAGTTCGATGTGCGATTTGAAGGCGGCGTGCCGCCACTGCTGGCTGACGAGCCGCCGCCACTGGGCCAATCCCAAGGGCCTTCGCCCGTGCAGTTGCTGGCGGCGGCCGTGGGCAACTGCCTGTCGGATTCGTTGCTCTTTGCCTTGCGCAAGTTCAAGCAGGCGCCTGATCCGCTGTCGTGCAGCGTCGTGGCCGAGGTGGGCCGCAACGCCGAGGGGCGCGTGCGGGTGCTGGGCATCGCCGCACGGTTGAACCTGGGCGTGCCTGCGGCAAAGCTGGAGCACCTGGACCGCGTGCTCGGCCAGTTCGAAACCTATTGCACCGTCACGCAAAGCGTGGGGCAGGGCCTGCCGGTCACCGTCAGCGTCTTCGATGCCGACGGCGTCCAGCTCAAATGAGCCTCATCAAGCCCTGACGATCAGGGCTTGAGCCGCTTCATGGCTTCCAGGGCTGCAGCGTGGCCCGGCTCGATCAGGCCTTCGTACATCTTGTTGATGAACTTCACCACCTCGGGCGGCGAGGTCTCGGGCGTGCCGCCCTTGTACGGCGGCGCCGGGTCGTATTCCAGGTACAGCTGCACCAGCCTGGCCTGAGACGGGTTGCGCAACACCTCGACCAAGGTCAGGCCCAGGTCCAGCGATGCGGTCGTGCCGGCGGCCGTGATGAGCTTGCGGTCCTTCACCACGCGCTTCTTGACCACGGTGGCACCCAGGTCCTTCAGGATGCCGCGCATGGGCCAGTAGGTGGTGGCCTTGTAGCCCTGCAGCAAGCCGGCCGCGCCCAGGATGAGCGAGCCCGAACCCACGCTGGCCAGGTGCTTGACCTGGGGCCCGACCTTCTTGAGGAAGTCGATCAGCTCGGCGTCTTCCATCATGGTGTACTTGCCGGGCAGGCTGCCGGGCACGATGAGCACGTCCATGTTGGTGGGCGGGTTGTCGAAGGTCAGCGTGGGCTGGATGGGCACCAGGCTGGGCAGGTCGGGGTCGCCGCTGCCCACCGGCTCCAGGTTTTTGGACAACAGGCCGATTTGCGTGCCGGCCAGCGACTGCAGCACCGTGATCAGGCCGACCACGTCCTGCACATACATGCCCGGGTACAGCACGATGCCCACCCGAATCACGTCGCCGCCGATGTAGCGGGAGAGTTCCTCCACGCCGGCTTCCGTGCGGTCGCCCACGGCCGGAGGCCTGTTGAAATTGGGGTTGGGCTTGTCGGCGGCCATGGCCTGACGGGCCACGCCCAGGCCTTGCAAGGCACCCAGGCCCGCGAGCAGGCGCCCGAAATAACGGCGATTCATCGTTCTGATCCTCAAGGCAAAACACGGTTCATGCCACGACGCGCGCGGCCTATCCACGTCGCCATTGTGGCGGGAATGCGCCCGCCCACAACCCGGGAATTGACGCATCTGGACACGGGGACTATCCCTGCCATGTCGCCAAATGACAGGCCCGTGTCCGCTGTGCCCCTTACGTTGGACGCGCGCCATCCAGATACTCGCGGCAAGCGTTTTTCAATGTGCTTGACGCAAAAGTATCTGGAGAGAACAAAGATGCGAACGAACTTTCGCCTGGGGCGTGCCAGTGCGGTGTTGGGCGCCAGCCTGATCGCCTGCGGCGTGCATGCGCAGAGCGTCCCGCTGCTGCAGCAAGGCTTTGCCGCCGGCCTGGGCACTTTCACTTCCGTGGGCGCCGTGAGCACCGGTGCCGCGGGCGCCGTGCTGGTGGGCTCGACCTTTGGCGCGGACGGCGCCGTCACGTCCAAGGCCGTCAGCACCCAGGGCTACAAGGCCATCACGGTGGACTTTGACCGCAGCACCAAGGGCATGCTGACCGTCGATGGCGGGGTGGTCGAGTACGCGGTGAACGGCGGTGCCTTCACCAAGCTCGAAACCACCCGGGTCACGGCCACCGGCCACGCCAAGTTCACGCTGCCGGCTGCGGCCGAGAACACCAGCGTCGTGGTGCGCTTCCGCGCTCAGGCCCTGATGTCCAGCGAGACCTACACGGTCAACAACGTTGTTGTCAGCGGCACGCCCGCCAGCAGCCCCGGCACCGCCGGCACCGCGCCGGCCATCGGCGAGTTCGCCACGTTTGAGACCGGCCATGTGCGCCCCATGGCGCTGTCGGCCGACGGCACCCGCCTGTACGTGGTCAACACGCCCGATGCCCGTGTTGAGGTCTTTGATGTGAGCAGCGGCACCCCGGTGTCCAAGGGGGCCATCCCCGTGGGCCTGGAGCCCGTGGCGCTGGCCTTCGCGCCCAACGGCCAGCTGTGGGTGGTCAACCACCTGTCCGACAGCATCAGCATCGTCGACGTGAGCGGCGCTGCCAGTGGCGGTGTCGGCCAGGTGGTCAACACCCTGTGGACGGCCGACGAACCCAGCGACATCGTCTTCGCTGGCGCCAACAACCGATTCGCCTTCGTCACCGCCGCCCACCGGGGTCAGAACATCAAGTTCGACCCCATGCTGTCCGCCCCCAACACCGGCCGTTCCGACGTCTGGGTGTTCGATGCGGCCAACCCCGGCAGCAGCGTCGCCGGTGGTGCCCCGGTCACCGTGCTGAACATGTTCGGTGACACGACCCGCGCCCTGGCCCGCAGCGCCGATGGCAGCAAGGTTTACGCCGCTGTCTTCCATTCGGGCAACCGCACCACCAGCCTGATGGGCGGCCCCCAGTCTCCGCTGGCCAAGGACGGCCCCACGACCGCTGCCGACGGCTCCAAGGCGCCGGCCACCGGCCTGATCGTCCAGAAGAACGCCAATGGCGACTGGGTGGACGGTGGCGATCCGCGCAACGGCATCGCGCCCAAGGTGTGGAACGCCAACGTCAAGCTCAACCTGCCTGACTACGACGTCTTCGCCATCGACGCCAACGCCAGCGTCCCCACCGTGGTGGGCAAGACCGCCAGCGTGGGCACGACCCTGTACAACATGGCCGTCAACCCGGTCAACGGCAAGGTCTACGTCTCCAACACCGAAGCCCTCAACGTCAACCGCTTTGAAGGCCCGGGCACCAAGGCCAACTCGGTCAACGGCCACTTTGTCGAAAGCCGCATCACGGTGATCGACGGCAACACCGTGCTGCCGCGCCACCTCAACAAGCACATCACCAGCTATGGCCAGGGCCTGGGCACCGCCGCTGAAAAGGCGGCCGCTGTGGCCATCCCCGTGGAAATGGCCGTGAGCCCGGACGGCAACACGCTGTACCTGGCCGCACTGGGCGCCAACAAGATCGCCCGCTACAGCACCAGCGCACTGGAGAACGACAGCTTCACGCCCTCAGCCTCGCAGCAGCTGATCGTCAGCGGCGGCCTGCCTTCCGGCGTGCTGCTGGATGCGCCGCGTGGCCGCCTGTTCGTGACCACCCGTCAGGACAACGGCGTGTCCGTCGTCAACACCGGCAGCTTCACCGAAGCCGCCCACGTGACGATGTTCTCGCCCGAGCCGGCCGAAGTGGTCAACGGCCGCAAGTTCCTGTATGACGCGACCTACTCGTCCAGCCGTGGGGATTCTTCGTGCGCTGGCTGCCACATCTTCGGTGACATGGACCACCTGGCCTGGGACCTGGGCAACCCGGACGGCACACCCGCCAAGAACAACAACACCTACAGCCGGTTTGTGCCCTTCTTCCTGCGCACCACGGTCAACTTCCATCCGATGAAGGGGCCGATGACCACGCAGACCTTCCGTGGCATGGCCGGCAACGGTCCGATGCACTGGCGCGGTGACCGCCAGGGCGTGTCGGCCGGTGCGACGCTGGAAGAGCGCGCCTTCAAGGACTTCCGCGTGGCCTTCCCCGGCCTGCTGGGCCGCGATGCCCAGCCGACTGAAGAAGAGCTGACGGCGTTCGCGCGCTTCACGCTGAAGATCCTGATGCCGCCCAACCCCAACAAGCCGCTGAACAACGTCTACACGCCTGAGCAGCAAAAGGGCTTTGACTTCTACATGAAGAACAACGCCGACAACCTGACCACCTGCAACGGCTGTCACGCGTTCGATGCTTCGAAGGGCTTCTACGGCACCGATGGCACCATGGCTTTCGAAGGCCTCACCATCTCCGAGAACTTCAAGATCCCGCAACTGCGCAACGCTTACACCAAGGTGGGCATGTTCTCGCGCAACCTGCCCAGGTTCGACAACACCGGCGATCAGATCCGTGGCTTTGGCTACTCGCTGGATGGCGTGCAGGGCAGCGTGAGCAGCTTCCTGGATGCCGCTGTCTTCCTGCCGGTGAGCGCGGCCAGCCGTGCCGCGCTGGAAACCTTCGTGATGGCCTACCCGAGCAACTTCGACCCCATCGTGGGCCAGCAGTTGACCGTGACCCCGACCAACGCCAGCCAGGCCGACGTGACCGAGCGCCTGAACCTGCTGGTGGACCGCGCTGGCGTGACCAGCCCGCGCCCCGAGTGTGAACTCGTCGCCAAGGGCGTGATCGGCGGCACGGCGCGCGGTTGGGTGTATGCGCGGGATGCCGGCAGTTTCGTGTCGGATCGTCGCAATGACCCTGCGGTGACGCTGGCCAGCCTGCTGTCCCTGGGCCGCAGCAACAGCGCGCCGCTGACCTTCACCTGCGCCCCTCCGGGCAACGGCACCCGCCTGGGCATCAGCCGCAAGGGTGATGGCTCGCTGGACACCAACTGATCGCCAGAAAAACTCCCTCCACTTGAAGCGTTTTCAAGGCCGGCGCAAGCCGGCCTTTTTTTGTCCGCCGGCGCTGGCGCTGGCGCCCATGAAAAAGCCCGCATCAGCGGGCTGGGGAGGGGGCGGCAGGGTGGCGCTCAGGCGGCTGCCCGCTGGTTGAAGGCGTGTTCGCGGAAATGCGTGGGCGTGCAGCCCGCCCAGCGCCGAAAGGCGCGTGTGAAGTTGGCCGGATCGCTGTAGCCCAGTCGCGCAGCGATGTCCTCCACAGGCTGGCGCGACTCCGCCAACATCGAGCAAGCTTCGTGATGGCGGCGCTCGTCCAGCACCTGGCGGAAGGTCAGGCCATGCCGGTCCAGGTGACGGGCCAGGGTGCGGGCCGTGATGCCCATGCGTTGCGCCACTTGCGCCATCGACGGATAGCCTTCGGTGGTCAGGGCCAGGGCATCGGCCACCTGCTGCACAAAGTTGGCCGAATGCTCGGTCAAGCGGGAGAGTGCGGCATCGCACGCCACGCGGGCCTGCCGCGCCGCTTCCGGGTGGCCCATGGGCAAGCGCGTGGCCAGGTGATCGAGGGGCAACACCAGTTCGTCGACCTCGCAGCCATAGTGAACGTGGGGCAGGCGAGCGGCATAGCGTTCAAATGCCGCGTCATAAGGCAGGTTGAAGCGAAGCAAAACGCCTTGGGGCACATAGGTCACGCCGCTGGTGAGGTGACGGCCCGCATGGATCCAGGCGGTCATCATGCTTTCGAGCGCAAATCGGCGCAGGGGCCCCAAGGGCAGGCGCTCCGTGGCGCGAACGCGCAGGTCACGGTCACCGCGGTGCAAGGCCACCTCGAAGTAACGGGCATTGAGCCGCCAGTAGGTGACCGCCAGTTCGACCGCATCGGTCAGCGAGCCCGCCGTGAGCAGGGCATGGCCCAGCGTGCCCAGCATGGTGGGTGGCAGGTTGAGGCCCAACTCGATGCCCAGGCAGGGGTCGCGGGTGAGCCTCAAGGCCGTCAGGCACAGGGCGGCAAACTCGGTGCCATACACCTCGCCGTGATCGCGATCAAGCAGCATGGCGGGCAGGCCGGCTTGCTGAAGCAAATCGGCCTTGGAGATGCCGCGCAGTTCGACGACATGGGCCACCAGGCGGGCCATGCTCAATGGGACGGCAGGCGACAGCAGCCCTCTCAACGGTGGCGTGTTGCCGCCGGCCGTCATCACACCTGCGGGAGCGGTGGCGGCATAGGGACTTGAAATCGGCGAGCCAGAAGGGAGCATGGAGGGGTTGAACAAGGTTGTGTTGGCACCGGCAGCCAACTGCAAAGAATCGTAATGCGATCCATTGCTTGCCGCACCTCGGCGAAACGCCAAGTCCGCGGGCATGTCAACCGTGATTAATCGTTCATTTGGTGAACAACAGCGAAGGCAATAGACCTGTGGCGCCAATTCGGGTCCGAATGGCCCGTTCTCAGGCCGCCTTGGGTGGCAAGGCGTCGTGCAACTGCCGGGCATAGGCCGAAGCGGCCTTGAACAGCGACAGCAGGTTGTTCAGCACGGTGTCCATCGGTGTCTTGCAGTGTTCGTTCACCCAGTGGGTGGCGAGGCGCATGTTGGCCCCCACCAGGCCGATGGCCAGCATCTTGAAGTCCAGCCCGGCCTCTTCCAGGCGCGGAAACAGCTGGTGCATGAAGCCGGCGATCAGGTGGGCGAAATCCTGCGACGCTTTTTCGGCCAGGTCGTTGACCTCGCGGTCGATGCTGAAGGCGTCGACCAGCGCCACGCGGGCGCGCAGCGGGTCTTCGCGGATGTAGTCCAGAAAGGCGCGCAAGGAGGCCTCGGCCAGCAGATCCGGATCGGGTTGGCAGCTGGCCAGGGCCACGATGGTGCGCCGCATCAGCTCGCGGTTCACCGACGCATACACCTCGTGGAACAGCGCCTTCATGCTGTCAAAGGATTCGTAGAAGTAGCGCGAAGTCAGCTGCGCCTGCTTGCACACGTCGCGCACGGTCGTGTGGTGAAAGCCTTGCTGCGCGAACACCACCAGCGCGGCGTCCACCAGCTTGGCCTTGCGCTGGCGTTGTCGTTCGTCGGAGTCCACCCCACCGTATCGACGACCTGAGGGCCCCGCAGAGGCGGGGTATTCAGGGTTTACCCGGTTTCTGGAAACGACCATTGTCAGATACCATTTTGAAATTGATTGTTGTCAAATCGAGGGCGTTGTGCGCCATGGCGACATCTTGTCCCATGTTGCAGCACCTGCCAATGCGATCGCTCATGAGGTGTCGCAAGGCACCTTCACATGGGTGGTGTTGTGCCTCGCCTTACCCCTACGGAGACCGTGCATGAAGGATTTCAAGAACAAGGTGGCAGCCATCACCGGCGCAGCTTCCGGCATGGGGCGCACCCTGGCCCTGGAACTGGCCCGTCGCGGCTGCCATCTGGCACTGAGCGATGTCAATGAGGTCGGGCTGGCGGAAACGGCCGACCTGGCCGGCAAGCTCGGTGTGAAAGTGACCACGCAGAAGCTCAATGTGGCCGATCGCGACGCGATGTTCGCCTGGGCCGATCAGGTGGTGCGCGAGCACGGCCGTGTCAACCTGATCTTCAACAACGCCGGCGTGGCCCTGGGCGCCTTCGTCGAAACCGTCAAGCGCGAGGACTTCGAGTGGATCATGGGCATCAACTTCTGGGGCGTGGTCTGGGGCACCCAGGCCTTCCTGCCGCACCTGAAGAAGGCCGGTGAGGGCCACATCGTCAACACCTCCAGCCTGTTCGGCTTGCTGTCCGTGCCCACCCAGGGCACCTACAACTCTTCGAAGTTCGCGGTGCGCGGCTTCACCGAAGCGCTGCGCCAGGAGTTGGACATGGCCAAGTGCGGTGTGAGCGCCACCTGCGTGCACCCGGGCGGCATCCGCACGAACATCGCCAAGGCGGCCAAGATGGACCACAGCATGGATCAGGCCACGGGCGGCAAGGCCGAAGAGGCCCGCGCCAAGTTCGACAAGCTGCTGAACTTCACCACCGCCGAAAGCGCAGCCCTGCAGATCCTGGGTGCCGTGTCCGGCAACAAGCGCCGCGTGCTGGTGGGCCTCGACGCCAAGTTCCTGGACAAGCTGGTGCGCGTGCTGGGTTCCTGGTATCAACCCATCGTCACCCTGTTCGCCAAACATGGCATGCTGGGCTGATGGCCCCGGACACTGAACCTTCGCCTGCTTCGGAGCCCCTGCCCATGCATCAAGCCGCACGCCAATCCACCGGGCCGCAAACGCAGGCCGCAAATTCGGTGCGTCATGTTGCGCCGTCCGATGCACTGCTGGAGCGGGTCTCGGCCGGCTTGCTGCGAGAGAGCCTGCGTTACACCGTCAAGCCTTTCCTGGGCGCCCCCTGGCCATTTTGGGTACAACGGGCCACCTTGTTGTTGGGTTCGCTGGCCATGCCCCAGGACGGGCGGGCCCAGGTCAGCGCCGACCGCATCGGCCCCATCCCGGTGGAGCGTGTCACGCCCAAAGCCACCAGGCACACACAGACTGCGCCGCGCCACGCCATCCTGTACCTGCACGGCGGCGCCTTTGTGGCCGGCAGCCCCCGCACTCACCGCAGCATCACGCGGCGCCTGTGCGCCCTGACCGGCGCCCAGGTGCTGGTGCCTCATTACCGCCTGGCGCCCGAGCACCCCTTTCCGGCGCAGCTGGAAGACTGTGTGCGTTGCTACCGCCAGTTGCTGACGGAAGGCTACAGCGCCGATCGCATCGCCATCGCAGGTGATTCGGCTGGCGGCAGCCTGACCCTGATGACGGCCATCGCGGCCATGCGGGAAGGCCTGCCCGCGCCGGCATCGCTGGTGATGATGTCGCCGGCCTTCACCCTGAAGGCCCCGGAGGGCGACAGCCACCTGGCCCGCCTGGCGCGCGACCCGATGATCCGACTGAGCTGGGGTGAGGTGGTGGAAGTGGCGCTGAAGGTGCCCCATGACCATCCCTTGGCCGACCCGATGAGCCAGGACCTGAGCCGGGTGCCGCCCGCCCTGACGCAGGTGGGCGACGACGAGGTCCTCTACGACAACGCCACCTGGTTTCACCAGGCGGCCACCGGTGCCGGCCGCTCGTCCGAGCTGGAGATCTACGGTCAGCGCTGGCATGTGTTCCAGGTGCATGCCGGCTTGCTGCGCAGCGCCAACGAGGCGCTGGAGCGCCAGGCGGCGTTCATGAAGCGCTTCTGGGCGGCATGAGCTGAGTCCGATGCACAGAGAAAAACCCGGCCATGGCCGGGTTTTTTCATGGGGGCGGGGTGCGCCTCGGGCCTTGCGGATCAGGCCGCCATCATTGCGCGCTGGCCGCACCTTGACGCTGGGCATCCGCCGCCTCCTGAAGGCGGGCCGACAAGCCGGCTTCGGCCTTGGTGCGTGCGGCACCTTCGGCATAGGCATCGCGCAACATCGCGGGCGCCTGGCGGCGGGCATCCTGCACATCGACTTCGCCGTTGCGCACGTGCTGGGGCAGTTCATCCACCAGCTGGTGGGCCAGGGCCTGGCGCAAACCGGCATCGGCCGTGGCGGGCAAGTCCTGCCACTTCTCCAGCAGCTTGGTGTAGCGCAGGAAGTTGGCCAGGCGCAGCAATTCGGCCTGAGGGTCGGCCTGGCGTTCGGCCACGCCCTTGAGCATCTGCCACTCCATGGTAGACGCGAACGCCGGGCGATCCTTGAGCGGGCCGCTCAGGGGCTTCCAGGCTTCGGCCGAGGCCAGTTGCTGGTTCGCGTTGGCCACATCCTGCATCGTCTTCTGGGCTTCCCGGATCTGCTCGGCGGTCGGCGGCTGGCTCGTGGCTTCATCGGGGGCGGGTGCCGCTTGTTGCTGCTGTAACTGCTTTTGCTGCAGGGCTTCGAAGGCGCTGGTGGGCTCTGCGGCCGATGCGGCGCTGGATGCCGATGCCGCCGCGGTGGGGGCAACTGAATCGCTGCGCTGGGTCCACCAGACGACGGCCACCAGGCCCGCCACCGCGGCGCCCAGGATGGGCACCCACTTCTTGCCATTGCTTTGTCGCACGATCGACATCGGTCACCTCGGATTCAACGGAGAGAACAGGGCGGGGCCCCATCCCCATTGGGAAGGGGCCCCGGAAACAGAACAAGGCCCCGCAGGGCCTTGTGGAGCTTACCCCGAAGGGCAAGCCGGTTGTCGCCAGACAGCGATCAGAACTTCGTCGGTGCGGGAGGAGCCACCACGAAGGTGAAGCCTTGGCCCTTGCCGGACATCAGAGCGCTGATGATGCTGGAGATGATGCAACCCTTGATTTGCGGGAAGTCAACCGTGCCACCGAAGGTCAGGTTGCCGTTGCCCAGCGAAGCCAGGGGGCCGTCGAACGTGATGGGGAAGGTCACCGGCGACACGGTCTTGCAGGCGCCGAAAGGAACACCCCACACCGAGGTCACGGTGATGTCGGTCGGGACCGAAGCCTTGATGTGCAGCACGCCAGCATTGTCCAGCGAGTTGGTGCCCTTCACGTTGGCCAGCGGGGTCACCTTGATGCCCACTTGCGCGTTGATGCCGATCAGGCTGATGCGCTGTGCGAAGGCGGGAATCACCAAGCTGCCGTCCAGCGTTTTCTTGGTGATGTTGGCCGTGGCCGTCAGGCTGCCGCCAGCAGGCAGGGTCACGGTTTGACCCAGGGTCTTCAGCTTCAGCGAACCACCCAGGGTCCACTTGTCCAGCTTGACTTGCAGGTCAGGACCGGCGATGGCCGTCGAAGCAGGCGAAGCAGCGGTGTTCGAGCAGGTGCTCGGCGCAGCCTTGCCAGTGAAGCGGTCAGCCATCCAGGCCAGGGCCGGGCCAGCAGCCTGGAACTGGGTCACGATGTGCTCGGACGGGTACATGTCGAAGTACACGTTCTTGTTGGTCTGGCAGTACGTGTTCTTCAGGTTCACGGTTTGAGCCGTGGCGATGAACTCGTCAGCCAGGCCGTGGAACAGGTACATCGGCACCGACGGGGTCGTCGTGCCCAGGTTCTGTTCGACCAGGGTGTTCTTGATGTCCGAGATCTTCAGGATCTGGTCCAGACCGATGTTGTTCTTGGTGAACGCGGTCAGGCTCTTGTTCTCGTTCTCGAACAGGGCTTCGAACACGCACTGGGTCTTCAGACGGTCCAGGGCAGCCAGGCCAGCGTCGGAAGCGATCAGGTCGATGTTCAGGGTGTCGGGGTACTGGGTGTTCAGACCAGCCACGCCAGAGAACAGGAAGGCAGCGCCCAGGTCACCGTCCAGCTTGTGAGCGGCGTCGATGAAGTTGGCGGGGATGCCACCGGCGGCGACGCCAACGACGTTGATTTCAGGTGCGTAGGTCTTCAGGAGTTCAGCAGCCCAGGCAGCGGATTGACCGCCTTGCGAGAAGCCCCAGATGCCGACCTTGCTCGAGGCGGTCACGCCGGAGTTGGGCACGGCCTTGGCAGCGCGGAAGATGTCCAGCAGCGCGTGGCCTTGCGACTTGCCGGCCAGGTAGGTGGCGGCATCGCCAGAGACGTAACCTTGGTAGTCGGTGACCAGCACGGTGTAGCCGGCATTCAGGGCGGACAGGATGCTGGCGCCTTCATAGTCGGTACCGGCGGCCAGTTGGCGCGACGGTGCGCAGCCTTGGGCCAGACCGTGGGTGCCCACTGCGTACAGGATCACGGGGCGGGCGCCGGCGCCAGTCCAGGCGGCGGTCGGGACCAGCACGGTGCCGGACACGACGTTGTCGAGGTCGGTCGAGTCGGTCGACTTGTACAGGATGTTGGTGGCCTTGGCGGGCAGGGCAACGTTGCCGATCTTGGCCACGCCGTTGCGATAGCTCAGCAGGGTGCCGGCGGCATCAGCGGGCAGGGGGCTGGGCAGGGTGTAGAAGCTGTCATCAGCGGGGCCGACGGTGGCGGCTTGCGCACCGAGGCTCAGGGACATGGTCAGGGCTGCAACCGAGGCAGCGAGCACGGTCAGACGGGCTTGGGCGTTTTTCATGTGTCTTTCCTCAAAGTAGAAGGGGACCCGATCTCCTGACCGGGTGTGTGTCGACGTGTTGCGATCACATGCATTGAAGTCTGCTTGTGACAAGCGAAGTCGACATTGAGGTTTCCACGGGATCCATTTAAATACCTTCAAATGAAGGGGCGCGTTAATACTGATCCGTTTGTGCGAGGGGATGTTATGCGACACGTGCCTGGCTGTGGTTTCCTGTGAAGTACCGTGAACGACACCGGAGGTTTTCCCAGGGGCACATGATTTGCAGCAGTTACTCTGCCTTCGAGGCGGCAAGGCGGGTAGTAACTTCGGGTTGTTTCTGCGCGCAAAATCTCGCTTTTCACCCATAACTGGCAATCAGGATAATTGAACATCCTGATTTAATGGTGTAAACCCTTAATTTCGCCCGGGGGCAACGCCAAACGCGTTGGCTGGGGCGGGTCGGCACGGCCAGTCAGGGGTTTTCCCAGGCGACAGCCCATCGTTGGGGCCGCAGGGAGGGCCGGGGATGGGGCTGAAGGTGCTTCAGTTCTCGGCGGCCAGCTTGTCGTGAGACGCCAGCCATTGGTGCAGGCCAACCCACGCATAGATATTGTGGTCGACCATGGTTTCCACCGGCCAGTCAAACGAGCGCGTCATCCACAGGGTGCTGGTGTGGATGATCATCCCCGCGAAGCCGGTGATGATCAGCTCGGCTTCAGGCGTGAAGTCCAGGTTCGGATACCTGGATTGGAATTTTGCGCGGATGACATTTGAAAACAGAGACAGCTGCTTGTTCAAATTGCTCGGGGTGGTCAAGCCACTGGAGGCGGCGTCCAGCAACAATATCTGGCCACGGCGAAAATCTGATTTGATGAATTCGAAAAACCCTGCCAAACCGGCGCGGGCCTGAAGAATCGGGTCGTCGGGGACCCCCTGCAGGGCCGCCAGGACGGCCATGCCCGCTTCTCCCGATGTCTTCTTGTGCAGCGCCAGGAAGACCTCGTTGAGGCCGCTGAAATGCTCGTAGAAGTAGCGCTCGGTCAGGCGTGCCTCCGCACAGATCAGGCGCATCGTGGCTTTGTGGACACCTTCGCGGCCGAAAACGTCGAACGCAGCGGCGATCAAACGTCCGTAGCGTTCGGCCTTGCGGGCTTCGGCGGTGACCCCGGCATAGCGGCGTGGCGTTTCCATGGGGGCAGTGTAGGTGGAGATGTGAAACCGCCTCGTGCGAAGACGAGGCGGTTGGGGGTGGCAGCCGTCGGACAGGATCCGAACGGCACGCCTGCAGGACGCAGATCAGTTGAAGCTGAAGTGGTCGTTGTCCATCTGCATGATGGAGGCCGTGGGCGACAGCATGGTCTTGCGATGGCCCAGGGCGCGCGGTGCCAGGCGGTCGAAGTAGAACTCGGCCGTCTGCAGCTTGGCCTTGTAGAACTCGGCCGAATCCTTGCCGCCCTTGGCCAGCTTCTCGTTGGCCACGATGGCCTGCTTCAGCCAGAAGTAGCCCATCATCGCGTAGCCCGAGTACATCAGGTAGTCGTTGCAGGCGGCCGAGACCACGTCGCGGTCCTTGTTGGCGCGCAGCATGATGCGGATGGTGACCCACTTCCAGTCCAGGGCGGTCTTGAAGCTGGCACGGGCCAGTTTGCCGATCACGCCACCGTCCAGCAGGTGGGGCTTGGCCTGGGCGATCATCTCGTTGGTGAAGTTGAAGATGCACTTGCCGCGCGATTGCAGCAGCACCTTGCGGCCCAGCAGGTCGAGCGCCTGGATGCCGGTCGTGCCTT
>CANBUA010000065.1 GCA_947372535.1 Burkholderiales bacterium
GAGATCCACAGCCGCATCATGGCTGTGCGCAACAAAGGCGGTGCCGTGCTGCTGGTCAGCGAAGACCTGGACGAGCTGCTCAAGCTGGCCGATCGCATCGTGGTCATGAGTGAAGGCCGCATCGTGCACGAATGCGATGCGCGTGACGCCGATCGCCATGTACTTGGTGCCTTCATGGGCGGCGCGCATCATCATCACCCTGTCAAGGAGGCCGCATGATCACGACCGTTCACGCTCAGCCGTTTGATTTCCAGTTTGACATCCAGCACACCGCGCTGCTGATCATCGACATGCAGCGTGACTTTGTCGAGCCGGGCGGCTTTGGTGCTTCCTTGGGCAATGATGTGAGCTTGTTGCAGGCCATCGTGCCCACTTGCCAGCGCGTGTTGAAGGCCTGGCGCGAGATGGGCGGCTGGGTGGTGCACACCCGCGAGGCGCACAAGGCCGATCTGTCCGATTGCCCGCCCGCCAAGCTCAACCGTGGCTCTCCCACCTTGCGCATCGGTGACGAAGGCCCCATGGGCCGTATCCTGATTCGGGGTGAGCCTGGTCACGCCATCATTCCCGAGCTGGCACCTGTTGAAGGCGAGCTGGTCATCGACAAGCCTGGCAAAGGTGCCTTCTACGCCACGCCTTTGCGCGAAGCCCTGGAGGTGCGCCAGATCACCCACCTCATCGTGATGGGGGTGACCACCGAAGTTTGCGTGCAGACCAGCATGCGCGAAGCCAACGACCGTGGCTATGACTCCCTGCTCATCGAAGATGGCACCGAGAGCTACTTCCCTCAGTTCAAGCAAGCCACGCTGGACATGATCCGCGCGCAAGGCGCCATCGTGGGCTGGACAGCGCCCAGTGAGGCCTTGTTGCAAGCCATGGCTGCTTGAGCTGCCCCTCGCGCATCTCATGACGCCATCCACCTTTCACCTTTACCGTTTGCTCGCATGTCCTTTTTGAACGCCGCCCCCGCAGTTGATGTTCCCGCCACGGTGGCGCATCTGCTGACCGCCTACCGAGACGGCAGCCTTCAGCCCGATCAGGTCATCGCCCGTCTGTGGGCCCGTTGGCAAGGTTTGCCGATCCAGCAGGATCCCGCCTGGATCACCCGCGCTGATGCCGCCTTTCTGCAGCAGCAGCTGGATGCGCTGGCAGGGCAGTCCCCCGAGGCCTTGCCTTTGTACGGGGTGCCTTTTGCTGTGAAGGACAACATCGATGTGGCCGGCCTGCCCACCACCGCGGCCTGCCCGGCTTTCGCGTTCGAGCCCTCGACATCGGCCGAGGTCGTCCGTCGCTTGATGGCCGCCGGCGCCATCGTGGTGGGCAAAACCAATCTGGATCAGTTCGCCACGGGGCTGGTGGGCACGCGCTCGCCGTATGGCGCACCATCGTCAACCTTCAGCCAGGCGCATGTCAGTGGCGGCTCCAGTTCGGGGTCTGCGGTGACCGTCGCTCGTGGTGAGGTGTGCTTTGCATTGGGCACAGATACCGCGGGGTCGGGGCGCGTGCCGGCAGGCTTCAACAACCTGGTTGGCCTCAAGCCCACACCGGGCCTGGTGCCCACGCATGGCGTGTTGCCCGCCTGTCGAAGCCTGGATTGCGTGTCGGTGTTCGCGCTCACGGCGGCGGATGCCGCGCGCGTCCTGCAGGTTGCAGAAGGGCCCATGGCCGGCCAGGCATCGTTCAATATCTTCAAGCCTCAGTTGCCCAGGCTGCCGCATGCCTTGCGTGTAGGCGTGCCTGTCTCACCCGAGTTCTTCGGCGATGCCGACTATGCCCAGGCTTTCGAACAGGCCAAGACGCAATGGGCACATCTCAGCGAGCCCGATGGCTCTCCCTGGCCCGTGACAATGGTGCCGGTGGACATGCAAGGCTTCTCTGATGTGGCGCGCCTGTTGTATGAGGGGCCCTGGGTGGCCGAGCGCCAAGCGGCGATTTCGTCCTTCATGGCGCAACACGCTGATGAGATGAATCCCATCGTGCGAGGCATCATCGAGGGGGCGGGCCAGCACGATGCCGTGGCTGCCTTCAAGGGGCAATACCGCTTGAAGGAACTGGCCGCACAGCAGGCCGGTGTATGGCATGACATCGATGTGCTCATGGTGCCGACGGCCCCCACCATGCCGACCAAAGCGAGCGTGCAGGCGGACCCCGTAGGGCGCAACGCGCAATTGGGCATCTATACAAACTTCGTCAACTTGTTGGGTCTGGCCGCGCTGGCCTTGCCCGCTGGCTTCACTGTAGGCAGCTTGCCATTTGGTATCACCTTGATTGGCCCTGCGGGCGCCGATGCAGCTTTGCTGGACCTCGGCGCGCGCTGGCAATCAAGCTGGCTGGACGATGGGCTGAGTCTGGGGTGTGGCTTGGGCATGGCATCTGAAAGCGAGTTGATTTTGCCCGGTTGCAAGGCCATCGCGGCTGAGCCAGTGATGGCCGTGGCGGTGGTCGGTGCGCATCTCAGCGGCATGCCCTTGCATCGGCAGCTGCTGGAGCGCCAGGCCCGCTTGTTGGTGCGCACGCATACGGCGCCACGCTATCAACTGTATGCCTTGCCCGGCACCGTGCCGCCCAAACCTGGCTTGGCGCGCATTTTTGACGACGCCGCACCGGAATCTGGTCATGCCATCGAGCTGGAGGTCTACGCCCTGCCGCAATCAGCCATGGGCTCCTTCCTGGCCATGATCCCGCCGCCGCTGGGCCTGGGGTCGGTAGAACTGGCTGACGGCACCTGGGTGAAGGGCTTCATCTGCGAGCCTTGCGGTATCGCTGGGGCGCAAGACATCAGCCACTTCGGCGGATGGCGCGCCTATATGGCCCACGTGAAGGCGCAAGCCGCGCAAACAGATGCAGCCAGGAGCGCAACATGACCTTGGGATCGGCACACATCAACTTGCACGAGGTGGTGCAGGAGGTCACGCGCATCTTTCTGGACTATGAATCCGCCTTGATGCGCAACGATGTGGACGAACTCAACGCCTATTTCTGGCAGCACCAGGCCGTGACGCGCTATGGCATCTGCGACAGGCAGCTCGGGCATGCTGCCCTGGTGGCCTATCGGGCCAAGGTGCCTGCTCCTGACTTCACGCGCACCTTGCACGACGTGCGCATCACCGCTTTTGGGCCAGACATGGCCGTGGCCATGTGCGAGTTCAAGCGCAGCGATACCGATCTGCATGGGTTTCAGACCCAGACCTGGGTGCGCCTGCCTGAGGGCTGGCGTATCGTGTCGGCGCACGTCAGCATGGTTCCATTCACATCTTCCGCCGCGCCATGAAACTGGTTTCTGTCTCCCCTCCGACTTCATTGCCCACGGTCACCCTGGCTGAGCGGGTGTATGCCCAGATCAAGCAACTGATCTTTGACTTCGCGCTCTTGCCCGGTGATCGCTTTTCAGAGAGTGACCTGGCCAATCAGGTGCAGGTCAGCCGCACACCCTTGCGCCAGGCCTTGCAGCGCTTGCAGCGTGAAGGCTTTCTGCTGGTGTTTCCCAAGAGTGGCTGGCAGGTGGCGCCGCTGGACTTCGAGACCTTCGATCAGCTCTACGATCTGCGCGTGCTGCTGGAAACCCATGCGGTGGCCAAGCTGTGCGAGGCCGAAGAGCGTCCCGCTCTCAAGGAGCTGGCTGACACATGGCTGATCAAGCCACATGAGCGTCAGACAGCCTTCATCACGGTGGACAAGCTCGATGAAGAGTTCCACTCAGCCCTGGTGCGAGCCACAGGCAACGCCGAAATGATCCGTGTGCACGAGGACATCACCGAGCGCATCCGTATCATCCGCCGGCTGGACTTCACCAAGCCCTCGCGCGTGGAGGCCACTTATGACGAGCATGCCCGCATCTTGCGCGCCATCACGCGCAGAAGGGCCGATGAGGCGCAACGCCTGCTCAAGGCGCACGTGGCGCAGAGCAAGGCCGAGGTGCGTCACATCACGCTGGACATGCTCTATCAGGCCCGCCAGCGCATTGCATCAGGCCAGTAAGGCCTGACTGTGCTGCCTGCTGCGCGACTCAGAAGCGCGGCAAGGTCGCCAGTGCTTCCTGCAAGGCAGGCGTCTGCCCCATGCCCTGACCGGGGCCAGGGCGCAACTCCCCGCAGCGCGCCAGCATCGGGATCATCTTGCCCGGGTTGAGCTGCCCCTTGGGATCAAAGGCCGCCTTGAAGGCCAGCATCTGCTCGCGCTCGGCATCGGTGAACTGGGTGCACATGGCATCGAGCTTTTCAATGCCCACGCCGTGTTCGCCGGTGATGCTGCCACCCAGTTGCACGGCCTGGCGCAGGATGTCGTTGCCGAAGGCTTCGGCACGCTGGAGCTGATCCGGGTCATTGGCATCGAACAGGATCAGTGGGTGCATGTTGCCGTCACCGGCGTGGAACACATTCACGCAGCGCAGGCCATAGGTGGTCTGCATGCCATTGATGGCCTGCAGCATGGTGGCCAGCGCTTTGCGCGGGATGGAGGCGTCCATGCACAGGTAGTCGGGGCTGATGCGGCCCGTGGCGGGGAAGGCATTCTTGCGCCCGCTCCAGAAGCGCAGGCGCTGGGGTTCGTCCTGGCTGATGGCCCAGCGCGTGGCGCCGGCGCCTTGCAGCACAGCTTCCAGTCGGGCGATCTCTTCTTCGACTTCCTCCGGCGTGCCGTCGCTCTCGACCAGCAGGATGGCGGCAGCTTCCAAGTCATAGCCGGCCTTGACGAAATCCTCCACCGCCAGCGTCATGGGCCGGTCCATCATTTCCAGGCCGGCGGGGATCAGGCCAGCGGCGATGATGGCGGCCACGGCGTCGCCCGCCTTGCCAACGTCGTCGAAGCTGGCCAACAGGCAGCGCGCCACTTGCGGCTTGGGCAGCAAGCGCACGGTGACCTCGGTGACCACGCCCAGCAGGCCTTCGCTGCCGATGAATGCGGCCAGAAAATCCAGGCCCGGCGCATCCAGTGCCAGTGAGCCCAGCTCCAGCGGATCGCCTTCGATGGTGAAGCCGCGCACACGCATCACGTTGTGCACGGTCAAGCCGTATTTCAGACAGTGCACGCCGCCGGCGTTCTCAGCCACGTTGCCACCGATGGTGCAGGCAATCTGGCTGCTGGGGTCGGGCGCGTAATACAGGCCATGCGGCGCGGCGGCCTCGCTGATGGCCAGATTGCGCACGCCGCACTGCACGGTGGCCGTGCGGGCCAACGGGTCGATCTCGGTGATGCGGTTCAGGCGCGCCAGCGACAGGGTCACGCCTTGCTCGTGGGGCAGCGCGCCGCCCGACAAGCCAGTGCCGGCGCCGCGTGCCACGACGGGTACGCCGAGCGCATGACAAGCCTTGAGCACGGCGCCCACCTGCTCGCTGGTCTCGGGCAGGGCCACGACCATGGGCCGGCGGCGGTAGGCGCTCAGGCCATCGCATTCATAGGGCGTCACCGCTTCGGGTTGCGACAGCAGGCTGCGCTCGGGCAGCACGCGGCGCAGAGCGGTCAAGACCTCTGGCAGGCGGTTTTTGGAGGAGGATGCGACGGCATTCATGGCCGCCACTGTAGCGGCAAGCGGCGCGGCCCGCAGGCGGGGTTCACAGCAGGGTGATGTCTTCGATCCGGCGCATCAGGGCGATGTCCATGGCATCGATGACCTGGGTGGCGCCCTGGTGCTCGAAACGGTAGTGCCGGCCGCTGGCCGCCGAGCGGATGCTCAGGGAGTGCGGCCCGTCGTAGCGGGCCAGGGCCTGACGGGTGATGCGGCCCTTGGGCGATGGCCAGGCGGGGCGCTCGGCTTGACCCTGGCTGATGGGTGGCGATGGCGGCGTCGCGTCGTTGGCGCTGGGGCGCTCTTGGCTGCCTTGCGGCCAGGCTGAGGCCGAGACCCAAGCTGTGGTGATCAAGGGAGCCTTGACCGACACGCGTGTCGCCGTCGCTTGACTGGCGGCCAGGCGTTGCTCGGCCAGCGGGTCGGAAAACGGGCGGGCCGGGGGCTTGGCCCCATTCAAGCCGCTGTTGAAGGGGATGGGGTGGGGCAGGGTGGTCGAACGTGCAATCATGGCGGAACCTCGGTGATGTGCTCAACGGTTCCGCAGTGTGCGAAAGGGGGGGGTGTTCCACCATCCCCTTCGAGGGTGCACTCTTTTGGTGGCCCACTGATGGGGGCACACCAAAGGGGGGGCTCAGGCGCAGATCAGAACTTGTGGCTCACATTGAGCTGAAAGGCCGAGGTGGTTTGCCCAGGGTTGTTGGCAAAACCCTCGAAGGTGCCCGAGGTCATCGGAGCGATCTGCTGCTCTGCCTGGTTGCTGATCTGCGTCACGCCTGTCCAGATGGAGGTGCGCTTGGACAGCGCGTATTCAGCGGTGGCGCCCCACAGCCTGGCATCGCCCTGTGCCAGCTTGCCATCGTGCAATTGCGCATGGTTGAGGATGAGGCGCAACTGGGGTGTGGCCTGGTACTGCGCACCCAGGGACAGGACTCGGCTGTCGACCTCCAGCTGTTGGCCGACATAGTCGACGGCATCTTGAACCGGTGACGGCAAGGGCGCGCCAAATGCGCCTTCGAAACCCTCTTGCAACACCATCTTGCCTTGAGGATGCCGATCACGTGCCGTCGTGTAAGACCCCATCAGCTTGGCATCGCCGATGCGCCACCAGGCGCCCACGATGTTGGTGACCAGAGACAGCTCGCCCTGCGTGTTGCGGCGTGCCTGGTGGCCCAGGCCCACGCTGAAAACCTTGGTCTCATAGCCGGCGTTGAGGCCATAAAAACGCCCCATCGCCATGTTGCCCGAATCATTGACGCTGCCGTAAGTTGCAGCGGCCGACCAGCCTTGGGCTTCGATGCGGTATTGCAGGCTGCGCGAGATGCGCACCTCCAGGCCCACCGGCACCACCAGCAACGCGTAGGGATCGGCGACGTTGCCCGATTCCAGCGGGTCATAGCGGTCGAACATCTCGAACACCGGGCTGTAGGTGCGTCCGGCCAGCACGGCGCCAAATGGCGTCACCAGACCGGCAAAAGCCTGACGGCCCCAGAAAGGCTGGGCCAACTGGTCCACCAGATAGCTGCCCAAGGCGCCGCGGAGTGCCTGCGCGCCTGCAGGATCGACTGCCGCGATGGCCGCGGTCGCATAGGCCGGCACATTGGTACCCGAGATCGGCAAGCCCTGCGAGGCGCCGCCCGTGTCGGCGTACAGCCCGTGTTCCAGCACGAAGACCGCCTTGTAGCCGCCGCCCAGGTTCTCTTCGCCGCGCACCCCCAGGGCCGAGCTGTCCGTGATCCCGCTGCTGATGGTGGTGACGGTCTTATCCGCCATCCCCTTGAACGACGCCAGCCCCACATCCAGCCGCCCGAAAATTTCGAGTGACGACGCATTTTGCCCATGGGCTGTGCCCAGGTACAGGCCCAGTGCCACGAGCGTGGACAGGGGCAAAGTGAATGAACAACGCATGGCTGACACGCTCGACGACAAAAAGGCCCGTGAACCGGGCCGGTGGAAAGACAACGAACGCCTCAACGGCGTGGCGTTCGACGGGATGACTTGACGGACGGTGCGTCGTCAGCTGGCGCACTGTTCGTTTTCTGGCGTGATGCAACGGTCTTGCCCGTTTTGGGCGTGGCCCTGGCTGGCTTGGCAACCTTGGGTTGGAGGGTTGCATCGCCTGCTGCCGTTTTGACCACGGGCGCTGCTGCGCTCATGGCCTCCTGTCCTGCTTGGACGGCCTGCGATGCCAAAGTGGTGAATTGTTCCGTCAAGGTGCCCCACCAAGCCATAGGGTTGACCCCAGGTGTGGAGGGGCTGGCCTCTTCCGGTTCTGCTGGCGAAGGGGCGGGCGGGGCGCTGGGGGGGGCCTGCGCCTTGAGGCTCTCGCGGAGGGCATCGACGGGCACTTTCATCTCGCGCAGGGTGTTGAGCGTCATGCGCTGGACCTCCAGCGTCTGGATGGTCATGCCGATCATGCGGGCGTTCTGCTCCAGCCAGAACTGCACGGTCTTGAGGTCCTTGATGCGCTTGTCCAGCTCCTCTGGGTCCAGCGTGGGCATGGTCCAGGCGGGGGCGCCAGGCGCGGCGGCGCTGCCCAGGTTGGGCAAGGCGCTGGAGGCGGCCTTCATCCAGTCCTGGAAAAAGCCCAGGCCGGCACCCAGGCCGGCGAATGCGTTGGCGCCAGGGGCGGCACCTGAGGGATCGGGTTGATCGGGGCGGGTCGGCATGGCGCATTCCTCCATTGCTGCTCTGGAAGCACTCATTGTGGGGCCGATGACGAGGTGGCCCCGCATAATCGCGGTCTACATGCAACGACGCGACCTCATTTTCGGAGCCACGCAGGTGGCTGCCCTGATCGCGTGGCGCCGCCTTTTTGCCGCCCCGCCCAGCACCCAGCCTGCCCTGCGCCACTGGGTGGCCTCGTCCGAGGTGTTCACGCTGGGCGTGGCCAGTGGCGAGCCTTTGCCCGACAGCGTGGTGCTCTGGACCCGGCTGGCGCCCAAGCCCTTGCAGCCCGACGGTGGCATGCCGCTTCAGCCGGTGGCGGTTCGTTGGGAGTTGGCCGACGACCGCGGCTTTGCGCGCATCCTCAAGCAAGGCGAGGTGATGGCCGAGCCCGGCAAGGCGCACAGCGTGCACGTGGAAGTCGGTGGGCTGCAAAGCGACCGCCGCTACCACTACCGCTTCATCGCTGGCGGGCAGACCAGCCCTGTGGGGCGCACCCGCACCGCACCCCACCCCATGGCGCACGTGAGCCGCCTGCGTCTGGCCCTGGCCTCGTGCCAGCATTACGAGATGGGTTACTACGCCGCCCATCGCGAGATCGCGCAGGCCGACATCGATTTCGTGCTCTTCGTGGGCGACTACATCTACGAGACATCGGCGCTGCGGCGCCACCAGGTTCGCCAGCATCACCAGGTGTTGGACGACGAAGACCTCGACCTGCCGCACTACCGCGTCCACCACGCTAACTACAAGCTCGATGCCGACCTCAGGGCCTGCCACGCCGCCCATCCTTGGCTGCTGACCTGGGATGACCATGACGTCCGCAACGACTACGATGGCCTCAACGACTCCGGTGATCTGAGCATCGAGGCATTCACCAAGGTGCGGGCCGCGGCCTACCAGGCTTATTTCGAGCATTTGCCGATCTCGCCCAGGCGCGCGCCGGTGGGTCCCGATGCGGCCATGCACACGCAGTACCGTTGGGGTCAACTGGCCGACATCTGGCTGCTGGATACGCGCCAGTTCCGCAGCGCCAACCCCTGCAATGACTGGTACGAGCCCATGCGGGGCAAGTTGCTGTGGCGCTGCGAGGCGGCCCGCGAGGTCAACCGCACCGTGCTGGGCCTGCCGCAGGAGCGTTGGCTGGCCACCGCCCTGGCCGCCAGCACGGGTGCGTGGCGCCTGATCGGCCAGACCACGCAGATCAGCCCGGGCCAGATTTCGACGCCCCTGGGGTCTTTGACCTATGCGGACGGTTGGGATGCCTTCCCCTTGGCCCGCGAGCGCCTGATGGCCGCCATCGCCCAGCCGCGTGTGCCTGATGTCATCTGCCTGGGCGGGGACGTGCACCGGCACGTAGCGGCCAACCTGCGCCTGCGCCCTGAAGATGCCAGCAGCCCCATCATCGCCAGTGAGTTCGTCGCCTCGTCCATCACCACCCGGGGGCTGGGCGAGATGCTGACGCAATGGATGAAATCGAACAACCCCGACCTGCTCCACCTGCGCAGCGACGAGCGGGGCTACGCCCTGATCGACATCACGCCCCAGCAGCTGCGCTGCGACTTCCGGGCGACCGCCTTCCCGGTTCGGGCCGGATCGGTTTTCCACACCCAGGCCAGCTACGTGGTCGAGCGCGGGGTGGCCGGGCCTGTGAAGGCCTAGAGGGCGGACATCCCCCTTTTGGGGGGGAGTGGGCATGTCCGCATGTCCAAGGGTCACCAGCTTTCGTATCGTCGGCGGGCAACAGGCAGTCATTAAATCGGGAGCGCACGCATGAGCACCACCACGCAAATTTTCAGCCCAGGTTTTGCTACCTCTCGACGACCGTGAGTGACGCGTCCTCACCGGTCCCGGAGGATATCAACGTCACGCTGCTGGACGATGGTGTTGCCCAAGATCAGATGCTGGCCAGCAGCTGGTCTTGAACACCAAGACCTTCATCCAGCCAGCCATTCAGTCAAGCATTCAAATCACAGGGATTAACTACCATGAACAACCTCATCACAGGGACGCCCAACAATGACATCTTGAGTGGCGGCAACACCGACACGCTGGCTGGCGGCGCGGGTGACGACACTTACCGGCTGTCCGGTCAGGACGCGATCATCCTGGAAGCCCCGGGTGAAGGGCGAGACCTGGTGGTGGCCGACTTCGTCAGGGATTACGTGTTGCCCGACAACGTGGAAGACCTGATCGTCAGCCCTTATTACACGGGTGCCATCTTGCCCATTCATGGTACGGGCAATGACCTGGGCAACGTCATCACTGCGCAGGCCCAGTTGCAGTCCTACCTGTTGGCCGTTGGCCCGCATGGTCAGACCTCCGGCCCACCCTACCAGTTCTTCGACAGCCATGTCATCGCAGGCGGCCGTGGCAACGACACCCTGACGGCCGATAAAGGCGATGACACGCAGACCGGTTTGAACAAAATCCTGGCCAGCAGTTGGGCCTGAGGCGCCCATCCATCGACACACAAAAAGGGGGATCACAACCATGTCAACGACACCGAACACCTACACCTACGACGCCGGATTTGGCGATCAATACGTCTGGCTCGATCCAGACAAGTCCGGCGTGACGACCATCGTGTTCGATGCCAGCTTGCCGCTGAGCGGCTTCATCCCCAGGATGGAGACCGTCAACATCTACCAGAAGCTGATCATCCGGTTTGAAGGCAAGGATGATCAATTGGTGATCGCCAACGCCACCTTGGCCAATGTGTCCTTCGTCTTTGCCGGTGGCACGACCCTGAACCTGGACGCCGTTGGCAAGCGCAGTGTCACCGGCAGCGAGGGCAACGACACCTTGGGGGCCTACCAGGGGCTTACCATCGAAGGCCGAGGTGGCAACGATGTGCTCCAAGGCGTCTGGGGATCGGTGATGACCATCGATGGCGGGGATGGGGACGACATCCTCACCTCAGGGCGGGCCGGCACGACCTTGTTGGGCGGCGCTGGGCAGGACCGCCTCGACACGGCCGATGGCGCGACGATGTGGGGTGGCGCAGGTTCCGACACCTACCGGATCGTCTATGGCAGCCAGAGCACGATCACTGCCTTGGCCGACCCCAAAAAAGTCACCGACCGCGCCATTGATCTGGTGGACCTCTCCGACTGGTGGCTCTATGTGAAGTTCAGCGACTTGACCATGGAGACCAACGTGGTTCGCAGTGGGGGCGTCAACACCCTCAACATCGTCGCGCGCTACCCCGATCAACAGGTCGCCGGCAGCCTGGCCATCCGCGATTTCGACAACCCTGCCGGCCCACAGTACCAATTCAAGGTCGATCCCAACAAGCCCTATGACCTGGCGAGTTTCCTGGCCCTGGTCAAGGGCGATCCGGTGGCATCCAACCTGGGCAGCCAGACCTTGGTGGGGACCAGTGCACCAGACACCATGGTCGGCGGCGAGGCCGGTGACCTGATCGATGGTCGCGATGGCGATGATGTCCTGGTCGCAGAAGGGCAGGACACCCTCTTGGGCGGACTGGGCGCCGACATCCTCCAGGCCACGGGCGGCAGCAACGTGCTGTCGGGTGGTGCAGGCAACGATTTCTACGACATTCAATACCAGGCCGGCATGCAAGTGATCGACGCCCGCGGACCTGGTGCTGGCGTCGATCGGGTCCACATCATCACGTACACGGAGGGCGCTCAGCCCATCGAGGGCATCTCCATGAAACGCGATGGCGATGCGCTCGTCGTGCTGGGCCTCAACGGGGTGAGTGGCGCCACCATCTTGGGCTATTTCGCGCAGGATCCGCAGCAGCAAAGCCATGTGGCCACCGTACAAGTGGGTGACTGGGTGATTGACCGCGCCAAGGTCGACGTGTATTTATCAGGCACGGCGGACAACGACACCATCATCGGCTCGGACGCAGCGCCTGGCAGCAGCCTCCCTGGCGACCTCATCCATGCCGGCCTGGGCAACGACCTGGTCTTTGGCCTGGGCGACAACGACAAGATCTGGGGCGAAGCTGGCGATGACACGCTCTTCGGCATGGATGGGTATGACGACCTGCGCGGTGGCCAGGGCAACGACCTGCTGGACGGCGGCGGGGGGGGTGACCAATTGGATGGCGGTGATGGCAATGACACCCTCATTGCCAGCGGCGGCCCCGATTACCTGTATGGGGGCGCGGGCACCGACACCTACCGCATCCTGGAGAACTGGGAAACCGCGACAATTTCTGACCATAGCCTGCCCGGCGAGGCGCTCAACAGGGTGATCCTGATCGGTCAGGATCCGGCCAATTCGCTCACCGCCGACGACCTCACTGTGCGCCGTTCCTGGGGCCAAAGCCTGCGCATCACCGTGGACGATGGCGCCCATGGTGTGGGGCTGAGTCACCGCTTCGACGTGCTGGTGGACAACTATTTCAGTGAAGTCGGGGCGACAACGAGCGCCATCTACCAGGTCGAATTGGGCAACGGTCAGGTGCTCGATTCGCAGGCGCTCTACCTCGCATCCCTGCAAGCCACGGCCGGTGCCGATTTCATCATCGGGTCCTCGCTGGATGAACGCATCGATGGGCTGGCGGGCAATGACCAACTCACAGGCGCTTTGGGCCACGACACCTTGCTGGGCGGTGAGGGTGACGACACCTTGAGCGGCGGCGATGGCGACGACGTTTTGTCGGGTGGTGCTGGCAACGACGTGCTCAGTGGTGGTTTGGGGGCCGACCGCCTCGACGGTGGCTCGGGCGACGACACCTTGTGGTACGAAGGGGCCGCGACTTTGGATGGCGGCGCTGGCGATGACGTCTATCGGATGAAGGACATCTACCCTGATCCCAAACTGCCGGGCAACCTCCTCCTGTTCGGCGCAGGCAGCGGCCATGACACCTACTGGTCCAAGTCTGCGGGTGTGCCAGACATCGTGCAGCTGTCGGACACCCTGGCCAAGGATCAGATCAGCGTCGCCACCAGCGAAGGGCAGTTCTCCTTGAATCTGCAAGGCTCGCAGGACTCGCTGGACATCATGCGCTATGAGAATGGGCGCGCGCCTGGCCCGAACTCGGCCGTCGTCGAACCTTTGTTTCGCTTTGGTGCGCAGGGGCAGGTCATGACCCTGGCCCAGTTGCAAGCCAGCACGGGCTCGTCCGCCCCGAGCCTGTGGCAAGGCTCGGCCAAAGCAGATCTGTTCGCAGGCGGCCAGGGCAACGACACCCTCGTCGGTGCAGGTGGCAACGACACCTTGTTCGGCGGTGATGGCAACGATCGGCTGGAGGGTGGCTCCGGCAGCAACGTGCTTGAGGGCGGCGCTGGCGCGGATGTCTATGTGGTCGAGGGCAGTGGTGTGTGGAACCAGGTCCAGGCCGATTCGCAAGACACCATCTTGCTCGATGCCGGTTTGAAGCGCGCTGACCTGTTCATCTCCAAGATCTTTGGCGATGTGTCCGGGCAGTCCGTCACGCTGTGGTTCAAGGTCGGCACCGCCGATCAACGCGCCTTGGTCCTGACTGACGCGGGCCAATGGGACGGGCTCACGCTCAAGTTCGCCAACGGCGATGTGCTCACAGGCGCGCAGATCATGGCCGTGGCCAACAAGCCATACGGCTCTTCCTTGACCGGCACGGCCAACAAGGACAGCTTGCAAGGCTTGGCTGGCGATGACACCTTGAGCGGTCTGGCCGGCAACGACACCCTGGCGGGCGGCTTGGGCAACGACCTGCTCATCGGCGGCAAGGGCGCCGACACCTATGTGTTCAACCGTGGCGATGGGCAAGACATCGTCGTCGAGAACGACACCAGCTTGCTCAACACGCTGCTCAGTCCCGACCTGCTCAAGATCGGCAGTGCCAAGGCCAACCAGCTGTGGCTCACCAAATCGGGCAACAACCTGGACATCGCCATCATCGGCACGAGCGACAAGGTGACCATCCAGGATTGGTACAAGGGCAGCGCCTACCAGGTCGAAAAAATCACGGCTTTGGGTGACAACAAGTCCTTGAGCGCCAGCAAGGTCAACGCGCTGGTCACGGCGATGGCCAAGTTCTCGGCCCCCGCAGAAGGGGTCACGACCTTGCCTGCGGCCACGCAGACAGGATTGAACAAGATCCTGGCCAGCAGTTGGAATTGATCTCCTCAAACATCCGAAAATTTCCTTCAGTCATCACACCGCCATGGCCACCACCACCCAGACGTTCAACGCCGGTTTCGGCACCTACACCGCCACCTTGGAAGACGCCAATGCGCCCGTTCTCTTCAAGTTCGGTGCGGGCATCTCGCCCTCCGACATCCAACTGACTTTGCTGGACCATCAAGTTGATTCGTACGGGCATTACTTTGAAATGCGCAGCTGGACGATCACCTTCAAGAACTCGCCGGACGTCATCCAAATCAACCGGCCTGGCACGGCAGCCCCCGATCGCCAGTTTTCGTCCGTGGCCGGGGCATCCCTGGTGCTCGATGGCAGCGAGCTGAACATCCCCGGCTTGGCCGGTTTTCAGTTTGCCGATGGCACGGTGTGGTCGCGTGCGTCGGTATTGGCCCAACTGGCCCTGGCCGACAATGTGCCGGGCGATCTGATGCAAGGCTCGGCCGGGAACGACCTGATGATCGGCAACGGCCAGCACCATGAACTGCGAGGCTTTGGGGGCAATGACACGCTGGTCTCCGGCACCGGCAATGAATACCTCACGGGCGGGGCCGGCAGCAATGTCTATCGCTTCGCCAAAGACTGGGGCCATGACATCGTGGCAATTGGCGACAACGATGTCATTGAGTTCGGCACAGGCATCGTCCCGGCCGACATCGAGTTCTTCAAGTTAGGCGAGCTGCCCACGCTGCGCAATCGGCACAACGGTGCCCTGATCGACCTCCGTGGCTTGGACCTGGCTGCCGACACCGACCTCAGTGAGGTGCGTTTCTCAGATGGCACCACCTGGAGCGTGCGCCAATTGGCGCAGTCGCTCCTGAATACCACCGCAAGCGACGATCGGATCGCCGGCAGCGCGCGTGCGGAGCTTTTCGACGGCCAGGGTGGCAACGATTTCCTGGAGGGTCATGCGGGAGACGACACCCTGCTCGGCGGTGCGGGCAATGACACGCTGGTGGGCGGAGCAGGCGCCGATCGCATCGAAGGGGGGGCAGGCAACGATTCGCTTGTTGGCGATCAGCAGGACACCTTTGTGTTCGGCCGTGGCTTTGGCCAGGACACCATCGTGTGGGACAACGGCGTGCACATCCTGCTCAACGATGGCATCACGCCCAACGACGTGAGCTTGACCCGGGTGGTGGTCACCCAGCCGGTGACGAGCTATAGCCGGGTGATCCGCCTCAACGCCACGGGTGATGCCATCACGTTGAGGGAGCAGGGCGCGCCAGGCGCTTTTTCAGAGGTTTTGACCCTGACCTTTTCGGATGGCACCGTCTGGACGGGTGCCGAACTTGACAGCCATACCACCGCAGTCGCGCTGCCGCCTTCAATGCCACCTGGCGGAGAGGGTGCCGACACCTTGACGGCCCTGTACGACAGAGCCGAGCTGGCCGGTTTGGGGGGCAATGACACCTACGTCGTCGGCAAGGACACCGTGGTGTACCTGGGCGGCAACATGTTCGGCGATGTCGACACCATCGTGCTGGGCGCCGATGTCAAACCCGAGGACGTACGCATCCTGACCTCCAGCCTGAACTACCAGGATCCGATGTATGCCGCGGTGAGGCGCTCGCCGACCTTCCCCGACCCCAAGCAGGAGGACTTCCTGCACATCGACACGGGCGGCGCCCAGGGTGTGGTCACCGTTCGGGCTTACCGGGCTGGCATGAATGTCCTCGGGCAATTCCGGCTGGCCTTTGCCGATGGCACGGTCTGGTCGGCCGACGAGGTAGAAAAGCGTGCCATTGAAGGCAGCGCACACGCCGAGCGCATCACCTCCGACGTGACGCGTGCAGAGGTCTTCGCCTATGGCGTGGGTCGAGGCAATGACACCATCTATGCATTCGACAACACGGACACCCTGGTGCTGGACACCGACCGGGTCGTGTTCAGCACCGCGACTCAGACGCGCTCATGGCAGACCAGCAACAATCAAGGCATCCCCTACATTGATCGCCTCGAAGTCCCGTCGGTGTTCGTGAGGCTGCTCGATTCTGGTGAGACGCTCGAGCTGTACGGCTTTTCCCCCGTGGACAACCGCCTCACCGTGCGCCTGCCGGATGGGCGCATGCTGGCAGGGAGCGAGTTGCTGGCCTACAGCGCCACGCCACCCATCCTGGGCGGCAACGCGGGCGACGCCTTGTCGGGCACCACCTCGGACGACAACATCCTGGGCTTGAGTGGCAACGACACCTTGCTGGGGCAGGGGGGGAACGACACGCTCATCGGTGGCCAGGGTGACGATGTGCTCATTGGCGGTGCGGGCGATGACCTGCTTCGCGGTGCCGCTGGCAACGACACCCTGGAAGGTGGCTTGGGCGACGACTGGCTGGAGATCGGGCCCGACGCGACGACCGTGGTCTTCAATGTCGGAGATGGCCATGACACCATCTATTTCAAACAGATCAGCATTGGCGGGCCAGTCAGCCTGAAGCTGGGTGCCGGCATCACGGCATCCGACCTCCAGTTCTCCGGCGGCAACGACCAACTGCTCTTCAAGAACCGTCCGCAAGACCTGGTGACCGGAGGCTTTGCCAGCATCCAGTTGGCCGATGGCACGGTCCTTGGCACGGCCCAGATCGATGCGTTGCGGCTCAAAGGCTCGCGCCTGAACGACACCATCTATGGCGGGGCGGGCGATGATCTCATCAACGGGCAGGAAGGCGATGACTGGCTGTTTGGCGGTTCATTGCCGGGCAACGACACGTTCACGGGCGGGGCGGGACGGGACAACTATGAGCTGTACTTCACGGGCAAGAGCGTCGTCCATGCCGATGGGCTCGACACCCTCTTCCTTCATGCGTTCCTGGCGGATGTGAGCCTGGCGCGGCTCACGCCGAACGCCGTGCTCCTGAGCAACACCGATGGCAACTCCGTTCAGTTGGATGTGGATGGCCCGTGGGAGGGTCTTCGCGTCCAGTTTGGCGATGCCACGCTCACCGGGGCCGAGTTGCTGAGCCAGGCGGCGGGCGTGAAGCGCTCGGGCGGCGCCAACAAAGACCTGCTATGGGGCCAGGGCGGCAACGATGTCCTGTCGGGTCTGGCTGGCAACGACACGCTCAATGGCGCAGCAGGACATGACACCCTGGATGGCGGCGCGGGCAATGACATCTTGGACGGTGGTTTGGGCAACGACCGGCTCATCGGCGGCAAGGGCGCAGACACCTACCTTTTCAATGGGTGGAACGGAGGACAAGACACCATCGTCGAAAACGACACCGGCTTGCTCAACAACTTGTTGACGCCGGACCTGCTCAAAATCGACCAAGCCACCTCCGATCGACTGTGGCTGACCAAATCGGGCAACAACCTGCAGATCGCCGTCATCGGGACCCAGGGCAAGGTGACCCTCCAGGATTGGTACAAGGGCAGCAACTACCAAGTCGAGAAAATCACTGCCGTGGGCGACAACAAAACGCTGAGCGCCAGCAAGGTCAACGCGCTGGTCAACGCCATGGCGAAATTCTCAGCCCCGGGGGATGACGTAGGCGCCATGCCGCCGGCCACGCAGGCTGCTTTGAGCAAAATCCTGGCCAGCAGCTGGACTTGACACACAGGGCGCCCGCCCAATGAAAACGGTCACAAACCCTTCCCTCTCATTGGGGGGAGGGGGGGCTTCCTTGGTGGATGATGCTGTCACACTCGGGTAGATTCCTAAAAATAGTCAGGGCGGGGGTAGAACATGCAGTTTTCCAATGCACCTCAGGGTGCAGCATCGGGCGTTGAAGGCTCGAATGTCGTGGCGGGGCAAGCCCCGTCCAATGGCCAAACGGCCTCGCCAGACGTCCATCCGCTGGCCATGCTGTGCCTGCTGGCACGCCTGCACCACATCGCCGCCGACCCCGAAACGCTGGCGCACCAGTTGGGCATCAGCCCCAGCGAAGCTTTGCAGCATCGCGACTTGTTGTTGGCGGCCAAGCACCTGGGCCTCAAGGCCAAGATCACCAAAACGACGCTTGAGCGCCTGAAGCTGGCAGCCTTGCCGGCCTTGGCCAAATTGATCGACGACGATGGCGCCGAGCGCTGGGTCCTGCTGGCCCAATGCGACGGCCAGCGCGTGCTTTTTCAGGATCCGCAAGGCGAGGGCGGCGGCCGCCCCACCATCGAGCCCATGGAAGTCTTCGCCAAACAATGGGCGCCTGAAAACCGGGGCAGCCAGGGCGAGCTGCTCGTGGCCACCAGTCGCGCCAGCCTGGCGGGTGATCTGGCCAAGTTCGATTTCAGTTGGTTCATCCCCAGCATCGTCAAATACCGCAAGCTGATCGGCGAGGTGCTGCTGGTCTCGCTGTTCCTGCAACTGTTCGCCTTGATCAGTCCGCTGTTCTTCCAGGTCGTGATGGACAAGGTGCTGGTGCACCGGGGCATGACCACGCTCGACGTGCT